>CBDUUP010000403.1:0-3766 GCA_965370435.1 uncultured Anaerolineales bacterium | reverse complement strand
AATTCAGGACTTATTCTAAAATAGCCTCATGCACGACACACAAGTGCAAATCATTGATCTGTTCAACAGAATGCACCTCTTCAGGGGTCTGGAAGAGGGGGCGATTCGGGATATTGCGAGCCAATTCCGCCTTCGCCACGTGGATGAAGGCACGTTGCTTATCGAAGAGGACGATGAGGGAGATGTTTTCTTCATAGTGTTCAAGGGCCGAGTCATCGTGACCCGGGAGGATGAAGACGGCGAAGAGATCAAACTCGCCCACCTGGTCACCGGAGACTACTTCGGGGAGGAGGCCCTGCTCTATGACCGGCCCCGCACAGCCAACGTGAAAGCCGACACCCACGCCGATGTATTGTATATTGAAGAGGATGAGTTTCTCGAAATCCTGGAGGAATATCCCCAGATCCGCTCCAGGGTGGAGACCACCATCGCCAGCCGCCGCAAGTCTCGGCGGTTGATGTTCAAATGGCTGGCCGAGGATGAGGTGGTCTACCTGGTGACTGGCAAACATCCGGCCATGCTGTGGAGCGGCCTGATCGGGCCGGTTTTCGTGGGCGTGTTTGCCATCCCCCTCATCTTCCTCACCTATCTCACTCAAATCTACACCCCTCTGGTCTTCGGTCTCATAATATTGGCCGCCGCCATCGCCTGGGGACTCTGGAAGGGCATTGATTGGGGCAACGACTACTACATCATCACCAATAAACGGGTGGTGTGGCTTGAAAAAGTGATCGCCCTGTACGACAGCCGGGAGGAAGCCCCTCTGGGCACCATCCTCTCAGTGGGCATCGGCACCGACCAACTGGGACGGATCCTGGGCTACGGCAACGTCATCGTCCGCACCTACACCGGCCACATCACCATGCGAGGCGTGGGCAAACCGGAGCAGATCCAATACCTGGTGGAGGAATACTGGCAGCGCAC
This sequence comes from uncultured Anaerolineales bacterium, assembly GCA_965370435.1. Lineage (GTDB taxonomy): Bacteria > Chloroflexota > Anaerolineae > Anaerolineales > UBA11579 > CBDUUP01. The sequence goes on along the minus strand of CBDUUP010000403.1, from coordinate 2,842 downwards.
CAAGCAAGTGACCGCCCGTTCCGAATCAGACGCCATGGAATTTGCTCTCCGTAAGCAATTGGGTCTGCCCACCCCCGAAGAAGAAGCTCCCGACGTGACCCCAGAATGGGCCAAGGATCTCACCGAGGAGCCAACTCCCCTCCAGATCATGTTCTCATCCTTCTTCAAACTGCGCTATGAAGACGGCGGCACCATCATCTATCGCAAACATTGGTGGGTGTTGATAACGACAACTTGGGCGCCAGGCATAAGTCTGCTGGCGCTGCTCCTCCTGTTCGCCGCTAGAATGCTTTTTGGGTTCCTGGGATTCATCTCCTCGATGTCCATGCTGGTCTTCACCATCGCCGTGGGAGCGATCCTTTTTGCCTGGTGGCTCTACAAGTACGTAGACTGGCGCAACGATATGTACCAGATCACCACCGACCATATCATTGACATTGAACGCACACCTCTGGGGGCTGAAGAACGGAAATCCGCCCCTCTGGAAAACATCCTCAGCTTGAACCAAAACCGCACCGGTATATTAGGCCTGCTCTTGAACTTCGGAACAGTTCGGGCCAGCGTGGGCACCGCGGTCTTCGATTTCGAGAATATTTTCGATCCGGCCCAGGTGCAGCAAGACATCTTCAACCGGATGTCCATCCGCATCGCCACCAAGAGGAAAGCCGAAGCCGACCGGGAGCGGGAACGCATGGCTGAATGGCTGGCAACCTACCACCGCCATTCCGAAGTCTATCGGGAGGAAGAAGGAACACGGGACGGCCTGCCTGACGAACCCGATATTGATAATAACGAGACGTAAGTTTTTATTGGTATGCAGCAACCATACTTTAGAGGTTAAAATAGGCTTATGGCAATACGCAAAATCATCACCAATCCCCACCCCACCCTGCGGCGCAAGGCCCGCAAGGTGACCAAGTTCGACAAGGGTCTGCAAACCCTGGTGGACGACATGATCGAAACCATGCGCGAAGCGCCTGGCTCAGGGCTGGCAGCCCCCCAGGTGGATGCCTCCGAGCAGGTGATCGTAGTTGAGTTCAGCAAGGAAGAAGAAGAGGATGTGGAAACCCCAACCCCTCCCAAACTCTACGTGCTGGTCAACCCAGAGATCACCCGCAGATCGGAAGAGACCCTGATGGGCACGGAGGGCTGTCTCTCTCTCCCTACGGTTGTAGGAGACGTGGAACGCGCCCTATCGGTGACGGTGAAGGGATTCACCCGCCGCGGCCAGCCCCAGAAGATTAAAGCCCAAGGATGGCTGGCCCGCATCTTCCAACATGAAATTGACCATCTGAACGGCGTTCTGTTCGTGGATAAAGCTGAAAAAGTGTACCCGATCCCAGAAGAGACGCCCGAAGTTGAAGCGGTGGATGGCTGAAAAACTGAACACTGAGACACTGATTCGCTGAAATACTGAATGGCTGAATGGCTTTTCTGTTGATATACTTAGCGGCAAGCATCCTAAAGCTATTCTTTTCTTACTCTGCCACGGAGGCAGCGGCCCCGTGGCATTACCCTGAAAAAAACCTATGCGCCTCATCCACCTTTCTCTGACCAACTTCCGAAATTTTTCACGCATGGACGTAGACGTGCCCGGCAACGTCATCCTGATGGTGGGGGCTAACGCCCAGGGAAAAACCAGTGTTCTGGAGGCCATTTACTTCCTGGCGACCTTCACTTCCTTCCACGCGGACAACGACCGCCAACTGATCAACTTCATCGCCGCGCGAGAGGCTGCCATCAACCAGCCAGTGGTGGCTCGAATCGTGGCCGATTTCGAGCGGGGAGACCGCAGCCACCGCCTGGAGATTCGTTTGATCCAGGAGGTCACCGACCTGAATGGGAGCATCCGCACTCGCAAAGAAGCGCTCCTGGACGGGGTGAAGAGCAAGGTCAGCGATCTGGTCCGCCAATTCAACGCGGTGCTGTTCTTGCCCCAGATGCTGCGGGTGGTGGAAGGCTCGCCTTCCGACCGCCGCCGCTACATCAACCTGGCCCTCTCCCAGGTGGTCCCCGGATACAGCGAGACCCTGAGCGAATACAACCGCATCCTCAGCCAGCGCAACGCCCTGCTCAAGCAGCTTGGCAAGGAAGGTGGGGACCCGGACCAGTTGGCATTCTGGGATGAAAACTTGACTTCCTGCGGTGCAAAACTGATCTATGACCGCATCCACGCCATCCAGGAGATCGAACTCATCGCCGCCCGCATCCACCACGAATTGACCCGCCGCAGCGAGGTGCTGCGCTTCGACTACCAGCCCTCTTACGACCCCATCCCCAAAGAGGAGAACCAATACTCTCTCGCCCTGGACGCCCCCGCCGACCGGAGCAGCTTTTCCGAAAGGCAGATCGAGGCCGGATTTCAAGAGGCTCTGCTGAAACAGCGCAGGGAGGAGATCGCCCGGGGGATGACGACCATCGGCCCCCACCGGGACGAACTGCGCTTCCTGAGCAACGGCATAGACCTGGGCACTTACGGCTCAAGGGGGCAGGTGCGCACCAACCTGTTGACCCTCAAACTGGCCGAGGTCTCCTGGATGAAAGAGAAAACCGGGATGTGGCCGGTGCTGCTGCTGGACGAGGTGCTGGCCGAACTAGACTCCTCTCGCCGCTTCGACCTGCTCTCCCGCATCGCTGAGGAGCACCAGTCCCTGCTCACCACCACCGACCTCAACCTCTTCCCCGCCGATTTCATCAGCCGCTCCACCATGTGGTACATCCGTGGCGGACAGGTGGGCACGGAGAAACCGGGGATCGGCCGGGTGGGAGGCGAGGAGATGGGGGGGTTGAAGCTAGGAGGGGATGGGTGATTAGTATTACAGCGCAAGGTTCAGTAAAAAGG
>CBDUUP010000402.1:0-3773 GCA_965370435.1 uncultured Anaerolineales bacterium | reverse complement strand
GAATTGCGGTAAATCATCGCCTACATTACTTTTCAACAAGAGATGTTAATGGTTGTCCTAAATTACCCAGGCTTTCAAGATAAATTCAAATTCGTGGACCAGCTTTTCGAGTTGGTCTTGAACCAATTCTTTATGACCAGTTGTTTTCATCAAAGGACGCTTTTGGTATATTGACGAGGTGATGATGTACCATGTGTCATCCAGAAGGACATGGGGCGGGTGGTGAGATTTGGACATGGTTAAAAATTCTCCGGCTAAAGCCTCGACTCCTTACATTATACTCGGCTTGGAGTCGAGGCTTTAGCCGGTTTGCGGATAGAACACCCAAAGGTCATCTATTATACATTCAAGCAAAACCCAACTTCACGATTTATGTGCGGCGCTTTTCATTTTGTTTGCCATGATTTAATAAACAGACTAATTTAGTATGATTTGACGTTTGCGTCCAGACTGGCTATAATGGGGGCATTCATTGTATTGGTATGTTGTGGTTCTGCTTTACAAATTTCTTTCTGGCGGATGGCGTTTCCATGAAACAAAGCAGCTTTGCGGATAAGATTTGGGGCGGCGTTGGGATTCTGGTAGCCATTTTTTTGCTGTTCTATATGATCGGTGAATTCATCCAGCGGCCTCTCATCCCGGTGACCGGCGGCTATGGAGAAATTTCGCCTGAGGTTGTGATGAGGTCTCCGTCGGTGACGCCCGGCTTGGCAACGCCCGCCAGTGTCAACCGGTCCACGGATACCCCGACATTGACGGTCACTCCATCCCCGAGTTCCACCCAACGCCCGACGCGGACGCCAACGCCGCCGGGACCCACCCCGGGGCCGGGCTTGATGACGCCTTTTGGCCCGGAGGGGCAATTCCTCCTGCATGAGGCGCGTCCGGGGGAGAGCTATACCGCTATCGCTAAACTTTACCAGACCACGGTGGAAGTCCTGGAGGCCTTGAACTACCGGATGCCGGGGATGTCGCTGTGGGTGGGGCAGATCATCGTCGTGCTGCCGGGACAGACCGAGAACGCCGGGCTGCCTGCTTTTCAAGTCGTGCATATTGAAGAAAGGATCACGCTTGAAGCGCTGGCGGAAGAATATGGCGTATCGGTTGATGATCTTCGTTATTACAACGCATTGGGGGAGGAGGACTGGGTGCCTGCTGGGCGGTTGTTGATCATTCTGGTGGAGGCACCCGACAGCTAGAGCAACCCGCGGCGGGCATCAAAAGTGCGGCGTTTATACATTCATCCACAGCGGCAATCTCTCTCCCATCCCCCTCACTACAATCCCCGGCGGCGCGCCGTAGCCGGCGTTGCTGAAGAGCCAATCTCGCAGGGTGTTTTCCGACACGCCCAGCGGGCCTAGGACTGCGCTGCCCGCCCGCAGGAGCAGTTCGGCGTAGCGGGGCAGGTCCAGGGCGGCGGGGTTGGGGGAGATGGGCAGGTCCCAGGCGAGCACCCTCGGCGCGCCCCGCACGTAGAGGAAGCGCACGCTCTGCCCCACCCGGATGGTTTTCCCCACCGCCGCCAACTGGCCCGCAGCCCGCGCCGAAGGAGAGGGAACCCGATATTCTTCCAGGGCGCGGCTCAGTCTCTGGCGGACCAGCATCCTCTCCAAGTCCACCTTCCCGGCGCGCAGGTCGTTGAGCCTTTGGCGCAGCAGAGCGACGGCCTCCGGAAGATAGTCGTGAAGCTCATCAGCCGAGGGCGCTTGGGCCAGGATGCGCAGCGCGTCCATCTGGGTCTGGGCGATGAACTTGGGGGTGTCGCCGCGGCGGGCCTCGATGCCCCGCACCTTGATCTCCCCGTTCTGGAACACGCCGAAATAGCGGTTGGGTACGGGTACGCGACTGTCCATCCGGGAGGGCAGAAAGGCCACCCAGCGGTAAATGCCGTCCAGAGCGATGGGCAGCCGGGTGCGCTTCACGATCTCATCGAGGAGGGGCTGAAAGTCGGGCACCTGCGCTGCGCCGGGCTTCTGCACCCACAGCCCGTCCACGTACATGTGCAGCACGGTGAAACCCAGGTCCTCGGCGGCTTCTTTGGCCCGCAGGAGAGCCTCCCGGGCGTAGGCGGTGATGGCCTGGTGGGATTCGATCCGCCCGAACTTGGCGTTCTTGTAGCCGGTGTATCCGAAGCAGACCACCAGCAGCCACTTCAAGGCCGAGGACTGGGTTTTATAGGTCTGGTAGCGGCAGTCCTGGGGGTGCATTTCGGCCAACGCGGCCTTGAGGGCGATGCGCTTGTCCAGGAGCGGGGCCAGGGTCTCTGGAAGCAGGCCGGGCTGGCCCAGGTCCATGGAATTCTCCAGTTCGGGCAGGTCGGCGGCCTCCAGGTAGCCGCCGCCCACGGTCTCCGGCGAGATATTGAAGACCCGCATGATGGAGGGATACATGGAGATGAAGTCAATCTCGGCCACGTCGCGGTGCAGGCCGATGAGGGGTTGGTAGACCAGCCCGCCCCGGTCGGCCCGGATCAAGTCGGAGGCGCTCTTGTATCTTTCGGTCTGCTGTTTGTGATAGGGGACCAGGATGCCCTTCCGCAGGGCGACGATCACCTGCATGGCGGTGATCCCGGAGCCGGGGGAATTGCGGGCCGCCACCTGCACCGGGAGCCCGCTGACCCGGGCCATCTCGAAGGCGCCCTCCAGCTCGTAATCGCTGAACATCATGGCGTTCAGGCCGTCAATATGCCAACGCCCGTGGAGGAAGACCTGCCCCCCGCGGTGGATGACCTGGCCGTAGGTGAAATAGGTGCGCTCCTTCTTGCGGGTGACCTCCCGGCCGGAGTCCCGGTTCAGGGGCAGAGGGATGCTCAATTGCTGAGACAATTTCAGGAGATGGGGCAGCAGCCAGGTGTCCCCCCAGTTGGTCAGGAGCAGGTCGGGGTCGTAGCGGCGGAGGAGGGCGCTGAGATTGACCAGCAGCGGGCGCTCCGGCGTCAGGGGCAGGGAGCCGCGGTTGCGTCCATAGCGAATGTGCAAATGGGTGGGCGGGGCGTGGAAGGGGTCGGAGTTGGGCTGCATGAGGAGGATCCGCAGCGGGGGCGGGGGGAGGTCAATGTCCCAGCGCGAATCGAGCGGGAGGATGCGCTGCACCCAGCCATCCTCGTCGGCGGTCACCCGGCAGCGGGCCAGGGGGAAGACGTCATGCACGGCGGCGTGGCGGGGGAAGATGCGGATGTCGGCGTCGTAGTAGTCCAGATCGGGGAAGCGTCCCTTGACATCCCAGAAAAGCCGCGGCTGCCGGGCGGCGTCGGCCACCTGGATGGACATCACGGTGAGCGGTTGGGGGGAGAATAGGTCTCTGCGCTGGGTGCGGCTCAGATAGACGTGCGCCGGATGGTCTCTCAGATAGCGCCACAGGGCGCGCAGTTGGGCAGGCTCCCCGGCGGCGTAGAAGGTCACCGGGAAATGCTGGCGCAGGCGATGGCGATGGCCGTCCTCGCCCAGCAGCCATAGGACCAGGCCGCCCTCCTGGGGATCGGTGTAGATATCGAGCAGCCAGCCGGTGTGTTCGGTCATTTGAAAATAAGGGATTTTTTTTCACCACAGAGACGCAGAGTGCGCAGAGAACGTCGCTTCGCTTAGAGAGAAAGACAAAAAATATTTTTGGCTCATGTCTAGAACAAGTGCAAAGAATCCGATTTGTCTTACACTTGAACTAGAAAGTGACGTTTTTAGGAGTCGAGGCGTTTTCCGGGTCTGGTGGGTCGGTCTTTCCCCGCTAAAGCCACGACTCCCACACCAGTGGGAGGATTCGCCCGACCCCCGCCACCA
>CBDUUP010000401.1:0-3787 GCA_965370435.1 uncultured Anaerolineales bacterium | reverse complement strand
CCCCCCCCCGGGGGGGGTGGGCCCCCGCGGTGGGGGGCCTGGGCGGGGGGGGGGGGGGGGGGGGGGGTGGGCGCGGGGGGGTGGGTGGGGGGGAGAGTGGCGGTGAGGGTTGCCGTAGAGGGAAGGGCGGTCGCTGTGTGTGGGAGCGGGGTTGCGGAGGGAGGAGCTGTTGTTGCCGTCGGCGCGGGAGAGGCGCAGGCAGTAAAAATAATTACCAATAGCAGTGTCATTTTGAGCGATTGTTGTTTAGATAGCATGGTCTTTATTTCCTTGAGGGTGAGGTTTATACTTGCGACGAGCTTAGTGGGGGATACTCCAAATGATGATCTCACCATCTTCGCCGCTGGAGGCCAGGAACAGCCCATCCGGCGAGAAAGCCACCGTCATTACTTCCCCAGAATGCCCCCTGAGCCTGTCCACAACCTGTCCGCTGGCCGGGTCCCAGAGGAAGACTCTCCGGTCGCTTCCGGTGGCGGCGGCGATCAAATCCCCTCGGGGAGAGAAGGCGATCCCGTAGATCACATCCCGGTATCCGCTCAAGGTGCGCGCCAGCTCCCCGCTTTCTACGTCCCACAGCATCACGGTGCGATCCGGGCCTCCCGAAACAAGCCACCGTCCGTCTGGAGAGAAGGCGATGGCATGCGAGTCGGTGGTATGCCCGCGAAGGATTTGAATCTCTTCTCTGCGCTCGATATCCCATATCCTAATGGTGAAGTCGGGAGTTCCAGAATTGGCGGCCAGCAGGGCGCCATCCGGCGAGAAGGCGACGCTGTTTATTCCCCCCGTATGCCCGTGCAATTCACCCACTTCTTGCCAGTCGCTAACGCGCCAGAGTTTCACAGCGGTGTCGCTTCCGGCGGTTGCCAACAGAGCGCTGTCGGGTGAAAAGCTCCCCCCTAACATGTATCTTCCATGCCCGCCTAAGGTAGCCACTCTTTGTCCACTCTCGACTTCGTAAACCGCCATCTGGCCGCCAGTGGCGGCGGCTATTAAGGCCCCGTCCGGTGACATGCCCACCCAATAAACTCCCTGGTCGGGATCGGTGAGGGTGTAGATCTCTTCCTCGCTTACCAGGTCCCACAATTTTATGGTGCGGTCAATACTCCCGGATACGAGCATCGCGCCGTCAGGGGAGAAGGCGATGTGTGACACTTGAGAATTGTGCCCCCGTAGAATGTTCACGATCTCAAACTGACCGGACGTGTAAGCTGAGGTTGCCGATGGGTTTGGCGGAGAGGGTTCAATACCGGTCGGGGTGAATGAAATGACTGATTCTGTAGATGGAATCGCTGTCGCCGAGGGAGGGAGTGAAGTCGGCGATTGGGTCGCCGCAGCCGTTATTGGCGCGGGAGAGGCGCAGGCGTTTGAAAGAATCAGCAATAGGAACAGTGTCAGAAAATGAAGTATAGGTCTTGTTTTCATTGTGTCTCCATGTTGAAGTTATGGCCGCCAATCGGGCCAGAAGTCTCCAGCGCGATCAAAGGTAAGCCGCCGCGGGTCGCTGCCATCGGCGTTCATGATGTAGATTTCGTAGTTTCCATTCCGGGTGGATTGGAAGACGATTTTGGCTCCATCGGGCGACCAGGCGCCGTCCTCGTCGACATTTGACGAATCGTCGGTGAGCTGGCGGACATTGGTTCCATCCGCGTCCATCACGTAGATGTCCGGTCTGGGGATGCTGCCGTTCATATTCGGCATTTCGAAATAGAGGATCTGGGTCCCGTCGGGCGACCAGGTGGGAAATAATTTGTGAGTGGGCGCGTTGGTCAGGGGTTGGGGGTTGCCGCCGTCCGCGTCCATGATGAAGATTTCCCAGTAGCCGTCGCGCAAGGAGTTGTAGAGGATGCGTGCCCCGTCGGGCGACCAGTCGGGACGCATGTCATCGAATTCATTCTCGGTCAGCCGCCGGGGATCGCTTCCACCGGTGTTCAGCGCGTCAGCTACGGTCAGGACGTATATTTCGTTAGACTCCCCCTGGCCTGAAGCGTAGGCGATCTGAGTCCCATCCGGCGACCAGGATGGATGTATGTCGGGGTCGGGAGAGCCGGTCAATTGGCGTTGGTTGGCGCCGTCCGCGTCCATCAAGTAGAGATCGTAGTTGCAATCGGGGAAGCACCTGGCGGGGTCGGGGTCGTTGCGGCTGGACATGAAGGCTATCTGTTTGCCATCCGGCGACCAAGCAGGGCATACATCATCGGCGAGGTTGTCGGTCAGCCTCTCCAGTCCGGTCCCATCCGCGTTGATGAGGTAGATTTCGGCGTTGCCATCGCGCTCGGAGTAGAAGGCAATCTGGCCGCCTCCGTTTCCATGAGCCTCCTGCTCCGGCTTCCAATCAGGGTTCCAATCCGTCGCCTGGTGGTTGGTGAGGTTACGCTGGCCGCTGCCGTCTGCGTTCATGACGTAGATTTCATCATTTCCCCCTCGGGTGAGGACGAAGAGGATTAGGTCTCCGTTGGGCGACCAGTCGGCTTCGTGTTCCCCATAGCTGTTGCGGGTCAATCGCTGAATATTGCCGCCGTCGGCGTCCATCACAAAGAGTTCCAGGCTGCCATCACGAGTGGACTCGAAGACGATCCGGTCGCTATCGGGTGACCAGGCGGGCATAAAATTATTGGCCGTTGTGTCGGTCAGGCGTTGCGGGTTGCTGCCATCCGCGTCCATGAGGTAGATCTCCCAATTGCCATCGCGATTGGTGTTGAAGACGATCTGCGAACCGTCGAGGGACCAGTCCTGGAAATCGTCATCGGCGGGGTTGTTGGTCAGGTTGCGGAGAGGGTACTCGCCCGGCTCGGCGCTTTCGGAAACGTCCATGACGTAGATCTCCCGGTTCCCGTCGCGGTCGGTGAAGAAGGATATCTGGCTTCCATCCGGCGACCATATGGGGTGGTAGTCATCGGCGGGGTGGTCGGTCAGGCGGCGAGGCTGGCTGCCATCTGCGTTCATGAGGTAGATTTCATTGTTGCCGTCTCTATCGGATGCAAAAGCGATCTGTTCCCCATCCGGCGACCAGGCTCCCCAATAATCCTCCGCATCGTTGTCGGTTAATTGTTCCAGGCTGCTCTCCTCGTCACTCGACTCTCCGGTGAAGGTCATCAAGTAGATTTCGTTGTCCCCATCGCGGTCGGAGGTGAAGATGATCTCTTCGCCTAAGCTCTCACTGGGGGAGGGGGTAGGTGTGTTGGAGACGGTGATGATGGGCGTAAATGTAGGAGGTATCAATGTGGCTGTTGATTGGGCCGTTGTTCCCAATGGAGGCGCAGCCGTCGTTGTCGCCGCGGGGGAAGTGCAGGCCGCCAAAATAGTTATGATGAGCAAGATTAGGATTGTGGAAACATATAATTTGGATTTCATTAGTAAGACCTCTTTACTCGAATTTATGCAGCAATTAAAAAAACTCAGTAATTTGGAGTTAGGTGAATGGCATTAAGTAATTATTTGGCTATTTAATTCTTGAACAAATTCAACATCCGATGGTTTAACGCCCTCTGGATGAAAATCTTTCAATGGGACATTAAACAGAAAGGACGGGACTTAGCCCGTCCTTTCTGCTCGAAGGAGGAGGAGAAGAAGGGTTATCCCCCGCCGGGAGTGTTCAGTTTGGTCTGGGTGACCGAGAAGACGACCAATGCGGCGCCGTCCCATTGGTAGGTGGTGGTTTCAAGATAGCGATTGCTGCCAATATGGATTAGTTCTGAGACGAGTAGTTGGCCCTCCTGAATTTCGTAGTACCAGGCATCCCTTTCCAAAATTGGAAGGACTGCCTCCCCATCCCAACGCAGCACCTGTA
>CBDUUP010000400.1:0-3789 GCA_965370435.1 uncultured Anaerolineales bacterium | reverse complement strand
CGAGCTTCCTGAGTGCTGAAACCGTGAATCGGAAAACCAACTTATTCGATCGAATTCGAGGAGCGAGTATCCTCGCGACCTTCGCGAGCCCCCCGAGACCAAGTTCGCCGACATTGACGTGTTTGACATCGAGTTGGACAGCCACGACCCGGAAGAGATCATCCAGGTGGTGCGAGCAATCGCGCCGACCTTTGGCGGCATCAACCTGGAGGACATCAAGGCCCCGGAGTGTTTCTACATCGAACAAACCCTCAAAGAGATGCTGGACATCCCCGTCTTCCACGATGACCAGCACGGCACCGCCATCATCTCCAGCGCGGGTCTGCTGAATGCCCTGGAGATCACCGGCAAGAAGATTGACGAGGTGAAGGTGGCGATATCGGGGGCCGGGGCTTCGGCTATCTCTTGCGCCAACATGGCTGTGATGTTGGGGATGCGCCGGGAGAATATCTTGATGGTAGACAGCCGGGGGGTGATCTACAAAGGCCGCGAAGAAGGCATGAACCAGTACAAAGCGCCTTTCGCGGTGGAGACCGATGCTCGCACCCTGGCGGACGCGGTGCGCGGGGCAGATGTGTTCTACGGCCTCTCGATTGCGGACGTGTTGACGCCTGATATGGTCAAGACCATGGCCGAGGACCCCATTATCTTTGCGATGGCGAACCCCGACCCGGAAATTAAATACGAGTTGGCGAAAGAGGCCCGCCCGGACGCCATCATCGGCACGGGGCGGTCGGATTATCCCAACCAGGTGAACAACGTGCTGGGCTTCCCTTTCATCTTCCGGGGCGCGTTGGACGTGCAGGCCAGCGCCATCAACGACGAGATGAAGATGGCCGCCACCCACGCTCTGGCCGCGTTGACCAAAGAGGACGTGCCCGACAGCGTGCTGCGGGCTTACGGCCAGGAAAGCATCCGTTTCGGGCGGGAGTATATCATCCCCAAGCCGCTGGATCCGCGGGTGCTGCTGTGGGAGGCTCCGGCGGTCGCCAAAGCGGCCATGGATTCCGGGGTGGCCCGGAAGCAGATTGACCTGGACGAATATCGGGAGCAGTTGGCTTTCCGCATGGGGAAGGGGCAGCAGGTGCGCCATTACATCATGCACAAGGCTAAGGCTGCCAAACCCCAGAAGCGGGTGGTCTTTGCCGAGGGCGAGGACCCCAAGATCATCCGGGCCGCGGCCCAGGTGGCGGACGAGGGGGTCGGCGTTCCGATCCTATTGGGACGCGCCGAGGTGATAAAAAAGCACATCGAGCGGTTGGGATTGGACAGCGATCCTTTGGTGGTTGACCACCGGCGTTACGAGCGCCTGGAGGAGTACGTTCAGGCTTATTATGAACTCCGGCGGCGCAAAGGGATGACGGTGCAAGGATCTCGGAAGCGGCTGCGGGAGCGCAACGTCTTCGGACCGATGATGGTCAAGATGGGCGACGCCGACGCGTTCGTCTCCGGCCTGACCTTCGAATACCCGGAGGTGATCCGCCCGGCGTTGGAGATCCACCACACCAGCCCGGATGCGGAGCGGGTGGCGGGGGTGTATATCATGATCGTGGAGGAGCGGGTCTACTTGTTCACCGACGCCACCGTAATCATTGACCCCAGCGCAGAGGACCTGGCCGAGATCGCCTGCCTGGCGGCCAATTACGCCCGGCAGTTGGAGCTGGAGCCGCGGGTGGCGATGTTGTCTTTCTCCAATTTCGGCAGCACGCCCCATAAGCTCTCTGACAAGGTGCGTCGTGCGGTGGAAATAATCAAGGCCAAGCACCCTGACCTGGCCGTGGACGGCGAGATGCAGGCCGACACCGCTATCGTGCCGGAGATCGTGGACGAGCGCTACCCGTTCAGCCAGGTGAAGGACGCCAACGTGCTGGTCTTCCCCTCGCTGGAGGCGGCCAATATCGGCTATAAGCTGCTGGCCCGGCTGGGGAACGCCCAGGCCATCGGCCCGATCCTGCTGGGGATGGGCGCGCCGGTGCACGTGCTGCAGACTGGCGACGACGTGCGGGATATTGTGAATATTGCGGCGGTTGCAGTGATGGATGCGATGAGTCGGGAGGGGTAGGGGGGATTGCAGGTTGCGGATTGCAAATTAGGGGCGACCTACTGGGTCGCCCCATGTTGATTTGCCCAATAGCTCAATATTATTTGGATGCTGTAAAGTGAAGCATAGCTAATCCTGCGTGAGGACGGAGAGAATCAGGTTGGAAGAATGGATTGGAAAGAACTCGGTTGAGAGAAAGAATTGTAGATTTTCTCAATTGTGTTAATCTATAGTTTTCCAGTCACCATAGGTATCGGTATATAAATTTTCATATTGTTCGATAACGGCTCTGTATTGAGATATGATTAACACCGCATCGCTATTTGAAGGTAAAGTTTCCTCATCAAGTAGATTTAAGAAATCAATTGTTATTTCATTTTTTAGCAGTTCTCTTATTTGTATCAATAACTTGTTTGTCATCTTTACTTTCAAAATATTCAATATTTCATCTTGCTTCTTTTTTGATAAATCCTTTAATTCTACATACAGAGACTCGAGCAACGGTGTAAGCGATACAAACCAAGCAACATCAACTGTGGTTGGTAAATTAGAAGGATTTTCTTTTGACATAGTAATTACCCTTTTATCTTTTTAGGTGGGGATGTTCTGATATTTGATTCATCATCATCAATATTCCAATACCAATTGCTGACTTTAGAATGAATGTTATCTGACCTTAATTTTTCCAAGCAATTTATGTATTGAGACAATATCATTGTTACATCGCTGTTAGTTGGAATATTTTCTTCATCAAATCTGTCAAAGTCAGAAAAAGGTTTATATTTTTTGCCCAGAATCTTGTTCGCTTCTTCAATAACATTATTTGTGAAGTTCAATTTAAAAGTATTTACTCCATCATTGGGGGATTTTTTGGATAAGGTACTAATTTCAGAATGTAATGCCTGCATCTGTGCGTAGGTTTTTTCGAATAGGTCAATTTCATTTTTTTTCATATTATTATCTTCAACTAGGACAATCTCTGGTGAATTCTACATACTTTTTTTTGATAACATCTATTGGGTTTCGTTGTTTACTCTCATACAATTGGCACATTAGTTTTAAATCTTCATCGTCAATTATCAAGATACATTTTCTCTGAGCTGACCATAAATCTATTGTATTTCTGTAAATATTTCTGGGTACTCGATTCCGCGTAAGAATAATACCAAATCTGCCGAATTGTTCTGATAAATATCTATTCAATTGATTGATGTGATCTCCTTTTACTTCTTTTACGTTTTTCATTTCCACGACGATTTGCCGACACTTGAATTCATCGTATATGTCTTTCAGAAAATCATAAGATCGATTGTTATAAAATATTAAATCACGTATCAAAACACCCCTATCGGTTCTGCTTTGAATTTCAGCGAAATCTAGTTGAGGATAGAGAATGGAAGCTAATAACTGACAAACATTGTCTTCGTATTTCCTGTCCGCTTTATTGACTTTACCCGTTGGAAGTTTCAAGATTGTAGAAAGTTTTCGTTTGGCAGATGTAATTGGTATTGGTTTAAATAACGGATCATTTTTGCAATCAGATTGCTGAAGTTCTTTAGTTTTTATATAGGATTGAACGACATCGTAGTTCTGTCTATTGTAGTTCAGTACAGCTATTCTATTGGTTAGTATTGTTTCATTTTCTTTAGGAACTTCTTTGTATAAATATTTCGTAAAGTAGTCGTCAAAATAGATCCAGGGAATGAACCTTAACCATCTTTTAGGTACTAATATTATTGGGGCATTTG
>CBDUUP010000399.1:0-3791 GCA_965370435.1 uncultured Anaerolineales bacterium | reverse complement strand
AAAAAACACCCTATCCGACCATAACCTTAGGCTACGAGTCGATCCCGGTTTCAAGGTTCACTCTGCCCACAAAGGCAGAGGGCTTTTCAACCACAACTTCAGATGCAAACGGCACAACGGCCACTGCCCCTGAGATTCAGTTCACCCCTACAGTACCCCCCAGGACTGCCACTCCGACCCCAACTTCAACCCCAGGGTTGGGTTACTATGTCGAACTGGATGTCACCTATTGCACCGTGGATGGGGTAGCGCTCAAGATGGATTTATACCGGTCAAAAGGAAAGGGATTTACGCTGCCGGCGGTGATATACGTCCACGGTGGAGGCTGGACCGGAGGCGATAAAAATAATGGCATTCTCCACACCTATCTGCCCGCATTGTTAGATCAAGGCTACCTGGTGGCGTCAATCAATTACCGGCTGGCGCCGCAACATAAATTCCCCGCCCAAATTGAGGACGTGAAATGCGCGGTGCGTTTTCTGCGGGCCAACGCGGAAACCTACGGTCTTTATCCTTTTCGCATCGGTGTGTGGGGTTCCAGCGCAGGCGGGCATCTGGCTTCGCTGATGGGCGTAACCGGTCCACAAGATGGATTTGATGGCAACGGCGGATACGCGGGCTATTCAAGCCAGGTCCAAGCAGTGGCGAATATATATGGCCCAACCGAAATCAGAACCATTTGCACCGCCGAGCTTGCAGATCACCTATTTGGTCTCACCACGTGCCGTGATTCTATCGTAGGACTAGCCAGCCCTCTATATTACGTTTCAAGTAACGCATCTCCCTTCTTGTTCCTGCATGGTGAATACGACACAGTAGTGCCGGTCCAGCAATCCCTGGACATGCACTCAGCGCTGGAGGGCGCCGGAGTCTCCTCCCACCTCATCATCGTGACCAATGCCGAACACGGCTTTGCGCCGGTGGGGGGCAGGATTTTTCCATCCCAAGCAGAACTCATCGACATCTTGATGACCTTTTTCGACCAATACCTTCAATAGACCGGGGATCCAACATGGAAAACTAAGCGCCCAAAGAAAATTGATAAACGCATCTATGAAACGCCTCGCCACCCGCCTCGCTCTCCTGACGATCCTGACCGCGGCTTGCGGGATGATGGAGGGTCTCAAGACGACAACTCCCCCTGCGCCCCAGGTGCCATCTGCGCCTTCTCAAACTCTCGCACTTCCAGCCTCGATTACGCCATCGCCCTCAAAGGCCCCGCCCTCAACGGCTACGTATTCCTTCCCAGACCCCGCCAAACTCGGCGCTGTGGAGCGGGACCTGACCTACTGCACGGCGGGCGGGGTTGACCTCAAGATGGACATGCATTATCCGGCCAGCGCGGAGGGGCCTCTGCCGGTTGTGGTTTGGGTGCATGGAGGCAGTTGGACTTCGGGCGATAAAACCTTGCGCCAAGGCAGGGATGAAATCGTCCGCTTGACCCAATGGGGCTACCTGTTGGTATCGATCAATTACCGTTTAGCTCCAGAGCACAAGTTCCCGGCCCAGATCGAGGACTTGAAATGCGCCATCCGCCATCTGCGGGCCAACGCGGCGGTGTACGGGCTGGACGTTCATCGCATCGGGGCAATGGGCAGCAGCGCGGGGGGACATCTGGTATCTCTGCTGGGCGTCACGGATGAGGGCGTTTTTGAGGGGTCGGGCGGATATGCTGGATATGCCAGCCAGGTGCAGGCTGTGGTGGATATGGCCGGGCCAATAGATCTGACCCAGCAATTCGCCATCATGACCGCAAGCCTTTTGAGGGACGTGTTTGGAATCAATAAACATACTTCCCCGATCCTGGTCAACGCCAGCCCAACTACCTACATCACCCCTGACGACCCGCCTTTCTTGATCTTTCATGGAGACCAAGACAACTCGGTCTCTATCACCCAATCCTGGTTGTTTTACAAGGCGCTCAAGGAGGCTGGCGTGCCGGTGGAGTTCGTGGTGGTGGTTAACGCGGGGCACAATTTCACCTCCAGCGGGGGAGCGGCCAGCATGACCTTTGAGGAAATCGTCAATATGAGCGCGAGCTTTTTCGGGCAGATGATGAATGAGGGGTGAGTGGTGAACCCGCTGCTTGGTAGTTTTCATAGGGGACTATCGAAATTTCCAATAATTACAAACCTTTCACCACAGAGACACAGAGTTCACAGAGAAAAAGCAAAATACACTTAAAAACCTTTGCAGGGGTTACAATATCTATGGAGGTGAAGGTATGAAACGTTATCAATTTGTTGGCGCTCTTTTGACCTTTCTAGTGATAAGCGCCTGCACGCGCCCCCCGATCCCCACAGAAGCGACCTCTGCCTCCTCCACACCTTCACCACCCACCGCCTCGCCATTCGTCCCGCAAACATCCGCAACTGGCGGGGAAACTCAGATTCCGCCAACCTTCACCCCATCCCCATCTCCCTCATTCACAGTGACCCCCGACACCCCGCCCACCCGCACCCAGTACACCCTCTCCGTCCAGATGGACTACGCCGTCCACCACCTGGCCGTCTCGCAGACAGTGATCTACGTCAACCAGACCGGTGAGACGTTGGAGGAGCTTCTCTTCGTGGTGGAACCCAACCGAACCTATGGGATATTTCGCCTCAACCGTCTGGCCTGGGAGAACGGCGACCTCATCGAGGAGTACGTCCTGGAAGACGCCACTCTCACCTTGCCCCTGCCCGCGCCCTTGCCGCCCGGAGAGAACGTCGGCGTCTTGATGGATTTCGAACTCTATCTCCCCCCGTGGGCGGGAGTCTTCGGGTTCACCCAACGCCAGGCCAACCTGGGGAACTGGTATCCCATGCTGCCCTATTATGATCCGCAGAAAGGCTGGATGGCGCACGAACCCGCCGTGTTCGGCGAGTATCACGTTTACGAAGCGGCCGATTTCGCGGTGGATATCACCCTCCTGGAGGCTGGCTCCGAGAACGAGGCCTCCCGGTTGACCCTGGCGGCCAGCGGTCTGGCGGAGGTCGCCGGAGACACCTACCGTTATTTCACCCAGGGAGCCCGCAACTTCACCTGGTCGGTCAGCCCGGAGTATGAGGTGTTGAGCGAGATGGCCGGAGACATCACTATCTTGAGCTACACTTTCCCGGAGCATCGGGAGGCTGCTCAGGCCACCCTGGACGCGGCAGTCGAGGCGGTGGCTTTATTCGGCGAACTCTTCGGCCCCTATCCTTACCAGAACTTGACCATCGTGGAAGTGGATTGGTCTTTGAGCATGGAATTCTCGGGGCTGTTTTTTCTCAGCCGCGAGCGATACCAATCTTACGACGGTACCGACGAAAATTACCTCATCACCCTGGCCGTCCACGAGATCTCCCACGCCTGGTGGTATGGGTTGGTGGGCAGCGACCAGGCCCTGGAACCCTGGCTGGACGAAGCCCTGGCGACCTACAGCGAGCTGCTCTTCTACGAGTACACCCGCCCCGAATCGGTGGGCTGGTGGTGGTGGTTCCGCATTGACCGTTATACCGCCCGGGGATGGGTGAACAGCACGGTCTACGATCACGAAGACCCCATGGATTACATCCGGGCGGTCTATTTCCAGGGAGCCAAATTCCTGGACCAACTGCGGGGGTTGGTGGGCGACGAGGTTTTCTTCGCCTTCCTGCAAGATTACGCCGTCCAGAACGCCTACGGCCAGGCCAGCGCGGGGGATTTCTTCGCCCTTCTAGACACCCACACCGAAGCCAATTTCTGGCGGCTGTGGGGGGAATACTTTGAACCCTAAGTGCTAAGTTAAGCTAATTTTTGTACTTCTTTCCTACTTTATAGAAACC
>CBDUUP010000398.1:0-3816 GCA_965370435.1 uncultured Anaerolineales bacterium | reverse complement strand
CTGGATATTCTTGTTTCCTCAACTCACATTCATTATTAAGACGTGACTCCAGATATGAACAAAGACTTACGAAAAATGATTTTCGAAAAAGGTCAGAGTATTCATCCAATTCTCTTAAACGATTACGGATTATGTTGGGTTCGTCTGAGATTTGTAATTGTTTCGTGGATTCGTTAATCTCTGAATCAAGGTATTTTTCTGTCAGTTCTATAAAATTAGTATAAAACTCCACTTGATATTCAAGTTCATCTTCTTCTATTGAAGGCCAATGTATTCTTCGATTGTCTAGATTGTCATCCCAGGGAGAATGCTTGATGAATGTAACAACAATGTCGTCGCTGACAGATATTAGGTTGTTGGTTTGTAAATCAAAATAATTATATACTTTACCGTATATTTCTTGCGGTGGAACTTTTTGAAACTTCATACCAGTTTCGTCTTGGAAGTAGTCGCCGATCTGAATATCTGATAATTTTGTTTCGTCACCTTGTTTCATCATTCACCTTATAAGTAGATGGTGATAAATACGCTGAGGTTCACCCAACTAGTTGATAACATTATTCCGCCTCATGAGGCTGAGAGTATAGAATATTATCCAATGACCAATTGACTACATGACTAACGACTACCCAACTATAAAACTACCCTTTCTCCTCCACCCGGCTCATCGCATACTCCGCCAGGGCTGTAATAGAGAGCGACGGATTGATCCCCGGATTGGCGGGCACGATCGAGCCGTCCACCACGTACAGTCCCGGGTAATTGTGCACCTGGAAGTCCAGGTCTACGACGCCTTCCTCGGCGTCCAGGCCGATGGGGCAGCCGCCCAGGATGTGGGCGGTGGTGGGCGTGTTGAGCAACGCCTCGTTGATGGACCCGGCGGGCATCCCGTTGGTTTTCTCTGCAAAGGCTTTGACCACCTGGTGGCCGATCTCTATTTTGGAGGGGATGGTGTACTCCTCGTCCGGTTGGGAGACCAGCCCCCGGCGGAAGAGGGTGAAGAGGCCTCGTCCCAGGCGCAGGCGCATGAAGTTGTTCTTGGTCTGCATCACCAGGAGGATGGTGGTGCGGCGCGCCCAGCCCGGCATGAGGAAGGTGCGGATGGCGTCCAGGGGGTGGCGGATCAGAGTCCCGATTATGTTCAAGATCCGAACCGGGATGCTGTCGCCCGAATTTATCAGGGGAGCCGACAGGGTGCGGGTGAACCCGGAACCAGCCTGGTTGCGCACCGGCTCGATGCGGGTGTAGGGGTCGGCCAGCATGACGGAGGAAATGGAGACGCCCTTGGAATAATCCACTTTGAAGTCCCGGCTGGCAGAACCGAGCAGTTCCTCGCTGTTGGTGCGCACCCGGTCGCCCAGACGGGGAGAGAGGTCGGGGAGGGTTTTGAGCACGTCCCGGCAGTGGAAGAGGATCTTGAGGGTGCCCAGCACACCCGCTGAGAAGACCACGTTGCGAGCGCGGACCCGTTTTTCGGGTTTGAAGAGCCAGGCGGTGCTGCTGCGGTAGACCAGTTCGTATCGCGCTCCGTCGGGTTGGTCCGGGGGGAGAGGGTGAATTTCATGCACCATATATTCGGCCCTCACCTGGGCGCCCCACTTCTCGGCGAAATAGAGGTAGTTCTTGACCAGGGTGTTCTTGGCGTTGTAGCGGCAGCCGACCATGCACCCGCCGCAGTGGTTGCAAGTGGTGCGGGCCGGCCCCTCCCCGTCGAAGTAGGGGTCGGGGACCTCCTGGCCTTCCTCCTGCCCCTCCCCGGCGAAGAAGACGCCCACGTCGGTGGGTTGGAAGGTGTCGCCATAGCCCAGTTCCTCGACGATGGATTTCAATACAAGGTCGGCGGGCCACAGGCGGGGATTTCGAGCCACGCCCAGCATCCGTTTGGCGGTGTCATAATGGGGGCGCAGAACCGTCTTCCAATCAGCCAGGTGCTGCCAGTCGGGAGCCTCGAAGAGTTCGTCGCTGGGTTCCATCAGAACGTTTGAATATCCCAGGCTCCCGCCGCCCACCCCGGAACCGTGCAGGATGAGGATGCCCTCCAGGAAGCTCATCTGGAACACCCCGAAGCAGCGCAGGGGAGGCGCCCAGAGGTACTTCCAGACATTCCAATTGGTGGTGGCGTAGTCCTGGTCTCGGTAGCGTTTGCCCCGCTCGATGACCAGCACGGAATAGCCTTTCTCGGTCAGCCGCATGGCGGACACACTCCCGCCGAAGCCGGAGCCGATGACGACGAAGTCGAAGGTTTCAGGTTGGTTGCTCATAGTAAATCCTTTATACCACGAAGACAACAAGGGCGCGTCTATAAATAAGTTCCTATCTTTTTTTACCACGAAGACACAAAGGCACAAAGTTTTTAGTTTTTCTTCGTGCCTTTGTGCCTTTGTGGTTAATGTTTTAGTAATTTTACTCCTCCAACTCAATCGCCATACCCACCGCCTCCGCGCCGCCCAGACAGAGGGAGGCGATGCCCCGCTTCAAGCCTCGGTCCCGGAGGGCGTAGATCAGGGTGGTGAGGACGCGGGCGCCGCTGGCTCCGATGGGGTGGCCCAGGGCGATGGCTCCGCCGTTCACGTTGACCTTGTCCCAATCCCAGCCGATGTCTTTCATAGCGTAGCCGTCGGCCAGGACCTGGGCGGCGAAGGCCTCGTTGAGTTCGATCAGGTCTACGTCGGCTATCGTCCAGCCGATCTTGTCCAGCAGGAGAGGGATGGCCTTGGCGGGAGCCGCGAAGAGGTATTTCGGCTCCACTGCGGCTTGCGCATAGCCGAGGATACGGGCCAGAGGCTTCTGCCCCAGAGCGTCGGCTTTCTCCCGGCTGGCGATCACCAGGGCGGATGCGCCGTCGTTGAGGCCGGGGGCGTTCCCGGCGGTCACCCGTCCGGTGGGGCTGAAGGCGGGCTTCAGTTTGGAGAGGGCTTCAATCGAGGTGTCCCGGCGGGGGCTTTCATCGGTGTCGAAGACCGCTGCCTCCCCCTTGCGGCCTTTGACCTCCACGGGGACGATCTCGGCCTGGAACTTGCCGCCGTCTATGGCGGCCAAAGCTCTGACGTGGCTTTGGTAGGAGAACTCGTCCATCGCTTCACGAGTGACCTCATATTCCCGCCCAATGAAGTCGGCCGCGTCGCCCATCCCCCAGCTTTCAAAGGGGTCCCACAGGCCGTCCTGGAGCAAGGCATCGGTCAGTTGGGCGTGGCCGTAGCGCAGCTCTCCCAGGCGGCCGTCCACCAGGAAGGGCGCCCGGCTCATGCTTTCCATGCCCCCGGCGACGTAGAGGTCGCCGTCCCCGGCCCGGACCGCCTGAGCCGCCAGCATGACGGTCTTGAGGCCGGAGCCGCAGACCTTGTTGATAGTTGTGCCCCCGACTGTGGGGGGGAGTCCGCTGAAGATGGCGGCTTGCCGGGCCACGTTCTGCCCCAGCCCCGCCGAGACCACGTTGCCCATGAGGACCTCGTGGATGTCGGCCGGGTCTTTCAGCCCGGCGCGCTCCACCGCCGTCCTGACGACCAGCGCGCCCAGGTCGGTGGCGGGAACGCCGCTCAGGCCGCCCCGGAAACGCCCCACCGCGGTGCGCACCGCGCTCAGGATGACGGCTTCGGGTTGTTGGTTGTTGGTCATTTGGTGATTAGCCTCCGAGAAGGGTGGTGTATAGTTTGTGTCGGTGAGGGTGATATTGTCATGTCATTACCGAGTAAGAATAAGTGTGAGCAAGAATCCAAAAGCAATGAGAGTAGCGCCATAATAGATCATTTTGCCGCGCTTTTCTCGGGGGGTCAAATCAACTCGCTGCCAGTGGAACCAAGCTGCATAAACTGAATT
>CBDUUP010000397.1:0-3828 GCA_965370435.1 uncultured Anaerolineales bacterium | reverse complement strand
ATGCTGCGCACCTTCGACAAGCTCAGGATGCTGCGCACCTTCGACAAGCTCAGGATGCTGCGCACCTTCGACAAGCTCAGGACAGGTCCTTCATCCTTTACTTCTCCTCCATGCCCCGCGTCCACGCGGGCGCATCCCTGGGGGCGGGCTTGACTCCGTAGAACAGGTCGTCCATCCAATTCACCATCCGCCGGAAGAAGCCCGACCGGGCCGCTCCCCAACGGACCACGTTATGGAAGAAGGTGTTGGGATGGGCGTAGGGACAGACCGTCATGCAGCGTCCGCAATCGGTCCCGGCGATGTTCCAGTAGCGGAAGCAGGTGTCCGGGTCGATCCGCCAGCGCAGGGCGCCGTCCACTTCCTGGCGTTCTTCAAATGAGATAGACCGGCTGGGGCAGCACTCGGCGCACTTGACGCAGATATTGCAGAAATCAATCATGGCCGTGTTGGCGTTGCGGGGGTCGGGGAGCAATTCCAGGTCGGTGGTCACCACGCCCAGGCGCACCCGGGGGCCTTGATCGGGCGTCATCAGGATGCTCATGCGCCCAATTTCTCCCAGCCCGGCGTCCCGGGCCACTAACGGAGCGATCACCCGGTAGTTGCCGTCTATGTGCGCTCTGGCGGAATAGCCCATCAGCCGGAGAGCCGCGGCCAACTGCACGGCGATCCGGGCCGATTCCACGTATTCCTTGGCGGTTTCAGCCATGCCCGTAGGCCTGGGGTTGGGGCCGATCATGGCGAAGTCCATCTCAACGGTGAAGGCCAGCGCGTGGGTGTGCTCGATCTCGATAGGCTCGCCGTAGACTCCTTCTCCCCGCCCGATGTGGGAGTAAAAATGATACGGCTCCAGTTCCGTGATACCGACCTCCAGCGCGCCGTAGAATCGGGTCAGGTCTTTGAGGTAGGCGGTTATTTTTTCAATTGAGAGGGGGAGTTTTTCTTCCGCTACCGGGCCGTCCACCGCTTTGCGGAGGGCATGGGTGAGGAAGAAACTGGCGTCGGTGGAGGCGAACAGATAGGGTTCGGCGAAACGGGCCTTCGGGGAGAGCAGGCCGGGTTTGGAGCGGGTGAGGTTGTCCTTCTTTTCATTTTCAGGATGGTCGGCGTAGTAGGCCAGGTATTCCGGGCTGCCGGGTTTCAGCCGCGAGCGGGCGAACATAATGTTGCGTTCGTCGAAGCGTTTGGAGGGAATGTCGCCCCCGGGCGCGACTCTTCCGATGGGCAGCCAGAACAGAATGATGAAGAGAATGGCAGCCGCCAAGAGGAGGCCGAGAGCGGCCAGCTTGACCGGCAGCGAGAGAAAGGCCAGCCCAAAAAAAATCGCCGCCCCAACGACAGCCATGCTGAAGGCGATCCGGGCGGCCCGTTTTTCGCCTTCTCCAATCGAGGCGACCCCAAAGGCTCCCATCCCGAGGAAAATTGCCAGGCCGAGGAGGTTGAGGCTGAGAGCGGTTAGTTGATCCATGAAATGAACCTTCGGTGTCTAACTGGTCGGACTGGTCTTAGTGGTCGAATTGGGCCGAATGGTTTGAGGCTTCCTTGTTTACTTGTTCCCTGTTTACCGCCCCTCCTCACCCCTCCGCCTTCCGAATGTCGCGCACGTTCATCTGCAAATTCTTGCGCCCGTTGAAGACGTTGAGTTCGAAGTTGTAGAGCAGGTCCACTCGATCGGGCAGGGTCTCCAGCCAGTAGGCCTGGCGGAAGGCGATGGCATTGACCTTATCCCATCCGTCGGTGGCGACAAACTTGAGGTGCGAGTTCTCTCGGCCTACGGCCCGGGATTGGGTGATCTCCAGGTCACGGGTGATGAACGCAGCCTGGCGGTTGCCATAGCCGGTGGGATTCATCAAGTCCAGGCGCTCCACCAATTCTTCGGTCAGGTCGGAGAGGAAGACTTCCGAGTCGGCGTGGAGGATGGGGCGCAGTTCCAGCCCGTCGAGCTGCTGGTGGGCGATGGCTCTCAGGCGGGAGAGGAGTTCGTCAACGTTGTCATTTTGGACGGTGAACCCGGCGGCGGCGGCGTGGCCGCCGTGATGATCTAGCAGGTCGGCGCACTGGTCCAGGGCCTGGGTGATGTGGAATTCGGAGATGCTGCGGCAGGAGGCCCGGGTGTGGGTCTCCCCTCGGTGGGCGACGATGGCGGGACGATAATAACGCTCTGAGAGGCGGGAGGCGGCCAGGCCAACCACGCCGGGGTTGAAGCTGGAGTGGGCGGCGAAGAGCAGCAGCGCATCAGAGTCTTCTTCCAGGGCCATTTGCTCGGCATCGATTTGGATGGTGCGGGTGATAGATTGCCGGTTACGGTTATGCCCTTCAAGCTGCTGGGCGAGCTTGTAGCTTTCCTGAGCGTCCTGGGCGATCAGTAAATTATAGGCATCCAGGGCAGAATCCACTCGCCCGGCCGCGTTCAGGCGAGGCCCCAGGATGAAACCGATGTGGCTGGCTCGCACTTCGGAGGCTCTTTGTTTGGTAACGTCTAACAGGGAACGCAGCCCGGGGCGCTGGCTGGCGCGGATGCACTTCAGCCCAACCCGCACCAGGGCGCGGTTCTCGCCCACCAAAGGCACCAGATCGGCCACGGTGCCCAGCGCCACCAGATCGAGCAGGTCGGTGCGCTTCAGGTTTTTAGGCTCCAGGCGTTGGATCAGGGCGCTGGCGAGTTTGTAGGCCAACCCGACCCCGGCCAGGTCTTTCTCCGGGTAGGTGTCGTTGGGCTGTTTGGGGTTGATGATGGCGACGGCCTGGGGCAATTCCTCGCCGGGGTGGTGGTGGTCGGTGATGATGAAGTCCAGCCCGAGATCGTTGGCATAGTTAATTTCAGGCAGCGAGCGGATGCCGCAGTCCACCGTGATGATCAGGCGCACCCCCTCGGCGTGCAGTTGGTCGAGGGCTTCCAGGTTGAGGCCGTAGCCTTCGTCGAAGCGGTTGGGGATATAGCCCCGCACATCGGCGCCCAGGGCGGTCAAAGCCTGCACCAGCAGGGCAGTGGCGGTGACACCGTCGGCGTCGTAGTCGCCGTAGATGGCGACGGGTTCCTTTTGCTGGATGGCGGCGGTGATCCGCTCGACCGCTTCCGGGACGCCGAGTAAATTGAAGGGGTCGCAGCCGGGCGGTTGGCGGGCTTCCAGGTACAGCAAGGCGGCTTCCTGGCTGGGATAGCCGCGGTTGAAGAGAACCTGCCGCAGGATGGGATGGAAGTCGTTCAGGGCTTCGTCGGCTTCGGGGGTCAGCCGGGGGGCGATTTGCCAATGGTTAGTGAGGGGCGGGTGTTGGGTCATGGATAGGGGTTGGTGGAGAATAGTTGTGAGTGGTGAATAGATATTGGTGAATAGAGATCAGGGTTATGTGATCGAGAATTTACCCTCATATGGGGGTAATACGCAGGTGTGATGATACCACGAACAACCTATAAATGGGTGGGGGCTGAAGGGTAAGCGACATCTTAATCATACGCTCATCCAGGTATGTTAGAATCGCCCCACTTGTCCCAAGTTGATTTGTCCTAGTAGAACCCACCAGGAGGAAGCTTGACCCCAAAGAGCGCCCTAACCCTCGCCTCTGCCTCGCCCCGCCGCCAACAACTGCTGGCGTTGGGCGGATGGACCTATGACGTGCAGCCCGCTGATGTGGACGAGCGCCCTCTGAACGGCGAACCCCCCGGCGACTACGTCCTGCGCGTGGCGGAGAGCAAAGCCCGCGCCGTGGGAGCCTCCACCCCGCCGGATGCGATCATCATCGCCGCCGATACCGCCGTGGTGGACGGCGGCGATATCCTGGGAAAACCTAACGGGCCTGCCGAAGCGGAGTCCATGCTGCGCCGCCTGCGGG
>CBDUUP010000396.1:0-3837 GCA_965370435.1 uncultured Anaerolineales bacterium | reverse complement strand
GTTTCCCTGTCTCCCTGTTTCCCTGTTTCCCTGTTTCCGTTTTTCAGTTATTGCCGTCCCAACCCATAAAAAAAATCGCGGCCTTCGCCGCGATTTCACATATCATTTACAAACCAATAATATCAAGTCGTCTTCGCCATCGTGCGTATACAGCGCGTGCACATCGTCTGGCGGATCTTCCGTCCATCCTTATAAATAGACACCTTCTGCAAATTAGGCTTAAAAGTACGATTCGTGGACTTTTTAGACCACGGGCGGTTGCGCCCAAAAGTTGTCTTCTTACCGCAAGCTGCACATTTTGCCATTACAAACACCTTCTCAAGATAAATTTATCATTGCAAACCAGTCATCCTGGCTGAAAAGCCGCCCAATATTACCACACAACCTATCCTTTTACAACCCAAGATGTTAAAATACAGATGCAGGTAATAAGGAAACCAGTCAATAAGGTATTAGTGTATCATATCTAGCCCAACAACAACCACCTTAATTACCGAACTACTCAACTACCGAACTACCGAACTATCTTACTACCTCCAACTGAGGACTACCATGACCGACCAACCCACCCCCAGCGGAAACATCAACGTCTCGCCCCGCGCCATCGCCACCATAGCATACCAGGCCGCCGTGCGCTCCTACGGCGTGGTCGGCCTGGCCTCCAAGAACATCGTCAACGGGCTTACCAACATCGTCGTCAAAGACCCCGCCCACGGTGTGATCGTCCAGTGCGACCCCGACCTTATCGCAATTGACCTCTACATCATCGTCGAATACGGCACCAACATCAAGTCCGTCGCCCACAGCGTCGCCAACACGGTCCGCTACCAGGTAGAAAGAGCTTTGGGCCTTCCCATCAATTACGTCAACGTCCACGTCCAGGGCCTCCGCATAAGCGACCTGGACTAGCCCGCCCATCCCAACTGCCAGGAGCAAGAATGAGTCCTAACGTAGCCCCCCGTCCCGGACGCCGGAAACTTATGCAAAGCCTGCCCCTCGATGGGCAAGCCATCATCAAACTCACCCAGGCTGGTCTGAACTGGCTCAAGACCAACCAGCAGACCGTCAACGCCCTCAACGTTTTCCCCGTCCCCGATGGCGACACCGGTACCAACATGGTCCTCACCATGCAGTCGGCCGTCAAAGAAGTGGAAGGATCAACCGAAAACAACGCCGGGAAAGTGATGCACGCCATCGCCCACGGCGCCCTCATGGGCGCCCGCGGCAACTCCGGCGTCATCCTCTCCCAATTGTGGCGAGGCTTCGCCCGGGCTATGGACGAAACCCCCCTGCTGGACGGCCCTGGCCTGGCCCAGGCCTTCGCCGAAGCCCGCGACACAGCCTATAAAGGCGTAGTCCGCCCCGTCGAAGGCACTATCCTGACCGTTGCTAAAGATGTCGCCGCCGCCGCCGAAGAAGCATTAAAAGAATCCGACAGCCCCCTCCACATCATCGAAAAAGCCGTTGACGCCGCCGAAGTCTCCGTCGAAAACACCCCCGAACTGCTCCCCATCCTCAAAGAAGCCGGAGTCGTGGATTCAGGCGGGCTGGGATATTTCTTCCTCCTCGAAGGCATGCTCCGCTGGATTGACGGCTACACTCTCCAGGTTGCCACCACTACGGTGCAGCCCCTCTCCGTGCTGAACCTGGAACACTCCCTGGAAGCCGTCGAAGAAGGCCAGGATTACGAAGTGGTGGTGGACTTTGAGCCAGAATCCGCCCTCAACCTGGAAAAATTCTACGCCGCCCTCGAAGAAATGGGCACCTCCATCCAGGTCGGCGAGGGGGAAGACCTCTACCGCATGCACATCCACGTCCCCATCGAAAACCTCCATCAACCGTTTGACTACGTAATGACCCTGGGGACCGTCACCAACGTCGCCTACGAGAATCTGATCGCCCAGATGGAAAAGATCGAACGGGAAAGGGGCGGCCCCAAGCTGGAACTGGCCCCCGTAGAACCCGGCCAGATCGCCGTCGTCGCCGTCGCTCCCGGCCCCGGCATCGCCCGCATCTTCGCCACCCTGGGCGTCGCCGCCATCGTCGAAGGCGGCCAGACCATGAACCCCAGCACCCAACAGATCCTCGCCGCCTTTGAAGACCTCCCCGCCAGCCAGGTCGTCATCCTCCCCAACAACAAGAACATCCTCATGGCCGCCGAAGCCGTCACCGAGGTCACCGTCAAAGAAGTGGCCGTCATCCCCAGCCGCACCGTGCCGCAGGGCCTCTCCGCCATGCTACGCCTCATGCCCGAAGGCCAATTCGAGACCGTCGTCAAAGAGATGAACGCCGCCCTTGACGAAGTCGAGACTGGCGAAGTCACAACCGCCATCCGCAACGTCGAAATTGACGGCGTCGCCGTCCAAGAAGGCCAGATCATCGCCCTCCACAACGGCAAACTCATCCTCTCCTCCCCCAACCTGGAAGAAGCCTGCCTGGGCTTCCTGGACAAGATCGAAGCCGCACAATACGAACTCATCACCCTCTTCTACGGCGCCAACATCACCCAAGACGAGGTAAATAAGATCGCCGCCGCCATCCAAGATGCCTACCCCGAACAAGAGATAGAGATCCAAGAAGGCGGCCAGCCCCACTACCAGTTCATCTTCTCGGTCGAATAACAATTCAGGCTGTTGAAAAAGTAACGAGAGCATCAGGGGTGGGGCATTTTCAACCCTTGCGCCGCTTTGCTCAGTTCCAATCTCATAAAATTACACCGCTTATACGCGGGGCGCAGCCCCGTCCCTTGTATGCAGGGTTGGGCGGCAACCTGATCCCAGTTTCTGGCAAGTGCCTCTCAGTCCGGCTGCTTAAAATCAGCCAAACCTTTCAGAAAGGCCGCCACGTTTCGTCCCAAATCAGGCACATAATAGCCGCCTTCTTGGACCACCAACGTGGGTACGTTTAGCGTTCGAATACGCTGGCCGATTTTATTGAAGCCTGCCGTCGTGAGCTGAAAAGTGCCAATTGGATCATCAATGTACGTATCAAATCCAGCCGATACAACGAGCCATCGTGGCCCAAAAGCAATCAAATACTCAAAAATGGTTTCCAAGGCAGATAAATACTGATCTTGGCTGGTTCCAGGCGCCATTGGTACATTCCAATTTGTACCCTCACCGTCTCCTGTGCCAATCTCGTCTGCGTAACCAGCGAAGAATGGGTAGTCTGTATTGGGATCAATGTGAAGAGAGCCATACCACACACCCGGAATTGCGTAGAAGATTGCCTGAGTGCCATTTCCATGATGGTAGTCAATGTCTAGGATGGCAACCCGTTCGCCGTTTTCACCCAACACCTGTGCAGCAATAGCTGCGTTATTCAGATAGCAGTAGCCGCCAAAAAAGTCATGGCCAGCGTGATGACCTGGCGGACGACATAAAGCATACACACTTGACTCTCTAGATAGCAGGTATCTTGCCCCGGTAATTGCGCAGGATGCTGAAGCCAACACTGCATTCCATGTATCTTCGTCTATTGGCACGCCCATGTTCGTGCAATAGAATCCCTTTTGCCCTTCGAAGTAACCCGGACGCCGCCGTTGTCCTGGAGGTGGAAAGAAGGTAGGGAAAACGGGCTTTGAGACTCCGGCTTCTGCATTCTGCTGCACGTATGCAGTCGCCAAGTATTCGATCATACCAGCGTCGTGAACGGCGCGGATCGGCTCAAGTCCGACATCATCAGGAGCGATGACTGGCCCCAACTCCTGTTCGTTGATAGCAGCCAGGATGCTGTCAACACGCTCCGGCACGTCAAACGATGCGGAGCGCTCGCCTTGCTTGACGACGTAAGCGGGCCGATGGGTGCGCTGCACAGGCGAGTAGATAGTCAACACGA
>CBDUUP010000395.1:0-3856 GCA_965370435.1 uncultured Anaerolineales bacterium | reverse complement strand
GACCGCACGGTCACGCTGTTGGGGAATGGCGCTATCCCTTCGATGCTGGTGCTAGTAGGTTTGCAACTGCAAAAAGTGAAATGGAAGCAAAATATTCCCGCCTTAATCACCAGCAACGTGATGCGCCTGGCGGTCAGTCCTTTAATCGCTCTGGGGTTGGCGGCGCTGTTGGGGATGTCAGGGGCGGCGCGGCAGGCCGGGGTGATCGAATCGGCGACGCCCAGCGCGGTATTAACCACAGTTCTGGCAACGGAATATGACGTGGAACCCTCTTTCGTGACCGCGGTGGTGACCCTCACCACCTTATTGAGTCCTTTGACCCTCACACCGCTGCTGGCATATCTTGGAGGTTGAATTGCGTCCGTACAGCCGAATTTTGCTCGTTTTCTTAGCCCTACTCCTCCTTCTGGGAATCCCCCAGGGGGCGCGCGGACAAACGGACATCCAGGTCACCAGCCACGCCGATTATACTTTTGGGGAGCAAATCCTTTTTGAGGCCAGCATCCAATCCAGCGCTCCAATTCAGGAGGTGACCATTGTTTTCCAGAGTGAGTCCCAGCTCGACACGGTATCGGGGATCATGACTCTGGAGGGAGGCGCCCAAGCCTTTTACAGCCACGACCTGACTCAGCGTTCGATGCCGCCTTTCTCGAAAATTTTCTATTGGTACCACGTCACACTGCAAAATGGGGAAACTGTCACCAGCCCGTCATTCTCATTTTTCTATGCGGATAACCGCTTCGCCTGGGAAACTCTGGAAGGCGGGCCTTTCCGGGTCCACTGGTATGAAGGCGACATTCCATTCGCTCAAATGGTGCTGGACACCGCCCAGAGAGGGGTACAGCAAACCCAAGATAAATTGGCCCTCCCCGCGCCGCTAGATATAGATATTTACGTCTACAGCAAAATTTCCGATCTTCAAACCGCTCTGCCTATCATCGGTTCGGCCTTATTTGCGGGGCATGCCAGCCCGGAGCGAGGCCTGGTGATGCTCTCTCTGACACCGAATGACTCAGAAGGCCGGGTAGAGATGGAGAGACAGGTTCCCCACGAGATCGCCCACATTATGCTCTATCAGGCGACCGGAGATGCGTTTATGAATATCCCGATTTGGCTCCACGAGGGGATAGCGTCTCTAGCTGAAACTTTCCCAAACCTGAAACTTGAAGAACCCCTCGAGAACGCCAGGGCGACCAATTCGATGATCCCGATGACGCAGCTTTGCAAGGCGTTCCCGGTTGATGCGGCCAATATGAGTCTGGCGTATGCGGAGGCAGAGTCGTTCACTAGATACTTATATGATCAATATGGCGCGCCGGGGCTAAATGCGCTGGTGAATGCGTATGCGGATGGTCATTCCTGCGAAAGCGGCGCTCAGGCCGCTCTGGGCGTCAACGTAAGCACACTATATAATCAATGGCTGCGCTCCGATTCTCCCAGCCAAAGTTTGTTGGAGTCGATCACAGAAATGCTGCCCTGGTTGGTGTTGTTGATGATCTCGCTGTTGACGCCGGTGGTTTCTATTATCAATAAGACGAGGCAGGAGTAGGCAGGTTGAAAGTGGCAAGTGGCAAGTGGCAAGTTACAAATAGTAAGTGGCAGGTTGCAGGTGGCAAGTTGCAGGTTGGGAATTGAAGGTGAATGAGGGTTTTGCTTATGGAATATGAACGACTGCATGCGACGGTTGAGGGGCGGGTTCAGGGGGTTAGTTTTCGATATTTTGTGCTGGAGAACGCTCAGCGGTTGAAGGTGACCGGGTGGGTGCGGAACCGGAGGGGCGGTTCGGTTGAGGTGGCGGCGGAAGGGGGGCGAGCGGCGCTGGAGCAACTCTTGGCCGCGCTTGGGCGAGGGCCGCGGGCGGCGAGTGTGACGACTGTGAAGCATGAATGGGAAGCAGCTACGGGGGAATTTAGTTCTTTTCGGATTCGGATGTCGCGATAGAAAAAACATTTACCCCAAGGCACGAAGACACGAAGAAAAACAACAACGGGGATTATTTTTTTTCGCGTTCTTCGCAAGGCTTAGCGCATCTCCGCCAACCTTGCGAAGGGTTGTTTGGCAAAATCACTTATTTTGCCCTGGAGAACTGTTTTTTTAGCAGGTTTGAAGCCTGAGCAACCTTCGCAAGGCTTAACGCATCTCTGCGATTTAGCCTTGACAGATTAATAGGGCGCTAAGAAAACCAAGAAATTTTGGGTCGTGGTGGCAAAATCATGGAAGCTGTTTTTCTTAGGTGAATCCGAGTTTTTTCTCTTTGAGGGAAATGAAACGTCCTTGCCCGATCACGAGGTGGTCCAGAACTTCGATATCTAATAATTTACCCGCCTCGATAATGGCCCGAGTCACGGCGACGTCGTCAGGGCTGGGGGCGGGGTCTCCGCTGGGATGGTTGTGGACGACGACGATGGAGGCGATGTTGCGGCGGACCGCGGGCCGAAACACTTCCCCCACCCGGATGGTGGCGGAATTCAAGGAGCCGTGATAGACCTCCACGATATCCAAGACGCGATTGCGGGTATCCAGGAGCATGACTCTCAGGTGTTCTTGATCGAGGGCGCTCATTTCGTACATTACGAGGGCGGCGGCGTCGGCGGGGCTGTTGACAGTGGGGCGTTCGTCGGGGGCTTCCAGGGACAGGCGGCGGCCGAGTTCGATGGCGGCTTTGATCTGGGCGGCCTTGGCGATTCCGATCCCGTGCTGGGCGCGCACTTCGTCGAGATCGGCCCGGTGCAGGCCGGGGAGGCCGCCGAAGGCCTGTAAAAGCCGCTGTCCGACCTGGACGGCGTTCTCTCCGGTTACGCCGACCCGGAGGAGGATAGCCAGAAGTTCGGCGTTGCTGAGGGCCTGAGGTCCCAGTTTGACCAGGCGCTCGCGAGGGCGTTCAGATTCGGCTAGGTCGGTGATCCGGTAGGTGGGGGTTGGATTGTCCACGATGGCTCCATTCACGAGGGGTAATATCCTATCCACTATACATCAAGGAGGCTGAAAGGGCAAGGGGGGGGACAGGTTGCAAGTTGCAAGTGGCAAGTTGCAGGTGGCAAGTTGCAGGTGGCATGTGGCAAGTTGCGAGTGGCAGGTGGCAAGCAGCAAGTGGTAAGTGATAATTTTTTGGGCTAAATAGAGACTATACAGATCGTTTGGGTATAGGTGAGGCCAACCCATTAAGTATACTTCATACAAACGGCACGGTACCTGCAACCTCGATTGGGTATCCATGCTATAATATTTTCGCGGAGCAAATTATGAACTTCGACCCTTCTTCGTTGCGAAATTTTCTTCTGATCCTCACTGCCTGGGGCGGCGCGTTCCTGGCGGCGTTGTGGTTGAGTCTCATAATATGGACTTACCGGGATATTCGGGCAAGGGGCCGCGATCCCTTGATGCACATTCTGGCGGTGTTGGTGGTGGGGGCGCTGTTCCTGCCGGGGGTGGTGATCTATTACATCCTGCGGCCCCAGCGGACGCTGGAGGAAGAGTACCAGTACACGTTGGAAGAGGAGGCTTTGCTGCACGCTATCGAGGAGAATCCGCTTTGTCCGGGATGCGGGCGCAAGACACGGGATGGCTGGCAGGTTTGCCCCAACTGCCACACCAAGCTCAAGAAGGCTTGCCATCAATGCGGGAAGCTGATGGATATGCCCTGGAATCTTTGCCCATATTGCGCGACGGCTGCGCCGGGGATGAGGAGGGAGAAGTTGACGCTGGATGAGGCGCTGCGGCCTATCCCAACGCCGGAGGGGATCGAGGGAGAGGGTGGTTGAGGGGAAAGGTTATTAGTTTATTGGAATTATTGTAAAGCGGGAGGCTGTCCCAAAAGTCAAAGGGACAGCCCCTATCGCGAAAAGGGGAAATGTGA
>CBDUUP010000394.1:0-3892 GCA_965370435.1 uncultured Anaerolineales bacterium | reverse complement strand
CCTACAACGCCCACAACATCCACAACAGCACATCCCTCTCTACCGAATACGAAAAAATCACCGAAAAAACCCAATTCCAAGGCCTCCCCAACCTACAACCCCCACAACACCCAACGTCCCAACGCTTCAACGTTCTAACGTCCCAACGTTCTAACGTTCCAACGCTTCAACGTTCTAACGTTCCAAAGCCCTATAAAACCGATACCGCCCCAGAATCTCCGAAACCGTCACCAGCCCCAAAGCCAGGTACACCCACAGCGCCCCCCCCGGCGATCCGACCAGAAATAAGTCCAACCCAACCGCCCCCCCCAACGCCAGCGCCAGCCCGCCTCCCCGCTGCGGGATCACAATCCATTTCACGCCGAGAACCAAAAGAGCGGCAAACACCAACCAGCGCAGCGAAGAATGCGAACCTCCCGCCGCCAACAACACCCCGCTCAACAGCAAACTGCCCAGCGTAAAAGTAGCGGCGAAAAAAGCCAGCGGCGTCCGCCACGTATCCCAGGAAGGCGCTGTTCGCAGCCGGTACACCTTCGCCATGCAGTACACCAGCCCCAGCCCCAGCCCCGCCCCCAGCCACCCCACCCCGCCTCGCAGCCCAACAGACCCCGCCTCCAACCCCTGCATAATGCCAAACAGCCCCCCCACCCCCCCGAACAACAGCGAGAACAAAATCTCCCGGCTCAACCAGGAGGAACGCAAATTACGCAGAGCGGTGGGAGCTTTCCAGGGCTTGCCCAGATGGAAGAAGGAAGCCATCAAAGCCAGCAAATAGATGCCGCCAATGACCAATAGCGGCGCAAGGCCCAGCCGTTCCGCCGTCCAGCTTTGAATCGCCTGATATGCGGCGAAGCCCCCCACCGCCATCTGCGAGAGAATGGTGAAAGCCACCAGCGACCAATCCTCCTTGGCGGTCTGGGCCGTGTCAATGATGCGGGCCGGTTCGGTCTGGGCCCGGTGGGCGTCCTGGTGGGGAGTGATGAGCAGGGCCGGTTCGGTCAGAGCCGCATCGGGCAAGGGATAGACGCCGTTGGCGGCGCTGTATTGGGCCTGCAAGTCGGCCTTCTCCCCGAAGTGCAGGGTCCGCAGGGGGCAGGCCGCCACGCAGGTGGGGGGCAGACCCTGGTCGAGGTTGTCATAGCAGAGGGTGCATTTGCCCATCACGCCCGCCGCCGAATCGTACTGCGGCGCGCCGTAAGGGCAGGCCCAACTGCAATACCCGCACCCGATGCAGCGATCCGGGTCGATCAGCACGATGCCGTCGTACCGCTTGGTGATGGCCTGGGCGGGGCAGCCCTCCAGGCAGATGGGCTTCTCGCAGTGGTTGCAGGCCATAGAGATGTTGTAGGCGAAGACGTTGGGGACCCAGGCCTCCCCCACCCGCTCCCAATCCCCGCCGTTCACCTCAAAGACCCGCCGCCAGAGCAGCCCGACCTCCAGGCCGTGCTTATCCTTGCAAGCCACCTGGCAAGCCTTACAACCCGAGCAAGTGCGCGAGTCGAAATAGAAGGCGTATTGGGTGGCTGCCCGTGTTCTATCAGCGTCCTGAGCTTCACCTTGAGCTTTGCCCTGAGCTTTATCCTGGGGTTTGCCCTGAGCTTGTCGAAGGGTCATGCTTTTTCCACCTCCACCATGATGGTTTGCTGGGCGGTGGCGAAGGCCAGGGGCGTCCAGCGTTCGGAGGTGAGCACGTTGATGGAGCCCCGGCGGTCAATCCCCTGCTCGTCGGGCGTCCACCAAGCCCCCTGAGGAATGTCCACCACGCCGGGCATGATCTTGTGGGTGAGGGTGACAGGCATGACCAGCGCGCCCCGGTCATTATAAACCTTCACCTCATCGCCGTCCTGGATACCCCGGGGTTGAGCGTCCAACGGGTTCATCTCCATCCGCTGGGGGAAGGCTTCGTTCAGGTAGGGGTTGTTCTCGTGGGTGGAGTGGACCCGGGCCAGGGTATGATGGCCGGTGACCTGGAGGGGGAACTTCTCCGCCTCCGGCCCGAAGGGAGATTCCCATTCCTGGATGTATTTGGGGATGGGGGGGATCTCGTCCGGCCGGCCCATGTCGTAGAGCCGCTTGGAAAAAATTTCGATCTTGCCGGAGGGAGTGTTGAGGGGGTGCTTCTCCGGGTCGGCGCGGAAATCGGTGAAGGCTATATCCGGGTCGGTGACGGGGACGGAATACACGCCCATGTTCGATTCCACCATCTCGTCGAGGGTGGGGATGTCGGGGAACCAATAGTCCCGGTACTGCTCAATGATCCATGCCACCCATTCCCGCTCGTCGCGGCCTTCCGTATAAGCCTCGCCGATGCCCAACCGTTCGGCGATCTCGGCGCAGATGCGGAAGTCGGACTTGGATTCGCCCAGCGGCTCGACCAACTGGGGCATAAGGATCAACTCCTCGCCGTATTTCCAGCCGTCGGCGCAGCCCCAGGTCTCGAACTGGGTGCAGACGGGCAGGATGAGGTCGGCGAAACGGGCGGAGGGGGTGAGGAACTGGTCCTGCACGACGATGAACTCCACCAGGCTCTCGTCCTGGAGTATCTCGACGGTGCGGTTGAGGTTGGCGTGCTGGTTGACGAGGATGTTGGTGGCGATGGCGTAGATCATCTTGATGTCGTTATCCAGCCGCTCCACGCCCCGGACGCCGTCTTCGGCCCCCATCTCCTTGCCTCGCAGTATGGCCTCTGTCCACATAGAGACGGGGATCTTGGCTTTGACGGGATTCTCGCCAGTGGGGAACAGGGTCCAGGCGGGGCCTTTGGGCTGGTCGGCCAGGCCGCTGGCCCACCCGCCGGAGACGCCGACGTTGCCGGTGATGGCGGCCAGCACGCACCCGCCGATGACGGGCTGCTCTCCATAGGCGCGGCGCTGCATGCCGTATCCCTGGTAGAGCATACCCGGCCTGGTGGTCGCATACTCGCGAGCGATGCGGGCGATGGCGTCCTGAGGGACGCCGGTGATGCTCTCGGCCCAGGCGGGAGTCTTGGGGACGCCATCCCGGACGCCGAGGATGTAGTCTTCGTAGCTTTCTGCGCCTTCCGCGCCTTCGGGCATCTGGCCTTCGTCGAAGCCGACGCAGTATTTCTCCACGAACTCGGCGTCGTAGAGCCGCTCTTTGATCATCACGTAGGCCATGGCCGACATCATGGCGGTGTCGGTGCCGGGGCGGATGGGGATCCATTCGTCGGCCAGGCTGACGGCGCTGGGGGTCATGCGGGGGTCAATGCAGACCACTTTGGCCCCCCGCTCGCGGGCCAGCTTGAGGAAATATTCGCTGTTGGTGCCATCGCGCATCTCGGCAGGATTCCAGCCCCACATGATGATGTACTTGGCGTTGAGCCAGTCCTGGCGTTGGTTGCCGGTGTTGAGGGTACCGTAGACGTAGGGGGTGGCGATGTTGGTGGCCCCCCAACTGTAGCTGTTGTAATATTCCAGACAGCCCCCGAAGAGGTTCATCAGGCGGTTGGCGGCCTCCGCGCCGGTGATGTTCCCTGCGCCGCCGGTGCCGTAGGGAATAAAAATGGCGCTGTTGCTGTAGGTCTCTTTGACCCGCTGCATCTGC
The DNA here is from genome assembly GCA_965370435.1 of uncultured Anaerolineales bacterium. Lineage (GTDB taxonomy): Bacteria > Chloroflexota > Anaerolineae > Anaerolineales > UBA11579 > CBDUUP01. The sequence continues at coordinate 328 of CBDUUP010000394.1, read as the reverse complement.
CCGGCGACGAGGTCGAGGGCCTCCTCCCAGGAGACCCGCTCGAAGTCCCCTTCGCCGCGCTTCCCCACGCGTTTGAGGGGGTATTGCAGGCGGTCGGGGTGGTACTGGCGTTGGAGATAAGACCGCCCCCGCACACAAGCACGAAGCTGGGGGTCGGCGACGGAGTCGGGGCGGTCGTCGGTGTCCAGGCGGGTGATGACGCCGTCCTGGAGGTGGGCGATGAGGAGGCAGCGCCCGCCGCAGTTGTGCGCCGGGCAGCCTACGCGGACGAGGGAGGATGGGTTAGGCATGGGGGTATTATAATGCGAATTCGGGTGGGAATTGGGGG
>CBDUUP010000393.1:0-3899 GCA_965370435.1 uncultured Anaerolineales bacterium | reverse complement strand
TATTGCGTTTAAACGTTTATACGTTGAAACGTTGGAGCGTTGAAACACTGAATCGCTGAAACGCTGAAACACTGAAACACTGAAACACTGAAACACTGAAACACTGAATCGCTGAAAAAATTGAAAAAACTGAAACACTGATTCGCTGATACACTGAATCGCTGAAACGTTGGAACGCTTTGTTGTTGAAATGCTAAGGGTGGAATAAAACGTCAAAGTGTTAACGAAGCGTATGAGTTGGTTGGGTTTTGGGATGGCATGCGCCGGTTTTGGATAAATTGGGGTAAAATTAGAAGCAGAAAGGTTGTCCAGTAAGTTGGTAGTACTTGTACAAATATCACAGCACAATTTGAGGAAACCCTATGGAATTAAATCTAACTGATATACCGGGCGCTGGGAGCGAGGGCAGCCAGGAGGTCAAGGTTCTTATTATCGGCTCTGGGCCGGCGGGGCTGGCGGCAGCGCTGTACGCGGCCAGGGCGGACCTGGAGCCGGTGGTTCTCACCGGAATGCAGATCGGCGGGCAGGCTTCGATAACCCATATGATCGAGAATTATCCCGGTTTCCCGGAGGGCTTGGCCGGGCCGGAGTTGGGCGAACTCTTCCAGAAGCAGGCGGAACGCTTTGGGGCGAAAATTGTGTTCGATACTGCTACGGAGGTGGACCTCTCCGAGCGGCCTTACAAGGTCAAGACTTTTGGCGGGGAATTCCTCGCCGAGACTCTCATTATCGCTACAGGAGCTACGCCTCGGAAGCTGGATGTAAATGGGGAGGAGGAATTGACCGGGCGGGGCGTCTCTTACTGCGGCACTTGCGACGGATTTTTCTTCAAGGAGAAGGACGTTGTGGTGGTCGGCGGCGGGGACAGCGCTATGGAGGAGGGATTGTTCCTCACCCGGTTCGCCAACACTGTCACAGTTGTGCATCGCCGAGATGAATTAAGGGCGGGCGCAATTTTGGTGAAGCGCGCGGAGGATAATCCCAAAATGAGCTTCATTTGGGATTCGACTGTTGAGACTATCAATGGCGAAGAGGCCGTGGCCTCGGTCGCTATCCTGGATAAAAAAAGCGGAGAAACGCGCGACCACGCTACGGATGGCATTTTTATCTTTATCGGCCACCTTCCCAACACCGAGTTGTTTGAAGGCCAGCTTGAAATGGACGAGAAGGGCTACCTGGTAGTGGATAAATACATGCAGGTAGGAAAGCCGGGCGTGTTTGCGGCCGGTGAAGTGGCAGACCCGCACTTCCGGCAGGTGATCACTTCGGCGGGGATGGGGGCGGCCGCGGCGATCCAGGCGACTCGGTTCCTCGAGTCGCAAGAATAGGCGCGGCATGATCAGGTAAAAAATACGCCTTCATCCAATGAGAACTTGGTGCGAGGCGTTATTCTTAATAGATGGAGTGAATGATGGCAAATAAAGTTTCTATTATCGGAGCCGGGATGACCGGCTCGACTACGGCGCATTGGCTGGCGGAACGCGAGATCGCCGACCTGGTATTGGTTGACATTGTGGAAGGTATGCCCCAGGGCAAGGCTCTGGATATGCAGGAGGCCATGCCGGTGGTTGGCGTGGATGTCTCCATCACGGGGAGCAATGATTACGCTGATACAGCCGGATCGGACATCATTGTGATCACAGCCGGGCTGCCTCGCAAACCGGGCATGAGCCGGGACGACCTGCTGACCATCAACGCCGGGATCGTCAAGACTGCAACCGAGGAGACGCTCAAACATTCCCCGGATGCGGTTTACATTATTTTGACCAATCCGCTGGACGTGATGTGTACCGTCGCCATGAAAACCGGGAATCTGCCGCCGCATCGAGTGATCGGCCAGGCCGGAATCCTGGACTCGGCCCGAATGCGGGCCTTCGTCGCTATGGAGGTGGGGGTGAGCGTGCAAAATATCAACTGTTACGTGATGGGCGGCCACGGGGACAGCATGGTCCCTTTGACCCGGCATTCCAACGTCGCCGGGGTCCCGCTGAACAAGATGATCCCGGCGGACCGGTTGGAGGCTATCGTCGAGCGGACCCGCAAAGGCGGCGGTGAGATCGTCGGCCTTTTGAAGACCGGCAGCGCTTTCTATGCGCCCGGCGCAGGAGTCGCCCAGATGGTGGAAGCTATCCTCAAGGATAGGAACCTGATCGTACCGGCTGCGGCTTACATGCAGGGCGAGTATGGGTTGAAGGACATTTTCTTTGGCGCGCCGGTTCAGTTGGGGAGAAAAGGCGTGGTCAAGATCATTGAGTATGATTTGAATGAGGATGAGGTGGCGGCTCTCAAAGTATCGGCTGAGAATGTGGCGGCAAATACAGCTAAATTAGATTTATAGGTTGCAAACTATTCACCACAGAGACACAGAGTGCACAGAGAAAAACAAAAACTTTAAAGTTTAGAAAAACCTGGCTATCTCGTTAGAAAGTTAGTTAGGATAACCCTTAGGAGTTTTAGTGATGTCTAAAGATACCCTTACGATTACGGATAACCGGACCGGGAAGCAATATGAGGTCCCGGTCACGGATGACACCATCCGGGCTATGGACCTGCGCCAGATCAAAGTCAACGAAGATGACTTCGGCATGATGAGCTACGACCCGGCTTATAAGAACACCGCCAGCACCAAGAGCGATATCACCTATATTGACGGCGCAAAGGGGACTCTGCGGTATCGTGGATACCCCATTGACCAGTTGGCGGAACAGGCCACTCATCTAGGGGTCGCTTATCTGACCTTGTTTGGCGAACTTCCCACGCAGGAAGAGCGAGACCGGTGGATGTCTGATATCACCCACCATTCGATGCTGCATGAAAATATCAAGCAGCTAATGGAGGCTTTCCGGTATAACGCGCATCCTATGGGGATGTTCATTTCTACGGTGGCGGCGTTGTCCACCTTTTACCCAGAGGCGCGCCAGGTTGACGACTCAGAGAACCGACTGCTCCAGATAAAGAGGTTGATCGCCAAAGCGCCTACCATTGCGGCCTATTCCTACCGGCACGTCATGGGGCTGCCTTTTGTATATCCGGATAACGATTTGAGTTATACGGGCAATTTCCTCAACATGATGTTCAAGATGACCGAGGCGAAATACGTGCCCAACCCGGTTCTTGAACGGGCGCTGGATGTGTTGTTCATCCTCCACTTGGACCACGAGCAGAATTGCGGAACGACGGCTATGCGAGTGATCGGTTCCAGCAAGTCAGACCCGTACTCGGCGATGGCGGGGGCGGCGGCGGGTTTGTACGGGCCGCTGCATGGCGGCGCCAATGAAGCCGTCTTGCGGATGCTGGCGGAAATTGGCGACAAGAAAAACGTCCCCGATTACGTCAAGCGGGTCAAGGATGGAGAATTCCGTTTGATGGGATTTGGGCACCGGGTCTACAAGAACTTCGACCCGCGAGCCACCATCATTAAAAAGATCGCCGACGAGGTATTTGACGAGACGGGGCGGAATCCTTTGCTTGACGTGGCTCTGGAATTGGAACGCATCGCTCTGGAGGACGATTACTTTGTCTCCCGCAAGCTGTATCCCAACGTAGACTTTTACTCTGGGATCATCTATCAGGCCATCGGACTGCCGGTCGCCATGTTCCCGGTGATGTTCGCTATCCCGCGGACGGTTGGCTGGCTGGCTCAGTGGCAAGAACTGATCACCGATCCTGAGCAGGCTATCGCTCGGCCGCGGCAGATTTATTTGGGTGAGGGGGAGAGGGATTTTGTTCCGATTGGGGAGAGGTGAGGCGTTGGAACGTTGGAACGTTGAAAAATTAAACACTGATACGCTGATACGCTGAAAAAACTTAAATGTTGGAACGTTGAAAAACGGAAAAACTGAAAAACTGAAACAATGATAAGCTGAAAAAACTGAAACTTAGGAACGATGAAAAAAGGA
>CBDUUP010000392.1:0-3908 GCA_965370435.1 uncultured Anaerolineales bacterium | reverse complement strand
ACATCAAAAACAACCTGGGGTTCGACGCCTCCAACCAATTCATTTCCAGTTTCAACCGGGAGAATTTATTTCTACAGATCGTCCAAAAAACCAACCCCCTCACCCAGACCTTCGACTTCCTGGAGAAATACCCCAACCAGTCGGGCATCATTTACTGTTTCTCGCGCAAGCAGGTGGACGAGCTTTACGAAGTTCTCAGTAGCGAGGGCTTCTCGGTCAAGCCCTACCATGCAGGCTTGCCCACCGAGGAACGCAAGAAAAACCAGGAATTATTCATCCACGACGACGTGCAGATCATCGTAGCCACAATCGCCTTTGGCATGGGTATCAATAAACCCAATGTCCGCTTTGTCATCCATTACGACCTGCCCAAGAACATTGAAAGCTACTACCAGGAGATCGGGCGGGCCGGACGGGATGGATTGCAAGCCCAGTGTCTGCTGTTGTTCAGCTACGGCGACACTCAAAAGATCCGCTATTTCATCAACCAAAAAACTCCCCAGGAGCAGCGGGTTGCCAACGTCCACCTCGATGCCCTGGTGCAATTCGCCGAAACCGACCAGTGCCGCCGGATCCCGCTGCTGACCTATTTTGGCGAGGACTACGCAATCGAAAAATGCGCCGCCTGCGACAACTGCCAAGGGGAAGATAGACAACTGGTGGACATCACCATCCCGGCCCAAAAATTCCTCTCTTGCGTCAAGCGCACCAGGGAAATTTTCGGCGCCACTCACATCATTGACGTTTTGCGCGGGTCAGAGGCCCAAAAAGTGATCTCCCGAGGACATCAGAACTTGTCCACCTATGGAATTGGAAGGGAGTACTCTAAAAAACAGTGGCGTCACCTTTCCCGGCAGTTCATCCAAAAAGGATTGCTGACCCAGGATCCGACTCACGGAAGCCTGAAACTCACCGACCAGGCCTATGAGGTATTCAAGGGTGAGAAAACTGTGATGGGGTTGGTCGAAGAAGAGAAAGCAGATTATGCCAGGGGCAGAGGAGAACCGACCGAATATGACCGGGAGCTGTTTGAACTCCTGCGGGCCAAGCGAAAAGAATTGGCCGACCAGGCCAAAATCCCGCCCTACATCATCTTTTCTGACCGGTCGCTGATCGAAATGGCGGCCTTCTACCCCCGATCTAGAGAGAGTTTCTCGGCCATGTATGGCGTTGGAAATGTGAAGCTGGAAAAATACAGCGAGGTGTTTCTAAACATTATCGGCCCGTATTGCGATGAGCGACAACTGGAGGAGAAACCTAAACGAGGAAAAAAGAGGAGGCCTACGACTACCCATAAAGGCAGGCATCTGGCAGTTGGCGAAGCCTACAATGACGGTCAATCGGTAGCCCAACTCATGGCCCAGTATAAGGTTAAACAGAGCACCATCATGAATCATTTGTTCAAATACTTGCAGGAAGGACAGGCTCTCCGGACCGATGATGATCTATTAAAGCTGTCCTCCCTTCCTGAGGCGCAGCAAGAGGCCGTCATGGAGGCTCTCAACCGCATCGGAGCGGAATTGTTACGGCCATTATTTGATGCCTTCAACGGGGAGATCAGCTACGACGAATTGAGCATCATACGTCTGCATTATTTGAGCAAGGCCAGTGGGTGAGCCGGTGGAAGGAAAAGTGGGTTATTCCCTCCCGCGGATTTGATACCCGGCCAATATTCATAACCCCGTTAATTTCCCTTCACAGGCAGTAAATCGGCAAATAGAGGTAAGGTTTGCCCGAATATGGGAATCTATATATCAAATGGGCGCGCCCTTTTTGCGCGCCACTAACAATTCAACTCTGGAGAGAAATATGAAACTTCGTTTGCCTTACCGGTTACTCGTTTTCACAATCCTGACCATCGCCCTGGCAGCCTGCGGAGGCGCTGCCGAGGAAGCTGCGCCAACCGCGACGGTTGAGACCCAAGACAACACCCCCATTGCAACCTCCCCGCCCACAGAAATGACAGCGCCGACAGACACCCTTGAGGCTCAAGATGACGGCGACGACACAGACCCAGGAGGAGGTGAGACTATCACCATCATCCTGTCCGGCGGCGACTTCAACCCCGGCGACTTGACGGTGGCGGTGGGCACGACCGTCATCTGGGTGAATGAAGACAGCGTCCCTCATACGGTGACTGCGGACGATGGCCTGTTCGAAAGCGGCATCCTGCAAGGTGGCGACACCTTCGAGTTCACCTTCACCGAGGCGGGGACGATCCTGTATTATTGCCGCTTCCACGGCGGGCCGGGGGGCAGCGGCATGTCTGCTACTATCACGGTCACGCCGTAAACCCATCTATGCAACTATTTAAAACCCACTCATTACCAGACAAACCGGTAGTGAGTGGGTGATTTTTACGTCAGCGCTGCTGTGAGGGGAAATTGTTCTAGGATTCGGTCTCCTCGGGTTCGACTTCAACCGGCGGGGCGCTATCCGCAAGCGGCGCCGCGCCATCGGTGACCATTTTCCCCAGGAACTCGGGGAGTTCCAGACCGACCATGGAGGACAGGTCTTGCAGGGGGGGGATGCTCTGGATGAGGCTGGAGATGAAGTTGGAGGTTGTTGAGCCTCCGCCATTGCCACCCGCAGAATCCCAGACCGTGATCTTGTCAATCTTGAGGTTGCTGATGGCTTCCACCTGGCGGGAGACCAGTTCTTCCATCTTTTCGATCATGAGCAGGGTGGCCGCAGCCCGGGTGTCGCCGTCGCAGCTTTCAACCAGTTCGGCGTATCCCGAAGCTTTAGAAGACAGCAATTTCTGAATACCTTCGGCTTCCGCCTCGTAGCGGAGCAAGATACCGTCGGCTTCACCTTTGGCTTCCCGGCGAATGCGTTCGGCCTCAGCCTCTGCGGCGATCTCGATCTTGCGCTTGTCAATCTCCTGGCGCACCACTTCGGCGGCATTGAGACGCTCTTGCTCGGCGAGGTATTGCGCTTTCTGGATCTCCGCGGCGGCCTCGCGTTTGGCGACCTCGGCATCCTGTAAGGCCGCGGCCCTTTTTACTTCCAGCTTGGCGTTGGATTCGGCGATCTCGGCCTTGGCGATGTTCTCACCGTCCACGGCGTCGGCTTCTTGGGCTTGCACGAAGATGCGCCGGTCGGCTTCGGCGGCCTTGCGGCCTTTCTCAGCCTGGGCGACGTTTTCAGCTACCCGGATATCCTTCTCCCGGTTGGCTTCCGCCTCACCGATGGATCCAAATTTCACTTGTTCGGCCACGTCAACTTTAGCCACGTTGATGGCCTCGGAGGCGGCTTTCTTGCCGATGCTTTCGATGTAGTCGGACTCATCGGTGATGTCGGTGATGTTCACGTTGATGAGGTATAACCCGATCTTGTTCAACTCAGGTTGTACGTTCTTGCGGATCGCTTCCAGGAATTTCTCGCGGTCCTGGTTGATCTGCTCGATGGTGAGCGAAGCGACCGTCAGGCGCAACTGGCCGAAGATGATCTCTTTGGCCATGTCTTCAATGTCAATGGGTTTGAGATGCAGGAGACGCTCCGCCGCGTTGGTCATAATGCCCGGATCAACGCTGATGCCTACCGTGAACGTACTGGGGACGTTGATGCGGATATTCTGCATGGACAGCGCGCCCTGCAAGGGGATGCTGATGGTGAGCGGGGTGAGGCTCAGATAGGAGTAATCCTGGATGAGGGGCCACACCATCGTGCCGCCGCCGTGCAAGCACCGGCTGGAACGGCCTTTCTCCACCCGGCCAAAGACCACCAGGATCTTATCGGATGGGCAGCGTTTGTATCGGCTGGCCAGGTAGACAATGGTAAAAAAAATCAGCATCGCCAGGGCGATGAGGGCCAACATACTATATGCAAAAGTGTTCATTAATAGCTCCGTGTATTGTTGTGGTTGGTCAAGTTCTACGATAAGGGTGTTGTCGCCGGTCACATCC
>CBDUUP010000391.1:0-3955 GCA_965370435.1 uncultured Anaerolineales bacterium | reverse complement strand
GGGACAGGGCGGCGACTGCATATACGACGATCAGGATGACGAGATATTTTCGGAGTAAGCGTAAATACATGGACTTCCTTTAGCGCTTCTGTTCAATTAGGTGGTCTGTTCTTTGCCAACAGGCTGGTAGAGGGTCTTCGTTATGGTGGTTCATCGTCTTCGTCATCCACTTCATCTAGTTCCCAGGTCAGGGAGCCGTCACCTGGTAGGTAGATGTCTTCCATCGTAAGGATGAAATGGAGGTAAAGAGAGAGCGTGTAGGCTGGAAATTCGGCTTCGAAATCGGAGCCTTCCAGGTTCAGGATCGTTATTGGGCCGTCTTGGGACTTCAGCGATACGGTCATCAGGAGCCTTCTAGCCAGCGCTATGGCGTCCTCCAGATTGGTGGCGGGGCTTTCTCCCTCCAGCAGAGTGGTTACATCCGCCAGCGCTTCGTTCAGTTCTTCTTCGGTCATCGGTTCAGTTTCAGCCATTTGTATCTCCTTAGTAGTTGTTTGTAGGCTTTGGGGTCTTTGGATCCTTTGCCCTGGTTGCAGGGTTGACAGGAGCCAACCGCATTGCCGATCTCTAGCTTGCCGCCCCGAGCTTGGGCCTGTACATGGTCAAGCGTGAATTGCTCGAACGGGACGGGTTTCTGGCAGTATGCGCACCGGCCGTTCTGGTATTTGTATAGGGTTTTCTTGAGTGAGTTCTTCTTGTTCAGGTGCCGACTGTGGTATCTGCGGTGATGTTTGTGCTTTTTGTATCTCATCGCGGTTTTGGTTGCGGGGTAGGGGGTTGAAGTAGGTGGACGGGTTGTACAGGGCCGGTTTCTTGTTCCAGCGACGACTGGGTTGTGGGTTTCATGTTTTGGATCTCGTTTCGAATAAGTTGGTGTGCGGGAAGGGTGAAGTACCTCTCGCCCATGCGGTTGGCGATCTCCTTCACATCCTGCCGGGTTAGCCCCAGCGTGGACGCAAAATCATACAGGGACTGCCTCAGGAGTAGCAAAAATAGCTTGTTTTCGATCATGAATCAGCCCTCCAGACTTGAAATGGGGCGCCAGAGCCTCTAAGAATTTGATGAGGGCTTCCCTGCCCTCGATGCGGATCAGATAGTTGATACACTCCTGCCGACCAGCCTTGGTGTGCCCTTCCTGCAGGTGGCAGGGGTCATTGTGGAGCAAGACGCAGTTCTCTTTGACCATTATGGCTTTCTTGACCTCATCGCTCATCCCCTGCACGTCGCCCCGGGACAGGATGGCTTCGTGCATGGCGATGGACTCACCTTCGAAGATGGGCTGTTCACAAATGGCGCACACGGGCACCAGGCCCCTGTTGGTCAGCTCACTGCGGTCTTGCCTGAGCTGGTGCTTGAGCTTCTGTCAGATCACTTGTGCCTCCACGATTTCGAGAAGGCTGCGGGCGGCCAGCGTGAGCTCGCGGTCGTCGCCTTCCAGGTAGTCGATCAGCCACCGGGCCTCGTGCTTGGTGAGGTGTTTGGACGTTATCAGGGAGTGCCGCCCGATGACGTGGGCGAGGACGGCCACCCGGTTCTTGTCGGAGTAAAGGCCGGACTTCATCACGATTGCCAGTTTGACCACCTGTTTTTGGGTGGCTAATCCATGGCGCTCGCTGACGAGGCAGGTGCGAATCGCCTTCGTTTCGTTATCTGCCCACTGCTGCGGGCTGCTGTTGTTTTTTGAGGTATCCATTGTTAGCCAGATGTTGAATCGCTGTTTGTGACAGGGTGCGGCTTCGAGCTTGACCGGGCTTCGGCGGAGGTATTACTAGGCCGAGCCGTTCAAGCCTGGTGAGCCGTTGGTGGATGGTGGCCGGTGACTTCAAGCCGGTGGCTTCCATCATTTCGTGGATGGATGCTCGTTTGTGGACCTGGATGAGTAGCTTTTCGTAGATAGGATCTAAGGACACTTGGATTCTCCTTGTTCGGTTGGGTTTTCTTCCATCCAGTCCTCCATAAGCTCACGCAGGGGGCGCATGTGGCTCACGTTCTTCGCCCCAGCGCCCATCATGTCGATCCCCGCGGAGAGTTCATCTGTGGCAAACGAAATCATTAGTCTGTAGTTCTTGTTGGGCATCATGCACACAGCCACGTATGCGGTGGTGCCTGCCTGCTCGGTGAATACGATCTTGTCACCTTCCAGGCGAAATTCAAACGGCGTGGGTTCGGGAGTCGTGCTTTGTTTTATGGGATCAGTCATCTGGTGTCTCTGTGGGTCCGTAAACCTCTGGGTCGTAATTCTCTATGTCGATGTGGGCAAAATCTCGGGAGATAGAGCCCATGAGTGCGTGTGCGCCGTCGAAGAAGACCGGGATCTCGTCACCGGCCCCTGAGTGGCGGCTGAGAGCGACGTGGAGCGTCCTCTCGCCGGGTATTTCGTTGTCGGCTGCGTCAAAGGCCGGGCCGATGTTCAAGGCCAAGTCAGCGTCGTTCTCGATACCACCGCTGCCCTTGAACCCTGCGCCGGACTTGAAATCACCGGCCTTATTGAACCCCCGGCTGAACTGGCTGGCCGCTATGACCAACCTGGGACGACCGGACTCGTTGGAGAGTCGTTTCAGCTCCCTGGAGATGAGTTCTATCTCCTCCGTGCGGCTGCGACGGCCAGCGCCGCCCCGCATGAGCTGGAGATAGTCCACCAGGATCACGTCGGGGTCCATGATGAGGGCCAACTGCCAAAGCGAGTAGACGTCGGATGCGTCCACCGACCAGTGGGAGTCCATCTCGGAGATTTCTGCCCTGGCCTCCTCGATCTTCGCCCATTCCTGCTCGGTCAGTTCCAAGGTGCGGAATTTCTTCATGTCGATGCGGGCGATGTTGGCGAACAGGCGCTGCTGTGAGCCCCGGATGCCCATTTCCAGGCTGACCGGCATAACCTTCCAGCCCTTGTAAGCGATGGTCTTGAGCAGAGTAGTGAGGAGTGCAGTCTTGCCGCCCTTCGGGGGTACGCCGATGACGATGAACCAACCCAAATATGCTTATCTCTATACCCCAGTAAAAATATATAATGAAAAAATCCTGAATCACTAACCATTGAACTATCTGACAATAGTTTGACAATCTCTGGGATAATAATTAATTTCCCTCGATAAACACGAACAAAAATAACAAAGGATGTAATAATGATATCAAAAGCGGGAATAAACAAGAGATTATCCCCAGACTATAAAATGTTTTCAAACTAGCGGAATATCACCAGATATGAGCGTATCAAGCTTCCATGTATAGAAAAATATCTTTTTGTCCCTTGACTCTTTTTCGCTCTCCTAAGAGCCGAGTTTGAGACACACTCTTCAAAGATCGTAATCTACGGCCCGGTCTTGTTCAAGATGGCCGCATCTACACCGACCATGCCGGTGGACACTTTCTGGATGCCGATGAGGACATCGATTCTGTCGAAGGCTCCGGTGGCGGTGATGGTGCAGGTTAACATTGCCCAGGAGAACGAAGGCCCGGAAGGGGTGTGGACGCAGGTCTTTTTGTCCACCTTCACGCCGCCATTCTTGAGGATGAGCCTGGCTCCTAGCTTCCCGCTCAGATCCACGTCCTTTCCACCGAAGTAGAGGGTGAGGGTGTATTCATCGCCAGCGACTCCGCTCTGGGCTACGGTCTGCTTGATGACCTCTAACCCATTATTCGCTTTGAAGAGGTAGATGTAGTTCCCCTCATAGGCTTGGTTCAGGAGAACGCGCCCATCTCCGTTGCTGGTGACGATCTCAGTCCACTCGGCACCCAGGGGGTCTTCAAAGCCTCCGTTGGTGAGGAAAGGGGTGAAAGTATAGAAGATATAGGCAGAACCAGAAGAGACGCCGCCGTCGTCGTCGCCGACGGCCCCCCCCCCAGGGCGGTGTTCCCGCTGAGAGCGACGGAGTGGCCGAAATAGTCAACCGCCGCGGGGTTGGAGGCAGTCAGCTTGGCTGCTTCCCCCCAGTTATCGACACCGCCTTGATCCCGC
>CBDUUP010000390.1:0-3959 GCA_965370435.1 uncultured Anaerolineales bacterium | reverse complement strand
AGGAAAAAATAAAAAAGGGGAAACCAACATTGAGACCCTGGAAAAAAGGCTCATCCATATCAACCAGGAACATCAATTTTCTATGGATGAAGCCGAAATAGAAGAAACCGTAAAATGGGCTTTGGAACTTTCCAATAAAGACGTGGCCAGCTTCGCCGATAAGGATTCGGGGGGGTTTCTGGACAACACCTGGAAACTTCTCCCCGAAACCAACGTCGCCCTGCGTTCTCGAAACACGTATTCCATTAGAGATTTCCGGCAGGCGCTCCAAAAAATGAGAGCCTTTCTCGGTTCCATAACCCCCGACATCATCTTTCATAGCTACAAGGGCTATCCCTCGGAAAAAGAATATCAACAAATGGTAGACTTGGCCCAAACCAACCTCATCAACGCCAATGAGTACCTGGGCGCAAAATTGTCTGCGCTGGCTATTCTCGAAGCGCTATCGGCATTGACCGGGGGAGACGCTCCCTTGTCCATGTTCATGGGCGATATCGAAAAGGAAAATGAGCAGGTAGAACGGCTGGAGGATTTCTTGCCGGAGATCGAGGCCGCCAGTTCTATAGAGCAATCTTCGGTAGTCTACAAACTTCTGGATCAAGGCAGGACTCACGAGACCGGTTTTGACATTCTGAATTCGCCTCTGACCTTATTCCTTTATAAAAGTCTGGGGCCAGACCGCATGGAACAATTGTTGGTTCATGCTAATGATATGTTTGAAGGGACGATGAAACCCCAGGATTTCCTTGCCCATATTGACAAATCCACCGTGGCGGTGATCGCAAATGCGTGTTCTTCTATGGTTTTGACCCGCCGGGATGCCTTGCTTCAATATGCCCTCCCTTGAAACTCGTACGTTGGCGACTAAAGTCGCGGCAACATTTACGAAGTCGGCCTTCGCCGACTCAAAGCGCCGATAGTCCGCCGAAGGGCGGACTTTGTGGTTATTTGCGCGACTTTTTTCATCTTTGGTGTTTAGTCAATCAAACCCCATATTGAGAGACTTAATATTGGAAACTCAACGACGACCTTTAAGACCTGAATTCCTGATATTCTTGTAACTCTAGAGAAAGGAGAAAACAAAATGTTTCCTGGAAATTTTTCAATGGGTGGATGGTGGATCATATTCCCCATAATCGGTTTTCTAGTAATGATCACGTTCATGTTCATGATGTTTAGGCGAGGAGGACCTATGATGGGGCCGGGGCGAGATTCCGACAGGCCTGATAGTGAACGTGAACCCAGGGAGTCGGAGACCGCGCTTGACATTCTGAAAAAACGATATGCTAGGGGAGACATCTCCAAAGATGAATACGAGGAGATGAAAAGAGACCTTTAAGATTGCCGAGAGCGCCCGTCCTGCTAGTCATATCCTCCTACAGCGCCAGCATGCGCGCCATCTCGTAGTATTCCGGGTTCACCAGACGCGGACGGCTGATGACCTCCTCCAATGTGACAGCGGCCAAGTCTTTACCCTGCAAGCCGACCATCACATCGCTCTTGCCCGCCATTAGCGCTTCCACTGCCTCGATCCCCAGACGGGTCGCTAAAAGACGGTCAAAGGCCGAGGGCCGCCCGCCGCGTTGAATGTGGCCCAGGATCGTAACCCGGGTCTTGAACCCTACGTCCATTTGGTCCAGGGTGGTTTTCAGTTCGCCGCTCTTGATCGCCGCGCCTTCCGCAACCACAATGATCGCATGGGCTTTGCCTCGTTTGTAGGCATCCTCTACTTCCTGGGCGACTTCTTCAATTGTGGTTTCATACTCTGGGATCAAGACGATCTCCGCGCCGCCGATGATCCCGGCGGTCACCGCCAAATAGCCGCAATTGCGGCCCATGGTCTCAACCAAAAATGCCCGCTGGTGGGATGAGGCCGTATCTCTCAACCGGTCTATTGCGCTCAAGATGGTATTCAGGGCTGTATCCACTCCGATAGACATGCTGGTGCCCCAGATGTCGTTATCAATGCTGGCGGGAATCCCCACTACGGTGACGCCCTGCTGGGCCAGGGCGTGGGCGCCGTGCATGGAGCCATCCCCGCCGATCACCACCAGCCCGTCAATACCGGCCTCATTGAGCTGCCGGATCGCCTCCCGCTGGCCGTTTTTCTCCCTGAACTCCGGGCTGCGGGCGGTCAGCAACGTGGTTCCCCCTTCCTGGATAATGCCGCTGACATCCCGGGCTTTCATCTCCCTCATATCCCCGTTGATCAAACCAGCGTACCCTTCCCGTATCCCGAAGATCGTCAGGTTGTGGGCCATAGCTTTGCGCACCACCGCCCGGATGCAGGGGTTCATGCCGGGAGAGTCTCCCCCGGAGGTTAGCACACCGATAGATTTTATATTTGCCATAGCGTTCATTCTTTTGATATTGGTTGCTGATGCGTAAGCTGCTCCGATGGCCGCCAAGCGCCTCCCATAGCGATGATGGCGGGATTGAAATAATATCTATTCAGCGGACTTTGCAAGGCTTCGTTCACCATCATACACTTCAGGCCTGCGGTCTTCAAAGACCGGCATCTTGGCCCGCGCCTGATCCACTTTGTCCATCTGAATGACCGCGGTCAGCAGGTTCTCATTTTCTCCGGCTTCAATCACCGCCTCCCCAGAAGGGTCAATCAGGCAGGAATGGCCCAGGAAGTCGTACCCTTTGGATTCGCCCACACGGTTGCAGGCCGCGACGTAGAACTGATTTTCAATGGCCCTTGCGCGCAGCAAAGTCCGCCAGTGTTTTATACGGGGATAGGGCCATTCGGCGGGCAGGAAGACGATCTTCGCTCCCGCCAGCGCATAGGCCCGAAACACCTCAGGGAATCGCAGATCATAGCATATCGCCAGGCCAGCCTTCCCCCACCGAGTTTCGACCAGCGTGAGGCTATCTCCGGGGGTGAGGTACACGCTCTCTTCCATCGGGCCGAAGAGATGGGTTTTGGTGTAACTACCTAATACGCTCCCATCTGGTTCAATGAAAACGGCGGTGTTCCCATATTCCCCAGGGCGGAGGGTGGATAGACACGACCCCAGGATAGCGATATTGTGCTGCTTAGCTAACCCCGATACCTGGGCGAAGATCCCCTGGCCCACCGGCGCGGCGTGTTGGGCGGCGTTTTCCAGGTCGTAGCCGGTAGACCACAACTCTGGAAACACAATGAGGTCGGAGCCTCGCCGGGCGGCTTCGGCGGTCATTTCCTCGACCACCTTCAAATTATGTTCTGGGTCGCCCAGTTTAACGTCCATCTGGCCGAGAGAAATTGTTAGTTCCATAGCAGCCTTTCACTCAAGGTTGGGTGTAGCAGGGTGGGTTGAGTTACCATGATTTCTCAACGCCTCGTTCTCCAGGGAATTTCTTCTTCCCATTATCCCACAAATCTCCCATTGGTTTTTGTTTTTTCCGCTTCCCAGTAATGGTAAACTAGGCGCATGATCCAGATCACACCGGACATCACCATTGACGAGGACGCCATTCAACTGGTTTTCATCCGCGCCTCCGGCCCCGGCGGGCAGAACGTGAACCGGGTGGCGACCGCGGTGCAATTGCGCTTTGAGGTGGAGAAATCATCCCTGCCCCTGGAGGTGCGCCGCCGTCTGGCGCGGATCGCCGGAAGGCGAATGACCAAGGATAGCGTCCTCATCCTCGAGGCCCGGCGCTTCCGCACTCAGGAAAAAAATCGCCAGGACGCGCTGAACCGACTGGTACAGATGGTGCGCCAGGCGGCCCAGAAACCCAAGAAGCGCCAGAAAACCAAACCGACCAAAGCCTCAAAAGAACAGCGGTTGGAAAATAAACGCCGCCGGGGAGAGACCAAACGTAAACGCCGCTACGTCCCCAAACAGGAAGACTAGGGGTGGCCCCTGAGGGAATGATGCTTTTTCTCAACACGAAGGCACAAAGACACAAAGTTTTTGGCTCATGTCTAGAACAAGTGCAAAGTGTCCGATTTGTTTTACTCTTGAACTAGA
>CBDUUP010000389.1:0-3977 GCA_965370435.1 uncultured Anaerolineales bacterium | reverse complement strand
AGGAGAGGCTGGGCGGTTTGCATTCGGCCCGGAGCGTGATGTATTCGGTTGATTTTGCGGAGATCGAAACCTTGCAGAGTGAGGGCGACTGGGAGCAGGCCACTCAAATGATGATCGCCGCGGCCCAGCGCGTGGAGAGCGGAGGCGCGGATTTTGTCGTCATCTGCACCAACACCATGCACAAGATGGCGGAGGAAGTCCAGGAGAATATTGACATCCCATTGCTGCACATTGCCGACGCAACCGCCGCCGAGATCCAGGCCCGCGGGTTGGGGAAGATTGGCTTGTTGGGCACCCGCTTCACGATGGAAGAGGAATTTTACAAGGGGCGATTGATTAACCAGCACGGCCTGGAAGTCCTCACCCCCATCGGGGAGGAAGCCGAGATCGTCAATAATGTGATCTACGAGGAGCTAGTCCTGGGCGTCATCAATCCTGAGTCCAAAGCGAAGTACGTGCGTATTATGGAGAATTTGGTCGGACGAGGGGCGCAGGGTATTATTCTGGGGTGTACGGAGATCGGTCTGTTGGTGGGCGAGGGGGATTGTGATGCTCCATTGTTCGATACTACTCGTATTCATGCGGAGGCGGCGGTGAGGTATGCGTTGGAGGGGGGATAGGGATTTTCAGCCGAGTCGATTTTATGGAGATAATTAACGGGAGATGACGTCGCTTCGCTAGGCCGGGTCGTCTCTACGGTTATTTGGCGGAGGTGAGGAGGATTCCGTTCTGGGAGGGGTCTTGGAGGAAGAAGCCGTCGGGCTGTTCTTCGATCTCTAATCCGGCGCGCTGGATGCGGTTGGTGACTTTTTTTAATGCCGCCTGATTGGGCAATCGGATGGTGAACTGGCGTAGGCCGATGGAATTTAGCGGGGGCGGCGGGGCGCCTTGGCCCGCCCAGGTGTTGCAGGCGATGTGGTGATGGTAGCCGCCTGCCGAGAGGAAGGAGGCCGACGCTCCCTGGCGCATGACGAGTTCAAACCCCAGCAGCTCGCGGTAGAAAATTTCAACTATGGGGAGGTCGGCAACCTGGAGGTGGATGTGGCCGGTGACGGTTTCTGGGGACAGCCCTTCCCAGCCATCCTCGCTCCCGGCAAGTTCGGCGAGCAGGTCTCCCACTTCGAGGGGGTCGGTCCCCATCGTGATTTTGCCGCTCTCCCGCGGCCATTGGTTGCGGGGGCGGTCGTAGTAGAGTTCAATGCCGTTGCCGTCGGGGTCGGCGAGGTAGACGGCCTCGCTGACGCCGTGGTCGGCGAAGCCCTGGACGGAGGTTTGGGTTTTGACAATTTGCTGGAGGGAGTGGGCCAACGCCAGCCGGGAGGGGAGCAGGAGGGCGAGGTGGTAGAGGCCGGTGGTGTCGAGGATCTTGGGCGCTTCAAGGATCTCCACCAGGACGATCAAGTCCGGCCCGCCCGCGCCCAGATGAAGCCGGTCGCTGGCTTGTTGGTGGACCTGTAGGCCGAGCGCTTGACGATAAAAAGCCGCCGAGCGCGCCATATCGCCAGTGGTGAGGTGGACGGGGCCGAGGGATGTTTTGGGGTGGATGCGGGCTGCCATTGCAAGGGTTAGGATAACAGAAAGTGTAACGATTGGCAACCGTGGAAAAGTGTATAATATCCGTGAATATTGTCAGGTATTATTTATTTTGAAAGGAGAGTCCCATGCCCAGCGATCAACTAGAGATCACGCCCTCCACAACGGTGCACAATTTGTTAGAAGTATATCCAGAGTTAGCGGAAACTCTGATTGATATTGCCCCGCCGTTCGCCAAGTTGAATAATCCCTTGTTGCGGAAATCCATCGCCAAAATCGCCACCATCAAGCATATCTCCTCGGTTGGCGATATTCCCCTGAATGAGTTGGTCGCCAAATTGAGGGAGGCTGTCGGCCAACCGGTGTCGGGGGTGGAATTTGTGGAAGAAGATTATTATGCTGAGAAACCAGATTGGTTCTCCGAGGAGAAGATAGCGGTCTCGTTTGTGGAAGCGGAAATAGAAGACAAATCCAAAATGACGGTCGTGCATATTCTTCAAGCCGCTAAAAGTGTTGGCGTAGGGGAGATCATCGAGCTTACCACCACCTTCTTGCCCGCGCCGGGGATTGACACCATGAAGTCCAAAGGGTATTCGGTTTGGACGCTGAAAGAAGATGGCGGGATACATAAAACTTACTTTCTGAAGAATTAAGATTGAGGGAGTGGGTTCTCGCAGCCAGATAGATTTGGTTAAGAGAAAAAACCAATTCACCACAGAGACACAGAGAGCACAGAGTTTTTTTATATTCTCTGTGCTCTCTGTGTCTCTGTGGTAAAAAAAATCAGCTCAATCCAAATTCTCCAACCACTCGCGGAGGTCGGGGATGTGTTGGTGATAGTGTTCGAAGGAATTGTCGGCCAGGACCTGCCAGGGCTGCCAATCCGGGGGCATATCTCGAAATTGGGAGGAGTCAACTAAATCCTGATCGGAGAGGGTTTCCGCCGCGGTTTTGAAGTTTTCGTATGCTGGTTTTGCTTCTGCCAGGACCTCGTCAAGGGGGCGGTCTTGATTCTCTGCGTAGATCAGAACGTTGCGATCATCGGTGGATAGGTTCCACCAATCCGAGCCGGCCAGGGCGCGTTGTTCGATGATCCCGGCGGCTTCGCGCTCGTGCCAGGTGATGTGGGCGATCAGGTCTTTGACCGACCAACCGTTGGGGAGAGAGGGCGCGGTCATCCGCGCCTCCCCGATCTCGGCGAGGAGGGCTTCCCATTCAGCCCGCGCGCTGCGCATTGCGTCGAGAAATTCTGATTTGTTCATGGTGTCCTCCGGGAGGGTTGGTTAGAAGGCGTGCCTGGCCCGTTTTTTCTTGTCTTTGTCTGAGGTCGCCCGGCTGTGCTTCTTGAGCTTCTTCTTCAATTCTGAGGGAAGCTGCCGGGCATCGTTGGGTTTGTTGGTTCTAAAATGATAGCCCGCGAAGTACCGGGCCGCGCCTTCGAGATGGGTTGGGGTGAGCGGGTGGTTTGTAAGGGCGGTCACTAATTGGCTAGTAGGAAATTCGAGCAATAGCCTATCCGCCGCGCCTTCATAGGACGGGTAGCCGCTCCAGGGGCCTTTCCCTGAGCCGAACCAGTGGAATAACGCTAGGAGGCGAGTATCAAGGTCTGGGTATTCTCCTTCCAGCGCATCTAATAAGGGAGTCAGACCACTGGTAGAAGCCTTCTTCTGGCCTGGATGACCCTCCCCCTTTTGCGAGTCGGGCGTGAAGGTGACCATCCCAAAGGAAAGGTCTTGCATCTGATCCCAGTAGGGGCGCAGGCAGGCTGGCATGGCTTCCTGCCAGCGGAGGGTCGCTTGACGGGATTCCTCCGCTCGCTTCTGGTCTTCTTGAAAGGCTTTCAGAGGGGCGGCAGCGCCTTGCTCTGCGAGCCAGGTGAGCAGCCGGGGGCCGTCTTTGAGCAGAGCGTCGTATTTCCAGGCCTCCTCCCAGCGGATGGAGCGACCATGATGCAATCCGATCATGGCGATAACCCGCCGACCGTCGAAGAATTGGAAGGTGTAGTCCCCCAGGCACATGCAATGGCCAAAGGAGTCTTGCTCTTCGATGATCTCCAAACATTCCCCCAGCACGGCGAGAGATTGCGGGTCGGAGGTCTTCACCAAAACCTTTTTCCCCAACGCTTTGCCCTGTGACATGCCTCCGTCGAGTAATTTAACCCGCGTGGCTTTGCCCAGTAATTCGTCTAATGAACCTTGAGAGGGATCTGGCGCTGAGTCCATGCGCTTTTTGCTTGGTTTTTGAAGGGTAGGTTAAGGTAGAGAAGTTTATTTTCCAGTTGGGCTTCATTCATCATACCATACCCCGAAATGAAGATGTCCCCCTGAGAGACTGAGAATAGTTGTGGCTGGTATCGCCCTATGATTGCACCATTAGTTTGATCTGTTGGACGACGTTGTTGCCGTAGCCGCCCTTGCCGATCAGTAACGGGGCGGGGTTGCTTA
>CBDUUP010000388.1:0-4032 GCA_965370435.1 uncultured Anaerolineales bacterium | reverse complement strand
TCCCGAACAGAAAGTCACCCCACGCAGGCTCAAGCTGATGCGGGTGTTGGTTCTAGTAGGAGTCATCGCCCTCACGGTGTTCATTTTCACCATCACCGATGAGCAAGCCCAGAAGCTGGAAGTATACGGCTATCCAGGCATCTTCGTGCTCTCCATCCTGGCGAACGCAACTATCTTGCTGCCCGCGCCGGGCGTCGCTCTGGTCTTCACCTTCGGAGCGCGCTTCAATCCCTTTGGCGTGGCTTTGTCGGCGGGGGCGGGAGCCGCACTGGGTGAACTCTCCGGCTACCTCGCCGGGTTCAGCGGGCAAGCCGTTATCGAACAGGCCAATATCTACAAAAAATTGACCCAATGGATGGAGAAGAACGGCTATCTGACCATCCTATTCCTCTCCTTCCTGCCCAACCCCTTCTTTGATCTGGCGGGGATGGCGGCGGGGGTGCTGCGGATGCCCCTCCACGAATTCTTGTGGTGGTGTTTTGTGGGCAAGACGTTGAAGATGTTGATGTTTGCGTATGCGGGGGCCAGCGCTGTTGATTGGTTTAGATAGTTAGGTAGTTAGGTAGTTAGGTAGTTCGTTGCAAAGAGGTGTGTGTTGATAAGTCTTCTTGAGTTGCTTAAAGTTGAGGCCCTAGAACGAGGATTGGTTGAGGAAGGCGTTGAAATTGACGCCGCGGGGGCATTCGCTCTGGTGAGGGATATGCCCTATATCCGGGCCAGTTCCCGCGAGCCGGAGACCATCATCCGGGAATGGCGGGGGACTTGTTCGGGGAAGCATTATCTGCTCAAAGCGCTCTTCGCCGAGTTGGGCATGCGCTCCCGTGTCATCGCCTGCACGACGGTTGAGGACATTGATCCCCAAACCCTGCCGGATGAATTGCGCCGCACGCTGGAAAAAACCAACGGCCGCTTCGTGGACGTTCACAATTACTTGATCCTGGAACTGGAGGACGGTGAGATGATCGTGGACGCCACCTGGCCGATCACCACTGAAGTGCCGGGGTTCAAGATCAATGAATCCTTCGTCCTGGGGGAAGACCACCACATCGCCGCCGACCCCCTCCAAACCTGGGACGTGCCCGAAGACGGCGACCCTCAAGATTTCAAGAATGAGCTACTACGGGAGAACTTCACCCCGGAGGAGCTAGAGAGCCGGGACGCCTTCATCAAAGCGTTGAGCGTGGTGTTAGGCAAGATGGCAGAGGAGACGGGGGAGGAGTAGATAAACTGAGGAGAGACACAAACCAACCTCCCACAGGTTTGAAACCTGCGGGAGGTTTGCATCGGCTACCCTATTTGTTTACATTCCTAAGGGAGAAAATTCACTTCCAAATAAACATAACCCGCCAACAAGAGAGGAAGTTGTTGGCGGGTTCGTGTTCTAGGTAACTTTAATTATTCTCTATAATCTGTTCCATGACATTTTGGGCAGGGAGGTAAAGTATCGGTGCTGTCATCCAAAACAACTTTTGTTCCACATTTTGTACAATAGTAAGTGCCTATTCCTGGTTTTTCACCTGTTGTTGGCATTGCCTACTCCTTTTTGAAAAACTAGTTAATATCCCCGGAAATGTTATGTGTACATAATTGAAGGCACCGGGAATTTTCCTCTCTCCATGATTATAATACACACTTCCCACGAGTAACTCCAAAAGCATTCAAAAGCCATCGGAAATACACTCCGGCCCATCCCTAATAACTCATTACCTTGTTGCCATGTTGCCTGATTACCTAATCACCCTGTCTCCCCACTTTCATCCTTCATCCTTCCACCTTCATCCTTCACCCTCTCCCCCTCCTCCCGCACCCGCCGCCAGGCAACCTCGACCGCCTCCACCTCCTGTCGAGTTTCGGGGAGTTCGCCGTAGCGCACCCGCAGGTAAGCGCGGGTGATAGACCGCAGATCGCCGTGCGAGGCGGGGAACAATCCCTCCAGAGTGGGCAAGTACTCCAGGGGAGTCTGGGCCGCTTGACGGGGCTGGCCCAATTCATCGGATAGATCCATCAACTCCGCATAAATGCGCCGGATTCGGGCCGCGGCCCGCAGACGCCGCCGCTGGCCCAGGTTCATCATTCCCGCCAGATTCTCCGCCAGTTCCCGGAGGCGGTCCTGCAAAGCCTGCGCCAGCAAACCCAACAGCCCGCCCCGGTCAATCCACTGGCGGTCTTCGTCCAACTCGGCGGCCAGCCGAATCCTCATCCGCAGGCGCACGATCAAGATCACGATCCCCGCGATCAAAGCCAGGATGATCCACAAGGTGAATGGCTTGAGAATAGGCAGCAGCCAATCCAAGAACCGGAACAGACCCAATCGCTCCAAAAATTCAAAGGCGTTCTCGGCCAGACCGGCCATATTGGAAACCAACTCCTGCAAGTTTCGGATCACGTTATTCAGCGACTCGCTAACTATCGCGCCGGTGTTGTTGGCGATCCACTGCAAAACAAAGATCACCAGCAGGATCAACGGAGTCGCCAGGAGCAGGACGAAAAGGATGAACACCCCCCAAACCAAAAGCGACAACCCTTTGAATAACGCATCCTCGCCCACCGCCAGAGAGACCACCAGGGCCGATAATCCTAACATGCCGGTCGTAGCCGCCAGGATACCGCCCAGCCAGCGCCGGTCGAAGGGATTGCGCCCCCCGCCACGCAGTTCGCTCAACACTGAAACCCGGGCCGCCCCCATCGCCATCAATCCGCCGAACAGATAAGTATAGATGAACAATCCCGGCGACTCCCCGGTCATCAAGGTGTTGATGAGGATGAAGCCCAGGAACATGAAAAATCCCAACTGGAAATTGCTCCGCACGTCTATGGGGCCGACCTTGAGCCGCGCCAGCCCGACTCCCCGCCACCAGGCCATGAGGACCACCACCGAGACCAGGAATTCATCCGGGATCAGGTTGGTGAAATCGCTGAAGGATTCGAGGGGTCTGCGGACCAACTCCCAGAAGTCCACCGATTCGTGGGGGAAAAGCAGCAGCTTGAGCCCCAATAAAATACTCGCCACCAGCAAGGCCAGCATCACCCATTGGCGCAGGTCTGGTCGCAGACGAATGTAATTCAAAAAGCGGATCAGCAAATAAGCGGCCAAAGCCATCCCCCCCAACACCAAAAAAGCCCGCCCCGAAGAGACCGCATAAGTCGCCGGAGTCAATGCTCTATACCAGGGAACCACCCAGCTCAATTCCATCAACAGCATAGAGAAGATCGCCAACTCCCGCCAGGGGCGCAGGCGGGGCAGCTTGATGCCGGTGAGAGAGCCAAAACTCTGCGTGGAAGGGGATTCTGACATCGCCAGATGTACCAGGTCAAAAAGAGGCGGGTGAGATACCCGCCCTGGTGAATAGTATCGCCTACACTTTGGGTTTCTTTCTCTTCCCTTTGTCAGCCATTTCTTTGCGCTTGAGCAGGGCCTGACCCTGCGCCCGCACTTTCTCCCAGGCCGACTCGACCGCCTCGATCTCTTCTTTGGTCTCCGGCAGGCCGCCGTAGCGGATGCGTTGGTAGGCATGGGTGATAGAGGCTAATTCGGCTTGCTGGGAAGGGAAAATCCGTCCGACGACGGGCAAATATTCCAAAGGCGTCTGAGCCTGGCCGCGGGGACTCTCCAGATCAATTCCCAGGTTCAAGAGATTGGCATAGATACGCCGTATCTTGGCCGCCGCAGCCAGCCGTTCGCCGTAGCGCATCCGCACCGACTTGCCCAAATTATCCAGTCTATCCCGCACTCCAGAGAACAGCGCATCCCGAATGAGGCGCAGAAATTCTCCCGGCGCCAACCTGGGCCTATCCTCCTCCATTTTTCCTCGCTGGGGTTTCATATTGGAATATATCCAAAAACCGGCTGCGACGATCATCACGATAAATATCACCACCGTGACCAACACGGTGACGTAGGTTGCCGGGGAGGATGCGGGGCCGATGAGCAAGTCCCCATCCAGGCCGCCCTGAGGGATGATGTATTCCGAATCGGGAAGCTCCCAGGGGATCCCCGCCGGGGTCGGGTCAGGCTCTGGGAAAATACCTTCT
>CBDUUP010000387.1:0-4050 GCA_965370435.1 uncultured Anaerolineales bacterium | reverse complement strand
GACTATCCCCGCGGTGATACTAAAAACCGTAGTCAAAAGCCAAAGGGAATACCACCCCAACGGTCCTAAATAAAAATTATCAAAGGAACTGTAAAGCGCCAGGTCGCCCGCGGCAGCAATGATGAACAATGCCATAATAACCCCATAGAGAAAAGGCAGCGCAACCTTCGAAAGTTGGATAAAACGATATCCATATTCCTTATCCTCGTTCATTATGTCTCCTTATCGGCTGCCTCATCTAACGCAGCCTGAATGCGCTCGGCGACGAGCGGTGTCTGAAAGAGCAAGATATTTCGCCGTATGAATGCCCGAAGCAGTTGAATACCCAATTCTGTCAATTGATAATAACGACGCGGCGGCCCAACATCTGAAGCGCGTCTATCGCTCGTGACAATACCAAATTTCTCAAAACGATTGAGCGCTCGGTAGATGCTGTTTTCATCCGCGGAGAGGGTGCCCGCGCTCAATTCGGTGACCAGCTTGCTCATCTCGAAGGCATACGCCTCTCGGTCGTGAAGGATCAACATTAACCAGAAGGTCAATAATCCCTTCTTGTAATTCCCTTCCCAGTTTGTTAGAAGTTCTTCCAAACTATCCAATGTCATAATTTCTGCTCCACTATTATTCCTATTGAAGAATACCACAAATGATAGGATACGTCAAGTATTTTCTCAATCCCTCAACTTTCCGTAATATCACCTTCCTTAATGGATTTTCCATTTTCGTCAGTCAGGTGTATACTTGTGGATATTCCCGACCCCGCTCAAAAAGGAAGTACCCCATGAAACGTGCAGTGAGCGTCAGCATCGGCTCTTCAAAACGCGATAAAGCTGTGGAACTTGAATTGCTCGGGGAGCAGATACGCATCGAAAGGATCGGCACCGACGGCGACATGGAAAAAGCCGCCCACCTTTACAAAGAATTGGATGGCAAGGTGGACGCCTTCGGCGTGGGCGGCGCAGACCTGGGGATCATGACCGACGGCAAATGGCACACCCTTCATTCGGTGAAACCCATGGTCCGCTTCATTGAGAAAACCCCCGTGCTGGACGGCACCGGACTGAAGAACACTTTGGAAAATCGAGCCGCCCCCTTCCTGGAGCAGCACATTGGGGACTACCTGGATGAGAACGAGAGAAAAGTTCTCTTCACCGCCGGAATCGACCGCTGGGGGTTGACTCGTTCCTTCCTGGATGCGGGTTACGAATGCATCTTCGGCGATTTGATGTTCGCCCTGGATATCCCCATCCCCATCCGCAGCGAGCGGGCGGTGAAGATACTGGCAACCCTGCTGCTGCCCATCGTCACCCGGATGCCCTTCTCCATGATCTACCCCACCGGCGAAAAACAAGAGCAGCGCACCCCCAAACACGTCAAATACTACCAATGGGCCACTGTCCTGGCCGGAGACTGCCACTTCATCAAGATGTACATGCCTGACGACATGCAAGGCAAGGTCATCGTCACCAACACCACCACCACCGAGGACCAGCAGCTTTTCCGAGAATTGGGCGTGAAGTATCTGGTCACCACTACACCGGTCTTGGAAGGCCGCTCCTTCGGCACCAACATGATGGAGGCCGCCCTGGTCGCCATCGCAGGCAAAGGCCGCAAGCTGTCCAATGATGAACTTGAAGAACTGCTCAACAAGCTAAACTTCCAGCCCCAATTACAGGAGTTGTACTAAATGGATGCATTGGTAGCCGCGGCCGGTATTCCCCTGCCGGATGATCCCCTGTACGAATTCACTCAGGGCGGCCCCAAAGCCCTGCTGGACCTTGCCGGGAAGCCCATGGTTCAATGGGTTCTGGACGCTCTCGACCAGGCGAAGACCATTGAAAATCTGGTCGTCGTCGGCCTGGATGAAAAAAGTGGCCTCACCGCCTCCAAGCCGCTGACCTTCATGCCCGGTCCGGGCGGTATGCTTGAAAACATTGCCAGCGGTATTCTCAAGATCGCCGAACGCAATTCTCAAGACCGCCTCGCCCTCATCGTCGCCGGGGACCTCCCCGCCATCACCGGCCCGATGATCGACGCCAACGTCAACGCCGCCCTGAAAACCGATCACGACATTTATATCAACGCCATTGAACGCTCAAGCATGGAGAGCCGCTTCCCCGGCGCCAACCGCACCTACCTGAAATTGAAAGCCGGCCAGCAGATCTGCGGCGGGGACATGTACATCGCCGCCATCCATTTAGCCCAGGGCGACCAGGGGTTGTTCCAACGCCTCACCGCAAGCCGCAAGAACGTCTTCAAGCAAGCCGCCGTGATCGGCTATGACACCCTCCTCCTCTTCGCCCTCCGCCGCCTGGACATCCCCAGCGGCCTGATAAGAGTCAACAAACGCCTGGGGATCAACGTGACCGCCTCCATCTGCCCCTATGCCGAGGTCGCGATGGACGTTGACAAACCCCACCAACTGGAAATTCTCCGCCAAGACCTCGCCAACCGAGCCTCGGCCTGAATATATTTACACCTAGGAGCCAAACATGGACGCATTACTCACCGCCGGAGGCATCCCCGGTCCGGATGACCCCCTTTACCAATACACTCAAGGAAAGCCCAAAGCCCTGGTCGAGATCGCCGGGAAACCGATGGTCCAATGGGTGCTGGACGCCCTCAGCGAGTCCCAGACCATAGATCAAGTCGTCATCATCGGCATCACCGAAGAGAGCGGCGTAACCTGCGCCAAGCCCCTGACCTTCACGCCCAGCCAGGGCGGCATGTTGGATAACGTTCAGGGCGGCGTCAAAAAGGTCGCCGAAGTCAACCCCCAATCCAAGCGGATCCTTATCGTCTCATCCGACATCCCCGCCATCACCGGCGAGATCGTGGACTGGACCGTCAACAAGGCCCAGAAAACCGATCACGATCTCTATTACAACGTAGTCGAGCAAGAGGTGATGGAAAAGCGATTCCCCGGGGCTAACCGCACCTACATCAAGCTGAAGGACGGCAACGTCTGCGGCAGCGACATGAACGTGATCGCCACTCACATAGTTACCGCCAACGAGGAGATGTGGGAGCGGCTCTCCGAGTCCCGCAAGAGCATAATCAAACAGGCTTCCCTGATCGGCTTTGATACTTTGCTGCTGCTCCTGCTTCGTCGGCTCACCCTTCAGCAGGGTATCGTAAAAGTGACCAAGCGGCTGAATCTCTCCGGAGATTCCATTAAGACCCCCTACGCCGAAACCGCTATGGACGTGGACAAACCTCACCAATTCGAAATCATCCAAAAAGACCTCTTGCAGCGAGAGACCGCATGACCCTGCGCTCCCTGATCGACCTCGATGCCCGCCTCTCCCAACAAATGCGCGTGGCCGAAGAACCCGGCCCCCTCCACAACCTGGCCGCCTTCTTGGGCCACTCCGGCGACTCCTGGTTCTGGCTGGCCGCCCTCCCCCTGTTCTGGTGGCTGGGAGACGACTATTGGCGCTGGCGCGCCCAAGTCCTCGTCATCAGCATCCTGGTCACCGCCATAACGGTCCTCGCGCTCAAATTCACCTTCCGCCGCCGCCGTCCCGAAGGCGACTGGGGCCAGATCTACCGCGCCACCGACCCCCACTCCTTCCCCTCCGGCCACGCGGCTCGTGCCTTCCTCATCGGCGTCGTCATGCTTGGCCTCGGCCCGCCCTGGCTGGGCGTCCCCCTGATGGTCTGGGCGCCCCTCGTCGGTCTGGCCCGCGTCTCCCTCGGCGTCCACTACCTCTCCGACATCCTGGTCGGTTTTCTTCTTGGGGCAGGGATGGGATTAGGGACATTGTGGGTGGTGGGTTAATGCATACCCCTCAATTTAGATGTTCCGGGGAACTCGAAACACCGTGATCAACCACCTTTCAATAATTGTCTTTCCGAGGAGGGCAGTTTTTCCACCCGACGAGGAATCCCTGAATGCTTAGGGTATTATTGCCTTCCTCGGAAACTAGAAGATTGCTTTTAAATTATTGGTTGTTTACCACTAAAGTTTCGGCATCATTCACAAACTCACCCTTCGCCAACTAAAATAGGTCGTAATCGTTCAGGGGGGGGGGTGAGCAAAGGAAGACA
>CBDUUP010000386.1:0-4089 GCA_965370435.1 uncultured Anaerolineales bacterium | reverse complement strand
CCTGAACTTTAAACAAGGATGAAACCAAGATAGACACAGAATAATCACCAACTGTGAAAATCGCTAGATATTGATAAGGTAAAAACTCCGGGCTAACTGCCCCGTGCCACTCACCAATCGCGACAGCAACGCCATTTTCATTTTCAATAACTCCTGAGGAAATCATCTCAAACCCAGATAACATATTGCTGATGTCCTGGATGAAATTCTCTAATAATACATCTAGAGATCAATACCTTCGCCAAAAACGATGCCTTTTAGCTCAATGAGTCTCTCTAGTAGCGTTTTGACGGTTTTCCATAGCGATAATTAATATTATGTCCGCTAAATTCCGTACAGGTTATTTATTCGATACGACAAGTGACTGTGATAATCTCCTATCTAGCAGTCAGTGAGACGATACCCTCAAATTGGCGAAGGTATTGGAGATAGTGGGGGTTTATTAGGTTTAAGTTTAGCAATGAGGTTGGTAACAAAATCCGCACCGAAGTGTCCTTCGTTGAGGTCGAAAGCAAAGGAACGGTATTCATTGGAGTCAATATCAATCTGCTCCAACAGCCCAATATGTTCAGCCAAGAGAGGAATTTCTTCAACAGCATGGGCGATTATCTGGTCAATATCTTCTTGTGAAAGTTCCAGAGCAACCCAACCCGGCGGTAAGGTAAATTGGTAACCCACTTCCAAATCCGCGATTTCTGTTGAGCCATCGGGAAGAATTTCGACTATTATATTGCGAGGCGGGATGGGTAATGCTGAGGGGTCCTTAAAATATGTCACACCAATAATCACTGCCCCTAAAAACAATACTCCGAAGATTAACTGGGCGAGACTGTTACGTTTCATAATAACCTCCTAAGAAGAGAATCCAAGATATTGAATTAGCCGTTGGACTGCCCCTAATCAATCATTTTACGGGGCGGCTCGGGAAGGGAGTTGATGTTCACGTTGCGGGCGTCGAAGGATGAGACTCGTCCGGCGCGCACCAGTAAGTCCAATTCATGGTCCTGGATGGCGTGGCTGTAGTCGCGTTCCTCGTATTGGATGAAGTCCCCTAGCATCAGGTCTTGGGCTTTGCCATCGCCCCAATCTAAAACCATCGTGCCGTTGTTGAGCACGAAAAGGTATTCGCGTTTTGTAGGACTACCATTTGTCATAGTACACCTCTGCTCTCCCCCTAATCATACCAAAAAACTGGCAATCTGCAACTAGTCCGATTGGACTAGTTGCAACTGTTATTGGCATGTGGTGATGGATGTTGGATGGCGCCAGGGTTAATTATGGCGTCTGGGTCAGGAACCGTTAGCGCTCAGGAAGGAGTCGAAGGTCACTTTGCTCAGGCGGCCAACCAGATCCTCTTTCGCATCGCACCAGATGGTGTGGATGGGGCAGTCTTCAAAGCTGCAAACGCTGGGGTCTCCCACACACTCATTGAGGAGAATGGGGCCGTCAATGGCTTCGACGACTTCCAGAAGGGTGATCTCCTCTGGGGCGCGGGCCAGTGAGACGCCGCCGCGAGCGCCGCGCAAGGTATGCAGCAATCCGGCCACAGACAGTTGGGCGACGATTTTGGCCAGGAAGGACGGCGGAATGTTTTGTTCATTGGCGATGACGCTGGTGGAGGCTTTTTTGTTTGGCTCCAAACGGGCCAGGTGCAAAACTGCTCGAACTGCGTAATCGGCTTGGCGTGTTATCTGCATGATCTTTCTCCGTCTATATGGGATACCTGATAAACATTGTCTAGTATATTTTAGAGTTTTTTGACCCAAATACAAGGGACGGATGTCCCATTAAACACGGGACGTTTGCCAGGGTCGTGGGTTTAGTGGTATCATTGGCGCGCATTTTTGCCTGGAAAAAACGATTGAATGGTCTAAATAGAACTATTATATGACAAAAATGGTATTTAATGCCATGAATGTTGCAATCAATTATTCCCTAAAGATATGATATTGGAGAAGTAAAGCGATGAGAAAAATCAGCGTTGTGGGCGTAGGTTACGTTGGATTGGTGACGGCGGCATGTTTTAGCGACCTGGGCAATGAAGTTACCGCTCTGGATATAGACCAAGAAAAGATTGATGGTCTCCGCAAAGGGGAAATGCCTATCTTCGAACCGGGCTTGAAGGAGCTGGTGGATCGCAATGTGGAGGCGGGGCGTTTGATCTTCACGACCTCGTATGAAGAAGCGATGGAGGGGGCTGAATTCGTTTTCATTTGTGTGGGAACGCCCTCCGGAGTGGAAGGCGAGGCGGACATGAAATATATGGAATCCGCGGCTCGTTCCATCGCCGAGAATATGGCCGGGCAGCTCATCATCATCAATAAATCCACCGTGCCGGTGGGGACCGGGGATTGGGTGTCCGAGATCGTCAAGCGCCACCAAAAGAAAGCTATTCCTTTCTCGGTGGTCTCCTGCCCCGAGTTCCTGCGGGAAGGCTCGGCTATCACCGATTTTATGAACCCCCATCGCACCGTACTAGGATCGCTCGACCAGGAGGCCGCTGACCGGGTCGCCCAACTGCACCTGCCGCTGCGCTCGCGGATCGTGGTCACCGACCTGCGCACGGCCGAGATGATAAAGTATGCTTCTAACGCTTTCCTGGCGACCAAGATCTCCTTCATCAACGAGATCGCCAGCATCTGTGAAACTCTGGGCGCGGACGTGAAAGAAGTGGCCGCCGGGATGGGATTTGACCGGCGAATAGGGTCAAGCATGCTGAACGCCGGTTTGGGGTATGGCGGGTCTTGCTTCCCCAAGGATGTAATGGCCCTGGCGTTCATGGCGGAAGAGATGGGCGTGGACCCCCAAATATTGAAGGCGGTTATTAAAACCAATGACGCTCAACGCCCTATGGCGGTCCAGCGCCTGCGGGAGATCTTCGAGAATGACTTGAAGGGTCTCACCATCGGTCTGTTTGGGCTGGCGTTCAAACCCAACACCGATGACATGCGTGACGCCCCCTCCATAGACATCATCAACGAACTTCTGGAGGCCGGAGCCGCGGTGCGCGCTTACGACCCGGTGGCGATGGAGGCGGCGCGTCCCCTGCTTCCAGAGGTAGAGATGATGCCCGATCCGTACACCCTGGCGGAGGGGTGCGACGCGCTGGTTGTGGCGACCGATTGGAACGAGTTCATCCATGTGGATCTGAAGCGCATCCACGAGGTTATGAAACAGCCGGTGGTCTTCGACGGGCGCAACATCTATGAACCCCAGAAGATGGCCGAATTAGGCTTCATCTACCGGGGGGTGGGCCGGGGATACGGCACGACAGAAAACAATCACCGGGATGAATAATAGGCCATGACGCCGGAGAATAAACCCGAACAGCCCCCGGTAATCGATTACGAAGGCTCCACCTATCAAACCACCTTCTGGGAGCAGGGAAACCGGGCTTACGAAGACCAGGCGGAGGCGGTGGCTTTGGGCCGCCTGCTTCCGGCGGGCGGGGATTTGATATTGGATGTGGGCGCGGGCGCAGGGCGCAACGCGCCCCGCTATCGGGGGTTCAAGCGCATCGTTTTGATGGACTATTCACGGACCCAACTCCAACAGGCACAGGAACGGCTGGGGAGAAGCGACCGCTACGTCTACGTGGCGGCGGACGTTTATCGTTTGCCTTTCGCAGCGGGCCTCTTTGACGCGGCGGCTATGATACGGGCGCTGCATCACATGGTCGATGCACCCCTGGCTCTGGGCCAGGTCCGGCGGGCGCTTCAACCGGGAGCGGCTTTCATCCTGGAATATGCCAATAAGCGCAACCTCAAGGCCATCCTGCGCTATTTGACCCGCCGCCAGGAGTGGAACCCATTCACCCGGGAACCCTTCGAGTTCGCTGAATTGAATTTTGATTTCCACCCGGCGGCGGTGCGGGCCTGGCTGGAGGAGGCGGGTTTCTCTCCGGGGCGCACGCTCACGGTCTCTCATTTTCGGCTGGGTTTCTTGAAACGCACTTTGCCCCTCAAGCTGCTGGTGGGGTTGGATTCTTTGTTTCAGTGGACGGGGAGTTTGTGGCAGTTCACCCCCAGCGTGTTTGTGCGCAGCCGGGGGGTGGGAGAGTCTCCCACCGCTGGGCCGGGCGAGTTCTTC
>CBDUUP010000385.1:0-4104 GCA_965370435.1 uncultured Anaerolineales bacterium | reverse complement strand
CATCAACATCTGCGCGCAGATATTCCTGGTCAATTTCGATGCCAGCGGCAGAGAGGTCACCTGGGACGTGGACAACAACAGCGGGGAAATCCTCACCCTCCAGCAGGTGTTTATCAACTGGCCGGGCGGCAATAACGAGTTTAAAGAACTGAAAGTGAGGAACAAAAGGATCTGGAACCAGGGAGACAAGACCCCCCCAACCACCATCACCGTCTTTAGCGGAAAATTCTCCCAGCGCCGGATCGGCATCGGCGCGCTTGACGAGATCCTCTTCAAATTCAAAGACAACGCCGCCTCCTCAGGCTACACAGTGACCCTCACCTTCACCAACGGCTGCGTGGTGTCCGACACGCGGTAGCAGCGCAGATTGCTGATTTAACACCAAGACACAAAGGCACAAAGACACCAAGAATATGTTTTTCTTCGTGTCTTTGTGCCTTTGGGGTAAAAAAGACGTTCTCCCCTGTATCTAATAATTCAATTACGGCCTATACTTGAGCGCGGCATGGGCCACCGCCAAACGAGCCACCGGAACCCGGAAGGGCGAACAGCTCACGTAGTTCAGGCCGATACGGTGGCAAATATCAATAGACTCGGGGTCGCCGCCGTGTTCGCCGCAGATGCCTACCTCCAGGTCGTTGCGGGCCGAACGGCCATCTTGCACACAGATGTCCATAATGCGGCCCACGCCGTCCTCGTCAATGGTCTGGAAAGGGTTATTGGGCAGGATGCCCTGCTCCACGTATTCAATCAAGAAATTGCGCTCGGCGTCGTCCCGGCTGTAGCCGAAGGTCATCTGAGTCAGGTCATTGGTGCCGAAGGAGAAGAACTCGGCCACCCCGGCGATCTCGGCGGAAGTCAGCGCGGCTCGGGGGATCTCGATCATGGTGCCGAACTTATAAGAGAATTCGATCCCTTTCTCGTCCATCACCTCTTTGGCGACGACCTCCAAGCGAGGTTGGACGAAGTGTAATTCGTTGATGTGCCCGGTGAGGGGGATCATCACCTCTGGATGGACATCAATACCCTTGAGGGTCTCATCGGCGGCGGCTTCCATGATGGCCCGCACTTGCATCTCCACGATCTCAGGCATCATCACGCTCAAACGCACCCCCCGCAGCCCCATCATGGGATTGCTCTCATGGAGATCGCGCACACTTTCTAATAACGCTTCTTTTTCAGCCAGCCCTTCGGTCTCGCCTTTCACCCGCATGGTGACCACCTCTTCAAGCAGTTCCTCCACGGAGGGCAGGAACTCGTGCAAGGGCGGGTCTATCAGGCGGATGATGACCGGCAGGCCGTCCATTGCTTCGAACAAACCGGCGAAATCAGAACGCTGGTGGGGCAGCAGTTCATCCAGGGCCGCCACCCGATCTTCGTAGCTGTCGGCCAGGATCATGCGCTGTACCACCGGCAGGCGGTCCTGCTCGAAGAACATATGCTCGGTGCGGCACAGGCCAATGCCCCGTGCCCCATAGCTGCGAGCGCGTTGGGCATCGGGGGGGTAGTCGGCATTGGCCCACACTTCCAGGCCTTTGTCCGGCCATCCCTCCGGGGATTTGCGGATGCCGGGGGTCGAGGCGATCTCGTCAGCCCATTCCAAAAGGGTGATGAGGTCGGTTTGTTCTTCCAGAGAGGGGGAGATGGTGGGGATCTGGCCTAGAAAGACTTCCCCGGTAGTGCCGTCCACCGACACCCAGTCGCCTTCTTTCACCACATTCTCACTGGCCGCCATCTGGCGTTTTTTGAGGTCGATCTTCACTTCAGATGCGCCCACCACGCAGGGAACCCCGAACTGCCGGGCCACCACCGCCGCGTGGGAGGTCGCCCCGCCCTCGCTGGTGAGGATGCCCTGAGCGGCCAACATGCCGTGTACGTCGTCGGGCTTGGTGAATGGCCGCACCATGATGACCTTCTGGTCCTCTTCCTTGGCCTTTTGTTCGGTGGTGTCGGCGTCGAAATACACCTGCCCCACCGCCGCGCCCGGCGAGGCGTTGACCCCGCTGGCGAAAAAATTGCCTTCTTCGCGGGCCTGTTTCAGGGCCTCAAGGTCAAACTGGGGGTGCAGCAAGGTGTTCACCTGCTCCGGGGAGACCCGCAGCACGGCCTCTTCATGGGTGAGCGCTCCTTCGTTGGCCATGTCCACCGCGATCTTCACCGCCGCCTTGGCGGTGCGTTTTCCGTCCCGGGTTTGGAGCATCCACAGTTTACCGCGCTCGATGGTGAACTCCACGTCCTGCATCTCGTCGTAGTGCTTCTCCAGCGTCTCGCAGATATCATCGAACTGCTTGAATACCTCCGGCAGTTCATCGGCCATCTCCGCGATCTGGGAGGTGTTGCGGATCCCGGCCACCACGTCCTCGCCCTGGGCGTTCATCAGGTAATCGCCATACAATACGTTATCCCCGGTCGCCGGGTTGCGGGTGAAGGCCACGCCGGTGCCGGAGGTGTCGCCCATATTCCCAAAGACCATGGTCTGTACAGAGGTCGCGGTCCCCAAATCGTCCGCAATGCCCGCCGCTCTGCGGTAATCTATGGCCCGTTTACCGTTCCAAGATTTGAAAACCGCCTCGGTCGCCAATTTCAACTGTTCGTACGGGTCCTGGGGAAAATCAAATCCCTTTTGTTCTTTGATAATAGCCTGGAAATTCTCGGTCAGGGCCTTCCAATCCTCGGCCTCAAGGTCGGTGTCCAGTTTGAAGCCTTTCTCCTCCTTGTAGGCCTCCAGCACATTTTCGAACGCTTCATCAGAAATATTCAGCACTACGCTGCCGAACATCTGCACCAGACGGCGATAGGAATCGTACACAAAACGGGCGTCGCCGGTGGCTTCGATCATGCCCTGGGCGGTTTCGTCGTTCAGGCCCAGGTTGAGCACCGTATCCATCATGCCCGGCATGGAGTCCTTAGCCCCCGACCGGCAGGAGACCAACAGCGGGTTGGCCGGGTCGCCGAAATTCTTTCCGGTCTTCTCTTCTACATCTTTCATGGCCTCTAGCTCTTGCTCCCACATCCCCTCCGGGAAGTGGTCCTCACCGGCCAGATAGGTGTTGCAGGCCTCGGTGGTCACCGTAAACCCCGGCGGCACCGGTACGCCGTCAATGCGGGACATTTCCGCCAGGTTGGCTCCCTTGCCGCCCAGCAGCGCGCGCACCGCCTCCCATTCCCCTCCCACGTCTTCTTCCGCCTGCTCAACCTCGCTAAAGAGATACACCCATTTCTTCGATGCCATGACGAGCCTCCAGATAAGGATTAAGATTTCAAACCTGAATTATAAAGGATAGACGGTCGTTTGGGGGGATTTGGGGGAATATTGGATTATGAAAAAGGCATCGAGCAGAATCGCTACCTCCCGCAGGTTTGGCCGAGATTTGTCCACATCCGTATCATGCTGTCAATATCAGACTGTTTTATCAAGCTACAACCTGCGGGAGGTTATTTTTATTGAAGCAAAAGGGTTTCCCATTGAGTCTTTTCCTACACTAAATCGCTCCTCTTTGTCAAGCTTTAAATTCCTATTCGATATTATAAATTATGAGAAAACATAATTGTAAAATGTTATAATTTTAGAAATACGACTTCAGTCAAAAAACGAGATGATATTATGTCAAGCAATGGGCCTCCAGTAAATCTAAAATACATTTGCCAAACTCACCAAGATGATGTTTGGTTAAGTTTAAATGCAAACCTTCCAGGTGGAGTAAAGGGTCACGAAGGATTTCATCCCGTTACAATAAAAGCCGCTTATGTTATTGAACTTATCTATCAAATGTTTGAAGGTGCAGAATCCCTCATTAGAGACTCAGCATCCTCTTCGGTAAAATTTTTGTCTGCTCTTGGTGTAGTAGCATCTGCTATTGAATTACTTGGGAAATGTCTTCAAGGCTCTGAAGAGCCTTGGGCGGATAGTCCAGATTGTTTAAAATCTGGACTTCGCTGGTTACTCAAACCAGATCTATCTAGGACAAGCGGTACTGGACAAGACAGTCCCTTTACAGTAACATCCAAATCTACTACCTATACGATTGATGATTTAATGAAATTAAGAAACTTCTCTGCTCATGGTCAAGCAACAACAGGAGAAACCAATTTACCATGGACTCT
>CBDUUP010000384.1:0-4110 GCA_965370435.1 uncultured Anaerolineales bacterium | reverse complement strand
CTGACAATATAGTCCCCCATAGAGTGAATAATCATGAACCGCTATTTGTCCCTCGGTGGGATTTATAAACGCACTTAATAAGGAAACCAAGCAAGTCATTCGATAAAATACCCCTGTAGGGAAACAAACAACCTCCCGCAGGTTTGGATCCTGCGGGAGGGCATTTTTTATGCATCTTCAGTCCGCCGGAGGGCGGACTTCGTAAATGTTGTTGCGACTTCAGTCGCTTCACGCCCTCCGGTACATCTCAATCCTACTAAAAGCCTCGAAATACCCCAGGTCGGTGAAAGCGTTCAAATGCAAGTCATAAGTGGGGATATTCTCCGTGTACGTGTCCATGCGGGGATACTGGTGATGCAGGTGGCCGAGAAGCTCCCGGCCCACCACCTCCGCGTCCCCCGACTGGGTCTCGAACATCAGACGGGAGAGCATGAAGCGCTGCTTCTGGAAAACCATCCACCCGCAATCCCCGTTTTTCAACTCCACCCTCAAGCCCATGATTTTGGTGGCGTTGGAAAGGGACTCGGGTTGGTTGGTCCAGGCCTGGTACTGGGGGCGAGTGGGCAGCAGCGTCATCGCCTCCTCTTTATCCAGCCAGGCGACCCTGCTCTGCGGAGTGAAATCCGGGGGACCGGGGGCGCGGCGCAGGATCAACAGCTCGCGGGTCTCCCTGAAACCCAGCTTGAGGAATAGGGTGTGAGCGGGGACGTTGTCCTTGATGACCTCCAGGATAAGCAGCCGTATCTCCATCTCGTCCGACTCATGGATCATCTTGCGCATGATGGCTTCCCCTGCGCCCATGCGGCGGAGCGCCGGCAGGATGCCCAGCCGGGTGATCCAGGTGCGCCGGTGGCGGACTCCTAACATGCCCAATCCCAACATTTGCTCCCCATCCAGCGCGACGAAGGACTTGTCCATGTCAATGTCATAGACCCGGACGTATTCCGCCAGACGGGCCGCGTTCATCGGCATGGGGACCATATAGTCCACCCGGGTCTGGTTATAGGCGTCAGTCAGTTCTTCGATAGTGAACTCACTGGCGGCGCGCAAGGTAGGGGGCATTTTTGGGCTTGGTCCTATTTAATCGGGGGGAGATCGCTCACTGGAGAAAGGATTCAATGGTCTCGATGAATTCCCTCACCGCGAACGGCTTTCCGATGTAGCCATCGAAATTATATTGTTCAGCCATCTTGCGGGCGGTCTGTTCCGGCCAGGCGGTCACCACGATGATGGGGGTGTCCTTGACCTCGGGGATGTCCCGCAGCCAGCCGATGAGGACCTGGCCGTCAATGTCGGGCAGCCCCAGGTCCAGCAAGATCAGGTCGGGCTTGTGCTCCTCGGCCATTTCCAGGCCCAGTTCACCCGTCTCGGCCCAGATGACCTCGTGCCCGCGCGAACCCAGCGCTTTGCTTATCAGCCGGGCGTTATCGAGTAGGTCTTCAATTACCAATATGGTTGCCATATTCTTTATTCCTTGGGTTGTACGAACAGTTCAACGGAGGGGGATTGTAACATTAATGGGGAGCTTTGCAAACTTTACCCATTGCAGATGTGTTCGCAATAAATATCAGTTATCCAGAACAGTTCTAATCTTTATCACGGAGACATACGACACTAAAGAGATAGGAAAGAATAAACACTGAACCACTGAATCGCTGAAAAACTGAAATGGATTTTTTTTCGATTGAATCCCTAAGATTGGCAGTTTTTGGCAGTTTATCCTCTGGTTTTGGCACTTCGAATATGGGAAGATATTTCCAGGTAATTATCCCAAATACAAGGAATAACAATGAGGCTTCGGATGGATAAAAAAATGATGCAAACCAATTATGGCTTCTGGCTTAAATGGACGCTGGCTACGATGGTGGGTTGGGGCTTGGGTGCGGTAATTGGAATGTTCTTGGTGCCATATGAGTTGGGTTTACTTTTCTTAAGTCATTATTATATATCTATTGAGATTTTCCTTTTTGGTATAGGCGCGGCAATCACCCAAGCCATCCTTCTCGACCGAGCGCCGAATTCCATCAATGCTGGCAAATGGATAATCCTAAGCTTCATCGGATGGGGATTGGCCCTTCTCATCTCATTGGTATTTGACGTTTTCTCAATCGCTCATTATTTTGGAATGGATAACCTGATTTTCGAACTGGTCATGAGGACTGAAGTGAGATGGATTGGCGGTATATTTATTGTTAGCGTGTTGCAGTGGCTTGCTCTTAGATCGAGGAAATCAAATATTTCCGGCTGGATCATAGGCACAGGATGGGTATTGGGGAATGGGATTGTTTGGATTATTGTCACGACCATTTGGGAAATGATCAAGCTAATATTGTTCGTTGGGTCAGATCTTGCCTGGTACTCTTCCCCAAACTCATACGTTTTCGGTGTATTTGTGGCGTGTATCTTAGGCGCTATGATCGGGATCGCTTCAGGGGGCCTATTGACGCTGTGGTTGCGAATATCTATGGCCAAGGAACAATAAGTATCCATTGGGAGCGGTGATGTGGCGCAAGAGAGGCGTCAATTTATGCGCCTACACCCGTATTTCAGGTGTATTCTGAATGCCGATAGCTCTGATTTGGCTCTAGTTTGCTTCTCCGATTTATTCCAACATTGCTCACAAAACCCTCGCCTAATCGGTCGCCTCCTCCCACAAAGAGGGCAGATCGCCGGTTCGTCGCTCACGCTTGAAGGCGAATCTATTTGCGGCTCGTCTTGTTGGGCGGAGGGGCGGGTCTCACACCCGCCCTTACGTTAGTGTTTCTCTCACGAGATCGTCGTCAAGAACTGGCGGGAGATAGCGCCCACGTCCTCGTCGGTGCGGATGCCCTGCCAGGGGTCGCCGGGACGCACCAGGTTGACCACCACCACGTTGGCCCCGTTGAAGATGGCGCTGCGTGCCTCCTTGAGGCCCACGCCGCCCGCCGCCGAGATGACCACGTCGAACTTGCTGCGCACCCGGTTGACGTGCCGATATTGGATGGTCTTGCTGCGGTTGCTCTCTTCGTCCCGGCCCCGGTGCAGCACCATGACGTCGGGGGGCGCTTTGAGCTGCATGATGGCTTTCAGCGGATCCTTCACGCCCAGCATGTCCATCATGGAGGTCATGTTGAGACGCTTGCAGTGTTCGATGAAGAGGTCCAGGGTCTCAACCGGGGAACTCCCCATAACGGTGACGGCAGTAGCCCCAGCCTCCCGCACCATATCCACCTCCCGTATTGCCCCGTCGGTGATCTTGATGTCGGCCACCAGGTGGCCTCGCCACATACTGCGCATGGCCCGGATGCCGCCCATCCCCTCCCGTTTGACGAAGGGCGTCCCCGCCTCGATCAAGATGCGGTCGCTCTTGGCGATCCGGGGCAGGATGCGCAGCGCCATACCGACGTCGTAGTTGAAGGCGATCTGCAGGTAGCGGTTTCTATGGTCGAGCTTCATGGCGGTTATTTTTTATCGCTCAGCATCGCCGCAATGTTGCCGCCCAGGTCGGAGGGGACGAAGAGGATGATCTTCTCGGAGGGGTCGGCGGCGATGTCCCGGATGGTCTGGAGAGTGCGCAGGTGCAGCGCGCCGCTGCTCTGGGCCAGGGTGTCGGCGGCTTTGCGCAGGTTCTCGGAGGCGGAAAGCTCGCCTTCCGAATTGATGATCATGGCCCGGCGCTCGCGCTCGGCTTCGGCCTGCTTGGCCATAGCCCGCTTCATCTCGGCGGGCAGCTCGACCTCCTGGATCTTGATGGCTTCCACGTCCACGCCCCAGCCGGTGGTCTCGGCGTCCACGATCTCCTTGATGCTGTCGGCGATCTGCTCCCGCTCGGTGAGCACGCCGTCCATCTCGCTGTTGCCGATCACGTCACGCAGCGCGGCCTGGGTGTACTGCCGCACGGCGTACACGTGGTCTTCGATCTTGATGATGACGTCGGCGGGGTTGATGACCTTGAAGTAGACCACCGCGTTGACCAGCATGGGGATGTTGTCTTTGGTCATCACTTCTTGGCGGGGGATGTCGGCGGTCTTGATGCGCATGTCCACCTTGCGCAGGCTTTGATAGATGGGGATGATGAAGTTCAACCCCGGCTGCTTGATGCCGGCGAACTTCCCCAGTTGGGAAACCACC
>CBDUUP010000383.1:0-4121 GCA_965370435.1 uncultured Anaerolineales bacterium | reverse complement strand
TACCTCGATTCCATCGCCACCCGAAACGCAGGAAAAACCGCCACCGTCCAAGCCTACCAATTGGCCCTGGAACAATTCCTCGATGACCTACGCGGCCGCCAATACCCCGATTTCACCTTCCTTGACACCCCTATCTTTGGCCCCCGCAGCGGAAATCTAGATCACGCCGATGATGGATATATAGAAATTTTTTCCTCCGGAGTGGACCTCAGCAACTTCGTAACCAAAGTTGTATATAGCGTCCCTTACGCTTCCAGCAGAGGCACCTGGGATATTGGCCTATTGTTCCGCGATGTCTGGAACCCATTTCATTATTACAGCCTAACCTTCCAATCCGACGGAGATTGGGGCATGGACATATACCAGAATGAACAATACTTCGACGTCGTCCGGGGCGACGTTAACCTCAACACCACCGTCGGGGAAACCAATGAAATTCTCCTCATCGCCTATGAAGATGACGGTTGGGTGTTCGTCAATGACGAGTTCGTCTCCTATCTAGATTTATCCGATTGGACCGGCTCTGGCGACATTCAAGCCGCCACCGGTCTTTGGAATAACGACGAAATTCCCGGAGAAACCACCCGCTTCACCGAATTCACCATTTGGGAGATTCCCTGACCCCAATCCAGAATTCCCCGCCCAGGCCGCCAGTTTAACAGACTACAAGATTTGTAAAAATATAATTCAGCCCTGAAATCAAATAGTCACATGCCAAATTTCAAGAAACTCATCGCCCCTTCACCCTTCACCAAAAAGAGATTACCATGTCCGAAGTCACCTCTGAAGTCATACCCCCAAAACCAAAAAAACGCAATGTCTGGCTATGGGGATGCGTCCTCATCCTCCTGATCGGCATCTGCATCGTACTCCTCACCGCAGGCGGCGGCGCAGCCTACGTCTATTTAAATCCTACCTCCACCTCCACCGTCACCAACACCCCCACCAACACCCCCACCTCCACCCTGAACTACACCGAAACCCAACAAGCCTACATCAACGCCACTCTCACCGCCCAAGTCCCCTTCACCCAAACTGCAGCCATCAA
The DNA here is from genome assembly GCA_965370435.1 of uncultured Anaerolineales bacterium. Lineage (GTDB taxonomy): Bacteria > Chloroflexota > Anaerolineae > Anaerolineales > UBA11579 > CBDUUP01. The sequence continues at coordinate 3,073 of CBDUUP010000383.1, read as the reverse complement.
AACCGCCACCTTCCAGGCCTACCTCGATTCCATCGCCACCCGAAACGTAGAAAAGACCGCCACCCTCAAGGCCTTACAACTACTCCTGAATCAATTCTTTGCAGATCTAGACGCCCGGGAAATCCCAGATTTATCCTTCCTCGACCCGCCTATATTTGGTCCCAACCATGGCAGTTTACCCCATAAGGTAGAAAATGGGTTTATCGAAACTTTTCCCGCTGGGGTAAACCTCAATAACTTTGTCACCCAAATTGTATTTCATGCCCCTTATGCTGCCAGCCGTGGACGTTGGGATATGGGCTTTTTGTTCCGCTACAGTCACTCACCTCAACAATATTTTCATCTGGCTATTGATTCTGACGGGGACTGGGGCATAGACATCTACATTGATGGAGAATATAGTTTCATCGAACGAGGTTCAACGATTTCACATACAACAGTAGGGCAGACCAATGAAATCCTCTTGGTTGCTTACGATAATGAAGGCTGGTTGTTCCTCAATGGCAATTTCATCGCCCACCTAAACTTAGGTGATTGGATGGGAACTGGCGATGTAATGGCCTCCACTGGACTTTGGAGCGGACATGAAATTAATGGAGAAACCACTCGATTCTCGGAGTACACTGTTTGGAAAATTCCCTGATTCCAATTCATAATTAATCACCCGTCTCCAAGAATATCCGGTGATTGTTTTCATCCCATCACCTCAAACACAATGAAAGTTAAGCCATGACCCAAAAGCCCAATAAACACAACCTGTTGCTCTGGGGTTGCGCCGCCATCATCCTGATCGGTTCTTGTATCGTGATTCTCACCACAGGAGGCGGCGCGGCATATGTTTATCTTAATCCCACTACCGCTTCCACTATCACCAACACCCCCACCCTGGATTACACCGCTACCCAGCAGGCCCACATCAACGCCGCCCTCACCGCCCAGGCTCCCCTCACCCAAACCGCCGTCATCAAAACCGCCACCTACCAGGCTCATATGGATGCCATCGCCACCAGATATGCTGAAAAGACCGCCGCTGCCCAGGTCTACCAAGTTGCCCTGGCCCATTTCCTTGAAGAACTAGGAGAGCAGCATTACCCTGATTTTTCCTTCCTCGACCCGCCAATTTTTGGCCCCCATAATAGGAGTATAGACCATGAAGAAGATTATTATTTCGAAACTTATTCCTCTGGAGTAAACCTCAATAACTTCGTTACCAAAATTGTATTTCAAGTCCCTTACGCTTCAAGCCGTGGAAGTTGGGATATAGGCTTTTTGTTCCGCCGCAGCCGCTCTCCTCGCAAACATTTTTTCCTGGTTTTCGACACTTATCAGCATTGGGAACTGTGGTTGCTCAATAACGGAGCATACATCGACATCGATTCGGGTTCGATTCGCTTAAATACACTTCTGGGGCAAACCAACGAAATCTTATTGGTTGCCTATGATAATGAAGGTTGGTTGTTTCTCAATGGCGATTTCATCGCCTTTCTAGATTTAAGTGATTGGACGGGAGCTGGCGACATACTACCTGCAACGGGCCTTTTAGGAAACGAAATTCCCGGAGAGACCACCCGCTTCACCGATTTCACCGTTTGGAGAATTCCCTGATCCCAATCCTAAGACCCCGCCTTATCCTTGCCATGCAGAGAAAATCCTGCTATAGTATCCATCAAAACCAACCAAATCCACCGAAGAGAAACAGGCCATGTCCAAAAAATCTAAAACCCGTAACGTTTGGCTCTGGGGTTGCGCCGTCATCCTCCTGATCGCTATCTGCATCGTCCTCCTCACCGCAGGCGGCGGCGCAGCCTATGTTTACCTAAAGCCCACCCTGACCAACACCCCTACCAACACCCCCACCAACACCCCCCCCCCCACCCGCCACTACACCGCCCCCCACCAGGCCACAATCAACGCCACCCTCACCGCCCAGGCCCCCTTCACCCAAACCGCCATCGCCGTCACCGCCACCGCCCAATCTCGGCTGGACGCAACCTTCACCCAACAAGCCCAACAAACTGCCACCGCAGATGCCTACCAGGCCGCAGTGGATAAATTCTACGAGGATATTTCCAACCGCCTCCTCCCGGACCTATCCATCCTGGGACGCCCCCTTTTCGGGCCTTTTGATGGCAGCCTTCTCCACGATGACGATGAACAATTTGAAACCTTTCCTGCCTTTGAAGATGAACAAGATTTTATTGCAGATATCAATTTCCTGGTTCCCTATGACTCCACCGTTGGCACATGGGATATAGGAATAATTTTCCGTTTCGACCAGGGTGGATTCCTGATCCTGTCAGTCGATTCGAATGGGATCTGGGCCTTGTTCAGCCGCATTGGAGGCGAAGACCTGGTAGTTCTTCGTGGTCGGGAGCCGATCAATGTATCTGCCGGTGAAAGCAACCGCCTCACCTTGATCGCTGAAGGCGAAGTAGGATGGCTGTTCATAAACGATGAATACGCCGGTTCTTTGGACTTGAGCAGTTGGATTGTACCTGGCGACATCGTCGTCCTAACTGGATTCTTCGCCGGAGACGAAGTCCCCGGAGAAGTCACCGAATTCCAAGACTTCACCATTTGGTCCCTTCCCTGATCCAACAACACCCGCCCCAGACATAATCACAGCCCAGTAAAGCGTTTCAGTTTTTCAACGCTTCAGCATTTCAGCGATTCAGTGTTTCAGTTTTTCATCGTTCCAACGTTCCACCCAAGCCCACAGTTTTCCAGTATAATAAATACCATAATCTATAGCATATTATTCCCGCCATCCATAGTAAGCGAAAGTCATCCGGCATGGAAAAACCGATCGAGGAGAACGAAAAAGACCCATCCCCGGCCCACAAGGCTTTTTTGGTCGTGAACAGCGCCCAGGTATTCCCGCTCACCAAAGACGAGATCTACGTCGGACGCCGCAGCACCAACGACCTGGTCATTGACGACCTGCGAGTCTCCCGCGCCCATGCCCGCTTGATCGCCATCCGGGATCGTTATCTCCTGGTTGACCTGACCTCCACCGGCGGCACCTTCGTCAATGGAAAACGCATCGAACAAAAAATGCTCCAGCCCGGAGATG
>CBDUUP010000382.1:0-4128 GCA_965370435.1 uncultured Anaerolineales bacterium | reverse complement strand
GATCTGGAAACCGAAGGCCACAGCCAGCGGGTGGCCGAGATGACCGTGCGTCTGGCCTGGGCTTTGGAGATGGAGGTGAGCAGCCTGGAACATGTGCGCCGGGGCGCGCTGCTCCACGACATCGGCAAGATGGGGGTTCCCGATAACATCCTGCTCAAACCCGGCCCCTTGACCGAGGCCGAACGGAAAACGATGCAGCAGCACCCCACCTTTGCCCATCAAATGCTCTCCCAGATCGATTTTCTTGGCCCCTCCCTGGATATCCCCTACTGCCACCACGAGAAGTGGGATGGGAGCGGCTACCCCCGCGGCCTGGCAGGGGAAGACATCCCCGCCAGCGCCCGTATCTTCGCCATCGTGGATGTGTGGGACGCATTGACCTCCGACCGCCCTTACCGAAAAGCTTTCCCGCCCGACCAGGCGTTGCAGATCATTCGAGAGGAAACGGGAATCTATTTTGACCCCGCAGTGGCGCCGCCCTTCATGGAAGTGATCGCGGATGAATTAACCTAGAGGTGGGGTACTCAAGAGTAATGATTATCTATTTATCCGAACGTTAAACGCACCTGTGGGAATTGGCACCCATCGCCCTTCAATTAATTGGCGGGAGGCTTCAAAATCAATATCTCTCAATATAATTCTCTCACCTCTAACCAATAAGGTCCCTACAAAAATATACACATCTCCTGTTTGAGGATTGAATGGGGAGCATTGTATTGCACATTGATCACCGCTACATGATAACTCATCTATTTCAATCCCATCAAAACTATATTCCACGTAAGTGTCGTTGCAGTGGCAAGTATCTGGTATACAAAGCAGCAATGTTTGCATTATATATAGAATATTAATATTTCCCCTGATGGTAACGTTCTTTCCGTTCAATGAATACCTATTCTCCATTACTTCTTGGACGGTGAGATAGTCATTCTGCGATCCCAACACCAAATAATTATCCAGCAGAAATGCAGATACTATGAGGCCAAATACGCCAAGCAAGCCGACAACCTTGGATAAGATTATTTGTCTCCTATGATTTCCGTTCATAGAAATTTCGTCTGAATTCATGTCTCTTCGCCTCATGAAAGGGATCACTGCTGAACAATACTGTTATTGGTCCTCAAGCCGGTTGGAGGGCCGCTCAAAGGGCGGCAGAGAATTGATCCTTTCCCATTCTCCCTCGCCCTCCAACCCCCTCTCCCTACTCCTCCATCAAGTCATGGAATATCTGTACCGCGCCGCTCACAAGCCCATCACAAGTTTTCTCCTTGAGATTCTGGGCGAAATACAGGCTCATCGCCTTTTCGTCGCTCATGTCCAAACCGGTGAGGTCATTGCACCGCACCGCGCCATTAAGTTCATCAAACCGGCGCATGAATTCTTTGGTCTTGGTATAAACTGCCATCCCTCCGGCCTCATCCTGTCCGAATACAAGCCCAATCGCCATTACGGCGCCGGACACAGCCCCACACACTTCTCCCACGCCCAGGCCTCCCGCTAAACCGGCGGCGATGCGGGGAATACAGTCGTGATCCTGTCCAGTTGCCTTGCTGACCGCAAGGAGCACCGATTCCCCTCAAGTATGCGAATTGAATAGCTCCAGGGCATGTTCAATGGTTGTTTCGATGGGAAAATCACTTGAATCGTTCACTTGTGCTCCTTTCTTCTGAACTTAGGCGATTGACGATTTGATCATTTAGATAATATCAACGCCAGTGCCATCAATCGCTCTGCAAACTCCCCTACCCCTCCGTCTCCAGGATGGGCTGGCGCAGGGGGATGAGCATGGAGAAATTGCTGCCCTGGCCCAGGCGGCTCTCCACCCAGACTCGCCCGCCGTGCCGCTCGGCGATGGATTTCACGATAGCCAGGCCCAGCCCGCTGCCGCGCTGCCTGCGGGTCTTGCGCCCGGCGGAACGGTAGAATTTCTCGAAGAGGCGGGCCTGGTCCACCGGGGCGATGCCGATGCCGGTATCCCGCACCTCGAAGAGCAGGCTGTCGGGCCGGGTGGACAGCCGCACCTGAACCTTGCCTCCCGACTCGGTGTATTTCAAGGCGTTATCCACCAAATTTTGGAGGGCCTGCTTGAGCAAGGGGAGGTCGGCCTCGATCATGGGGACCGTGTTGGAGGGAATCTCGGTGCTGAGGTCAATGCGTTTCTGGGTGGCCTGGATGCGGAGGGTCTCCACCACTTGCTGCACAGTATCGATCACCGGCACCTTCTCCACCTGCAAGCCTATCCCCGCCTCCAGACGGCCCAGGTCCAACAGGTTGTTCACCATGCCGGACATGCTCTCCACTCCGTCCACGATCTTGCGGATATAGCCTATCTGCTGTTCGTTCAACTCGCCCACCATTTCCAGCATGGTGGCGTAGCCGCGCATCAGGGTTAAGGGAGAGCGGAGGTCGTGGCTGACGGTCGCCACGAAGTCGGATTTCAGGGTGTCCAACTCCTTGAAACGGGTGATCTCACGCAGCACGCAAACCCGTCCCACCCGCTGGCCCTCGGCGATCACGGAAGAGGCCATCGCAAAATACACCCGGTTGTCGCCCATCGTAATTTCGGCGGATTGCAGTTCAATATCGGAGGCGCGCAGCATTTCGACCAACTCTGCCTGGGGGATATTCTCCTCCACCGGCAGCCCCTCCACCAGGTCCACGTCCATGCGGCTGAAGACCTCCCAGGCCGCCGGGTTGGCTAAGAGCAGGCGGTTCTGTTGGTCGGTGACCAGGACCGGGTCGGGCGTGGAAGCCAGGATGGCGGCCAGACGCTGGCGTCCGATCTCGGCATTCAGGAAGAGGCGGGTGTTGGCGGCGGCCAGCGCGGCCTGGCCCGCCACCGTGGTCAGGAAGCGAACTTCCTCATCGGTGAAATTATGGGGCTGGTCGTAGGCCACCCACAGCACGCCGTAGAAGAGATTTTCGTGGCGCAAGGCCAGCGCCAGCAGGGCCTCCGGGGGCGGGGTATCGGGGTCGAATATCAAGGTGCGAGCGCGGGAAGGGTTGGTCAAGGCGATGCGGTCTTGCTCCTCCGCCAGGGGGAGTATCTGGGCGTCCAGGTTGCGGTAGCGGTCTCCCGCCGGGCCGAGGCTGTATACCGAGGGGGCTTCCGAGGCCAGGCCGGGGGTGGCCGCCGCAGCCAGCGCCACCCGGGCCGAGTGGGCGCCGGTGGTCAAAGCCGCTTCTAAGATAGGGCGCACCGATGATTCCATCTCCAGGCTGGAGGCCACACCCTGGCTCACCAGAAGCAGGCGGTTGAGTTCATCCAGGCGGGCCTTCAGGTTCACCCGCATCAATTCAGAGGCGCGCGCCAATTGACCAACTTCGTCCTCCCCAAACACGGTGATGGGATGGTCCAGGTGGCCCTGGGCGAGGTCGTCCACTTCTCCGGCCAGGTTCTTGAGAGAGCGAGTGACGGTCCGCAGCCCTATCTGCAAGACCGCCAGAGCCGCCGCTGAAAACACCAGCACCATCCCCAACAGCGGGACTGCAATGGTCAAGGATAGCTGCTGGGCTTGCTGGGCGGGGACCTTGACCAGGATAGCCCAATCGCGCCCGATCACGGGCTGGTACTGCACCAGCCGCCGGGTGCCGTCCGCGGCGATGTCGCTGTAGAATTCGGCTGTCTCCCCGCCTATAACGCCTGAATAACGGGTCATCACCTGATCTGAATCTGGATGGTAGAGAATGTAGCCATTCTCATCCAATAAAATGCCCTCCCCGTCCAGGGCGAGGATGCTGTTCAGGTTGGTGATGACCGGTTGGGTGAAGGGGTTGGCGCTCAGGTCGCTGCGGCCCAGCAAGACGCCCCGCACCTGGCCGGTTTCATCTTGAAGGGCGGAAATGAATGAAAGCAGAGCCGCCGATCCGCCCTCCCTGGCGGGCACGGAATAAGATTGAAAGACCACGCCCTGCAAGGCTAACCCCACCCCGACCAACTCTTCCGGCGTGGGGAACAGGCTGTTGTAATTCAGGATCGGATACCCGGCGACCGGGTTCTCGTCTGCATCCAGCACGAACAACTGGCTGAAATAAGGCACTGTGCGGATGTGTTCTTCCAGATTGGCCTTGACTTCCTCCGGCGTACCGGTAATTAATTCCGCGTCGGCGGCGATCTGGCGGTTGATG
>CBDUUP010000381.1:0-4133 GCA_965370435.1 uncultured Anaerolineales bacterium | reverse complement strand
CGGATCTGGTAGCGCGCCTGGACGCCCGACCCGATCACCCCGGCGGTCGTTATCTGCGCTGGGGCCAGGTGTTGGGCTGCGATGGCTCCGGCGATACCGGTTCGCAGGTCGGTCAGGTACCCATTATCGAGCAAAATTGCTTCGAGGAAGCCAGTCTTGGCGCTCATCAGCGCCATCATCCCGCTCCCGTAGGGCAGCCCAATGGACGGGTTGCCAAAAAAACCGGAAGCAATTTTAATGGCGAAGTGATCCAGCCCTTCGATATAGGCGGTCTTGATGTCCACTTCCCCCTGGTTGGCTTCCACATCCACGCGGATGATCGGCGGCAAACTAACCTTGCCTTCCACAAGGCGCGTGAATCCCAGGGCAACCGCATCAACGGCCTCCTTGTTCATACTGACGCACTCTCGGATTTCGTTTTCTCTCAAGATTGTTACTTGCATGGATTTTTCTCACTGGCCTTCTTTAGTTTGTCAATCATTCTTTGTTTCCCCCCGGATTATAAACGAACTATCTTCTAAATTGCAAGGTGGAAGACCTCCGCAGCCCCCGTGAGAGCGCTTCAAGGACGCTATCACTCGTCTACTACAACGAGCGATTATCATTTATTGCATCCTGTTCGAAAAGTCTTGGGTATAATATCCAAAAATCTTGCCCTCGCCACGGAAAATAACCCTCGCCGCCCTCTGGAGGATAACGTATTGAAGCCGTTATTGTTTTTGTTCAAATATGCTCGTCGAAACGTCCGCCCCTTGGCATTGACAGTAGTCAGTATGCTCTTGCTGGTCGGCGTGCAGTTGTTCGCCCCCTGGCTCATCAAGAACATGATCGCCACCGCCACCGACCCATCCGCCGGGCCGGAGGCGGTGGAGTACATCACCCAGTTGGCATTGCTGGCCCTACTCATCTACGTCGTCCGCACCGGTCTGCGGTTCATCAGGAGCTACATGGCCCACGTGGCAGGCTGGAGCGTGGTCGCCGACGTCCGGGTGGATGTGTATGAGCATTTGCAGCGTCTGTCGCTCCGTTTCTACGAGGACAAGCAAACCGGCCAGCTCATGTCGCGGATGGTCAATGACGCCAACCTGCTGGAGGAATTGATCGCCCACGCTATCCCCAATGTGTTGGTGAATGTCCTTATGCTGATCGGCGTGAGCGCGGTGCTGCTCACCATGAATTGGCAGCTCGCCTTGTTCAGTATGATCCCCATTCCGTTCATTGTCTTGGCTATGCAGGGTTTCACCAAGTACGTGCGGCCTGCGTTCCGCGAACGCCAGGTTGTGTTGGGGGAGTTCAACGCCGCCCTCAACGACAATCTCTCCGGGATCCGTGAAATTAAAGCCTTCACCCGGGAAGATGTCGAGCGCGCCAACATCGGCGGCCATATCTACCGCTACCGCGATTCAATGCTCCGCGCTTTGCGTTTGATGGCTTTGTTCCGGCCCTTTGTCGAATTCGCCTCCTCCCTGGGCACCATCGTCCTCATCTACTTTGGCGGGCGGATCGTGTTGAACCAAACCATGCCCATCGAAGACCTGGTGGCCTTCTTCCTATACCTAGGGATGCTCTATCAGCCGGTCCAAGACCTGAGCGGGGCCTGGGAGAACGTTCAGCAGGCCCTGGCGGGGGCGGAGCGCGTATCCGAGCTTCTGGAGGAGCAGCCCGACATGGTCGAACGCCCCGAGGCGGTCGAGTTGGCCGGGCGAGCCAAAGGCGGGATTGTTCTAAAGAATGTGGGGTTTCGCTATGCGATGGGGGACGTGGTGTTGGAGTCCATCAATCTCAATATTGCCTCCGGCACAGTCGTCGCGCTGGTGGGGCCGACTGGGGTGGGCAAGACCACTTTAGCCAACCTCATCCCCCGATTTTACGACGTGTGCGAGGGGTCCATCGCCCTGGATGGACACGACCTCCGCGACCTGACTCTCAAGAGTCTGCGAGAGCAGATCAGTATTGTGCTTCAAGACGTATTCCTCTTTCACGGAACCGCGCGGGCCAACATCCTTTTTGGCCTCCCTGGAGCCACAGAAGAGGAAATGGTCAAAGCGGCCAAAATCGCTAACGCCCACGAGTTCATCCTCCAACTGCCCCAGGGCTATGACACTATGATCGGCGAACGGGGGGTCAAGTTGTCCGGCGGGCAGCGGCAGCGCATCGCCATCGCCCGGGCTGTGCTCAAGGACGCCCCCATCTTGATCTTGGACGAGGCCACCTCCTCGGTGGATACCGAGACCGAAATGCTGATCCAACAAGCCCTGGAGCGGCTGATCGTAGGCCGGACCACCATCGTCATCGCCCACCGCCTTTCCACCATCCGCAGCGCCGATGTGATCGTAGTCCTGGAAGGGAGCAAAATCGTCGAGATGGGCGCCCATGAAGAGCTTATGGCCCGAGACGGCCTTTACAAACGTTTGAACGAGGCCCGCATTGAGGACGAACCCAAGTGGCGGGCCATCCGGGAACAACGCCGGCGGTTGGCTGTTGAGACGGTGAAATGAGGTCAAGGGTACGTTGACGCTTGAGAGCAACTATAGCAGACAAGGACAACACTTTTGGCCTTCCGCCAAAGGCACGCTGATGTTTCCTCCAGGTTCTGTGAGATAATATGGCGGTAATTTCTAATAAGGAGCTTTTTTTGGAATTCAAGAAAGTTTGTGTCCTCGGCTTGGGTTACATTGGCCTGCCCACGGCCAGCACATTAGCCACCCACGGCCTGCGCGTCGTGGGCGTGGATGTGAACGCGGAGGTGGTCAAAACCCTGCGCAACGGCGGCGTCCATATCCAGGAACCGGGCCTACGTGAACTGGTGGAGCGCGCTATAACCTCCGGCAACCTCACTGTCAGCGAACAACCTGAACCCGCCGACGCCTTCATCATCGCTGTGCCTACCCCGTTCAAGGAAGAAAAGCGCGCCGACCTGAGTTACGTGGTCTCCGCCACAGAGAGCATCGTCCCCCACTTGCGGCCCGGCAGCCTGGTGATCCTGGAATCCACCTCCCCGCCCCGCACCACCACCGATATAGTACAGCCCATTCTGGAAAGCTCCGGCCTGCGCGCCGGGGATGATTTTCACCTGGCCTACTCGCCCGAGCGGGTGCTGCCCGGCAAGATCGTCCAGGAATTAATTGAAAATGACCGTGTGGTGGGAGGCGTGACCCCGGCCTCCTCCCAGGCCGCTCACGACCTCTACGCCCTCTTCGTGAAAGGCGAGATCATCCTCAGCGACGCCACCACCGCCGAGATGGTCAAATTGATGGAAAATACCACCCGGGATGTCAACATCGCCCTGGCCAACGAGTTCAGCCGTCTGGCCGACCGGGTGGGCATAGACGTTTGGGAGGCCATCGCCCTCGCCAACCGCCACCCCCGGATCAACATCCTGCGCCCCGGCCCCGGCGTGGGCGGCCACTGCATCGGCGTGGACCCCTGGTTCCTGGTCGAGGCGGCTCCTGACATCACCCCTCTCATCCGCGCCAGCCGTGAGGTCAACGATGCCCAACCGGCCTTCGTGCTGGACCTGGTCAAGCGAGCGGTGGGCGAACTCTCCGGGAAGCGAGCCGCCGTCCTGGGGTTGACCTTTAAAGAAAACGTGGATGACCTGCGCGAAAGCCCCGCCATCGCCATCGCTCACCTGCTGAAAGATGCGGGAGCGGCGGTCACAGCTCACGAACCCTACCACCGAGAGAAAACTCAAATCGAGAACATCCCCAATGCGCCCACCCTGGAAGCCGCTCTAGCGGATGCCGAGGTGATCCTGCTGCTGGTCAAACACAACGCCTTCACCGGCCTGACGCCCCAGGAGGTCGCCGCCCTCACCCCCGCCCGTGTGGTGGTGGACGCGGTGAACGCTTGGCCTCCAGAAACCTGGGAAGCGGAAGGGTTCCGCGTGTTTCGCCTGGGCGTAGGTTCAAAGAAGAAAATGAAATAATTAATCATCGTTGACCCACACCCCATCGTCCTCGACCTCAAGTCTTCGGACAACTCCCCTCTCCCTTCCAGGGAGAGGGGCCGGGGGTGAGGGTCAGAAATGGCAAAAAAGCAAACCAAAGCAACCATGCCTACTCTACGCGTTTTATCCATCTTCGGCACCCGCCCCGAGGCCGTCATAATGGCCCCGGTGGTACAGGGTTTGG
>CBDUUP010000380.1:0-4150 GCA_965370435.1 uncultured Anaerolineales bacterium | reverse complement strand
GCAATGGCAAACATTGAACCCTGGAAAGTGTACGACCTGCTGAATCGACCCGGCCCTTTGTGGCTGGTGGGGATTGATTTGTCGGGGGCTGATTTGCGAGGGGCGGATTTGGTGTTGGCGGATTTGCGGGGGGCTAATCTGCAAGGGGCTAACCTTCTGTCTGCGGATTTGCGCACTGCTGATCTGGAGGGGGCGGATTTGAGGGAGGCTAATCTCCCTAGCGCTAAACTGGGGGGGGCGAAGTTGATGAAGGCCAATTTTACTAATGCGATCCTGGTCAATGCCCAGCTTCAAGAGGCGAATATGGAGGGGACGCTGCTGGTGAACGCCAATTTGTCGGGCGTGAATCTGGAGGGGATGGAGCTGCCGGAGATCAATATGCAGGGGGCGGTGCTGCTGAACGCGGCTTTGTCTAATGCCAATCTGGAGGGCGCCAACCTGGGAGGGGCCAATCTGGAGGGGGCGGTGTTGGTGAATGCCAGGCTGACCGGTTTGGTCGCGATCCGGGCCAACCTGCGAGGCGCTAATCTGGAGGGGGCGATCATGGTGAATGCTAATTTGCGGGAGGCGACGTTGGACGGGACGATCATGGCGAATGCTGATTTGCGAGGGGCCACGCTGATGAACGCTAAGCTGGGGAATGCGGCCAATCTGCAAGGGGCGAATCTGACGGGGGCGAATATGGGAGGGGCGATTTTTATGGGTGTGAATTTGCGCAATGCTAATTTGCGGGGGGCCAATCTGGAGGGGGCTGACTTGAAGGAGGCTCGTTTGAAGGGGGCGATCATGCCGGATGGAACGGTGCACGCGTAAAACTTTGTCTGAGTGGTCTGAGTGGTCAGGTAGAGGGTCTTGATGTGAGGAGGAGGGAGACTTTTTTATGTCATGCGGTACAGTGCGATTGAGTGTATTTCAGTTTGGGGGCGAGTTTGGTGCGACACAGCGACTGAAGTCGCACCAACAACTGCGAAGTCCGCCCTTCGGCGGACTAAAATCTCTTATGGTCGGCGAAGGGCGACTATGCAAACGTTACCGCGATATTAGTCGCCAAATACCCCAAATTGTATTACACCCAGTGCGATTTGAATGCAAATCTAAATAAACACAGAGCGCCCTCGGGCGGTTGGAGTCGGAGGGCGGTCTGCTGGGGTGGGGTGGGATTGGATTTATTTAGGGTAACTGGCGTAGACTTCGAGGGGGCCGGTTTCGTCGAATGCGATCACGTCATATGGGCCTCCACTGCCAATGGGTCCCATTCCGGGGGAGCCGGGGGGCATGCCTGGAACGGCTATGCCGAGGATGGCGGGTTTTTCGGTGAGCACTCTGTTAATTTCAGCGACGGACACATGGCCTTCGAACACGTAGCCACCAACGATGGCTGTATGGCAACCCTGGAGTTCTGTAGGTACTTGGTATTGGGATTTTATCCCGGCGAGATTATCAATGTTCACGACATTGACGGTGAAGCCGTTCTCTTCCATGTACTGAACCCAGCTGCCGCAGCATCCTCAGGTGGGTGACAGGTAAACGGTGACGACATCGTCCCCTTGGGCGACGGGGGTTCCGCCGCAGGCCGAGAGGAGGAGCAGGCCAAGAAGGGCCAGGGTTTGTATTCGGTTCATTTGGGTCTCTCCTTTGTATGTGGCGCGTGGGTGGGATGATGTTTTGGTGCGCGCACGGTATGGGGGTATTATAGGGGATTAAGTCTGGGAATGAGGGTTTTTATGGGTTTCTAAAGTGATTCTTAGAATTGCGGGTTTTATTATGGGGCTTTCATTATTTGGATTCGAAGGTATTTTTGGGATACTGATCTTAGAATAGCGGTTCTTTTTCATGCAGTACTTGTAAGGTGACAAACTGCGAATAATCTCTTTCTCCATTCCTATTAAGGAAAATTCGCTTCCCTATGGGAAGCGAATTTTCCCTAGCTACGCTAATATCCTATTTTGCAGCGCCACAACCGAGGCCTTGGAGGCGAGGGAGAAATTATCACTGGCTAAGTGCTTGAGAACCGCTTGTGATCTTCTTCTCTCAAAATCTCCTTGTCACGATGGACCGCCCATGCAAAATAGCCATGAACTAAGTATTTACGGGCAGCCGGCTGGGGCGTTTTGTTAGGCTGGGTTCAGGCAGGAATAGGAAAACGTCTTCCTTTCATGTTGGCCATTTACAATGTCCATAACTCGGACTCATACCTTTGTGATAGTCAGAATTGCTCCAGCTTGCCAAGTTAGGTTCTCCGAGTCTGTAAGTCACGTTGAGCTGATTGTCATGGGCCTCGTATCTCTGCAAACCCGAATTCGTGTAACCACAGGCGTGTTTAGTTTTTTCCAATCCAGGAAAAGGAATAGCACCCATGCCCATTTCCCACTGAAACCCGTATTGCTCCTCTTCGAAAGCACAAAATAACAGGAGGGACAGGTCCGCATTAAATGTTTCCTGTTTTCCAGCCCCGACTGATGTACCAACAGACATATTATTAAACTTCCCACAACTTATATCCACGCATTTAACGGGAAATTTATAGTTATTTATGATCGTCATATTAACTCTAATCATAAGAGACATTTGGAAACTCCTTTTTTGCCAGGTTGTTTGTTTTCATACCGACATACTTATTCACCGCTAACTGGACTTACTACCTCAATTTCTTGTAATTCGATGGGTATCACCTCCTCATTTTGTAACAGATGCCGTATGGAACAGCCTAACAGGATGATAAGCAGCAATACTGCACGATTTTCAATATTCTGTAATTGTTAGTTTGACCTATGATCCAAGATTCTGGCTTCTGACTGGCAGCCAGAAACTTCTTCAGACCGCAATAAACCGATTATTGCGGCAGCCGGGTCATGGTTTATTTTGGTGGTTATCTTTCTCCTTTATATGAAATTCTAAAAAACTGGTCTTTATAGGTAAAATAGAGTGCGATCTAATGTTGTATAAAATTGAGCGTTTTTGCCGTTTCACAGAGAAAATAGTTAGGAACTCTTTTTGCTTGTGGTTACACACGGGCCTCAATTACTAGTAAATTACGATGGAAGACCCAGAAAATATGCAAAAAAATGATGTCCTCATCCACAAGAAATCAATAATATGCTACTAAGTAGACATTTTAACCCCTATTTGTACGAACAACATTTCCTTTCAATACTTATTATTCCACATTGGGTCAAATTTCTTTCATTATGAATCTTAAAATTTTCAAATTGGCCCACTGGGAGAAATTATCAATTCATCCAGTTTTGCTCTAGCATCAAACCATATCAATGCAAAAAACCGCTCGATATCATTCTCAAGCGGTTCTTCTGAAGTCTGTACCCCCACTGCGGCTCGAACGCAGGTCTCTGCCTTCGGAGGGCAGCGCTCTGTCCACTGAGCTATGGGGGCGGGGGGTTGTGAATTAATTTTACCACGAGTTCAGGCAGGCACCTGGGGGGCTAATTGGCCGAGTTCGGCGCGCAGTTTTTCGATGAGGGCGGTATTGCCGCCTTCTTCGCCGACTTTGGCGCGCTGGTGTTTTTTGAAGGCCAGGTCGGTGGCCAGGTCGTAGAAGCGTTTGGTGGCCCGGTAGCGGCCGGAGGTCAAGGCTCCCAGACGGGCGAAAGAGCGCGCCCAGGCGGAGGTGGCGACTCGATAATGATCCTGGGTGATGACGTTGTTCTGCACTTCTTCTTGGAGATATTCTTTCAGCCAGCGTTTCTCACGGTATAAGGCGAAGGAGATAATGATGAACATTAAGATCCACCCGCTCCAATCCAGGAGAAACATGAACAGCAATCCGATCAAGGAAGCTTCCACGGGCAATCCCATCACAATGGGCAGGGTGGGCAAGCTGTTGTGGATGGAGTGGGCGAGGACGGCCAACCCCCACCCCACAACCGGGGCGGCGAACTTAACCAGGATGTTGCGGTTCAAGCGGGATATGGCCAGGCCAATCCCGGTCCAGGCGGTGTAGAAGGCGTGGTTCCAGCCGCCCATCACAATGCGCAGGACGAAGACAAAGGCCATCGCCCCTGTGCCTTCTTCTAGATAAGTCCTGAACAGATAGAGGACGTTTTCGGAGGCGGCGAACCCCAGAGCGGCAATCCCGGCGTATACGATCCCATCCATAACGCTGTCAAATTCTTTGCGGAAGACCAGGAACACC
>CBDUUP010000379.1:0-4185 GCA_965370435.1 uncultured Anaerolineales bacterium | reverse complement strand
CAGGGAGTCCACCGGGTTCCAATCCCGGCCTTCTCCAGGGTGGAAACGATCCGGGAATATCTGGTAGATGACGGCCTCCGTGGCCCAGTCGGGCGGTCTCATTTCCCCAAAGAGATAGGAGAAGGTTGCGCCCCCATCCGCCGGGATAGGCTCGCCCCCATCGAGAGGGTAGGCCTTGATCTGGTAGCGGACGAGGGTATCATCGGGCTGATTCGGAATCTCGGCCTGCCAGACCTGATAATACGCCCAATTGAGTAGATCCCATTCGGTGTCTGCCAATTCAAAGGGAATTGTCTGCTCCTCCGGCTCTGTGATCAAGCACTCCACCCGGTCAATCGCCTGATCGAGTTCGACGGTGACGGTCAATACGATTGAATTTTTCAGGCTTCGAGAGTCTATCTGGTTCAGGTGTTTGACGCCGGGCAAACTATCCCTCAAATATCGGGCCTGCCGGTTGAACTTTTGCATTCTGCCGAAGATGTTTTCATTCATGCTTGCGCTCTCGGTCTCCTAGAGATGAAAGGCCATGCTGATACATCAGCATGGCCTTCCCAATCAGGCCGGGAAAATTCAGCCATGAATTCTTATTCACTCACTATCCTTTTACGGCTCCTTGGGTCAAGCCGCCAACGATCTGGTCCTGCAAGAGCAGGTACACAACCATGATAGGCAATGCGCCCAGCAAGGCTCCGGCGGCGAACACCCCCCACTTCTGGGAAAACATCCCCGAGGTATATATCTGCAAGCCGACCATCAAAGTGTAGTTTTCGGTGGTCTTGAGCAAAATGCGGGCCACAACGAAATCGCCGAAGGTGCCGATGAAGGTCAAGATGGCGACCACTACCAGGATGGGCCTCATCAAGGGTAAAAGCAATTGGGTGAAAATCTGCCAATGGGTGGCCCCATCCACCATAGCCGACTCGTCAATGTCCCGGGGGATGGTGTCAAAGAAGCCCTTCATCAACCAGATATTGATGCTCATGGCCCCGCCCAGATAGACCAGGATCAACCCTGCGTGAGTGTCCAGGCCAAAAACGGGCAGCACATCTCCAACCTGCGAAATCAAGGTGAAGAGCGCCACGATGGACAACAGCGAAGGGAAGACTTGCAAAAGAAGCATGAATTTCATCAATGTTTGGCGGCCATAGAAGCGGAACCTCGAAAAAGCATAGGCGGCGACGGTGGTGATGAATACCGATAGGACCGTCGTGATGGAGGTGATCTTCACCGAATTCCAGATCCAGGTTTTAAAAGGGAAATTGTCGCTGGTGAATAGGGTGCGGTAGTTATCTAATCCCGCCTTCTCTGGGATCAGGGTTTGAGTCGCCAAGGAACTGGTAGTGTTGAAGGAGGCCGAGATAATCCAGATCACCGGAAAAATCGAGAAAAGGATCAGGATGACGGCGATGATCCAACGGACGATGAGTCCCACTCGGCGCTGCACCGTCATGGAGGTGCTGAGCCTGCGCCAGGTTTGCCGGAAACCGGTTGCTTGAGTTTTTTGGTTAGACATTTTCGCCAACCTCCTCCCACATCTGGGTGTAGCGGAATTGGAACAATGTGATCACGACCACAATGATGAAGATCAACAGCGTCACCGCCGCCGCCATGCCGAAGTTCTGGCCCCGCCCGCCCTCAAAGGCCAGATTATAGACGTAACTTATCATAATATCGGTATGCCCGGCCCGCGTGGCCGCGCCCGAGATCGGCGGCCCTCCCCCCAAGAACAAGAAGATCAAGTTGAAGTTGTTGAAATTGAAGACAAAGGACGCCAGCAGCAAAGGCCCTACAGCGACCAGTAGAAGAGGCAGCGTAATGTAGCGGAAGCGCTGCCAGAGGTTGGTGCCATCTACCTGGGCGGCGGCGTAGATCTCTTTGGGGATGGACTGCAAAGCCCCGCTGCATATCAGCATGAAATAAGGAAAACCCAGCCACAGGTTCACGACCAGGATAGCTATTTTGGCCCAGGTGGGATCAGAGAACCACTCCGGCGCAGTGCCCAACATCGAAGTCAGCGTCCGGTTGATAACTCCTACCTCTGGGTTCAACATCCCCCGCCAGATCAAGATGGTGATCAAACTCGGAATGGTGTAGGGGATGAGGAGGAAACTTCGGATGAGCCTCCTGCCAGGGAAAGTCGGATCGTTGTATAAAATGGCAATGCCCAAGCCCAGAGCGAAGGTGCTGATCACCGAGATCAGAGGGAATAAGAAGTTCCAGGTGATGATCCTGAGCAGCGGCCCCCGCAGGGCGGGGCTTTCTAAGAAATCCTTGAAATTCTGCCACCCGATGAAGGATTGGTATCCGGGGATTATTTCGCGGCCATCCACCGAGGCGTAAGTCCCATCAACTGCGTTATACTCTCTCCCGTTTTCCTGGTCAACAAATATGTCTTGTTCTGGGTCGTAAATATACAATTGCTGCCATTGGGCCGCTCCCGATGGGGACGAGATTTCGATGGCCTCATCTTCTGGCCCAAACTTGATGTCCCTTATGTTAGGGTCTGCCGCCACCAGAATGGCATTCAGGCGTTCATACCCCTCTATAGTTTTGGGGATGCCATTATTATCAAATTCACCTACCCCCTCTTCACCCGGCCCAAGTTCCCGCAGGGGTTCTCCCGGGATCGCCAGGAAGCCGATTCCATTTTCGTCGATCAGCCAAAGGGCATAGTCCCCCTCTTCGGATTTGAATCCCGTCCAGGTAAATTGTTCCCCTCCCTCGGGAAGATACTTGATCTTTACAATTTGCTCGATTGCCAGTTCCTTGGTGATCAAGTGCCCATCTCCATAGTTGGTGAATCCCACGTAAATGGTGAGCAGGTTCGGGAAGACCGAGAACAGGATCATCAACACCAGGCCAGGAGCCATCCAGCGTAAAGGATAAGCCTTATTGTGTAAAAGGACGATGGTCACGAACATCGCCACCACGGATAACATCACAACCAGGATGTAGTTCCCCATGAGACTCTGCTTGTAACTAAACCAAATGACCCAGGCGTCAATGCCAATGACTAGTAATAATCGAAAAAGAAATGACATGAATTGGCGGCTTCGTTTATCCCCGCTGGCTGGCCCAGGTGAACGCTCAGACACTTTCATACCCTTTTCTCCTCAGACATGGGTGGTTGAAGTATTTCTTTCGCTCAGAATGGCTGCAAATCACATTGCAGCATGGTTATGGGGTTGAGTGGTATGCAGAAGAAGTAAAGAAAATAATTCCACAAGAAGGCCGAGATTACTCGGCCTTCTTGTTTTAAAACTTTGGTTACGATATCTCGATGGTCAAGATATGTGTTTCCGGGTCGTAAGTGAAGGTCACGGTGCCATCCGCCGCCATACTGAAGGCGTAGTTGTCGCCATCCCGTGCGCCGTCCACACCGTAGTTGACCGCCCAGCTTCCATCCAGGGCGACCTTGCATTCATAATCGCCGGCCACTATGTCGAAGCTCCCGTGGTAAAGGCCGTCGTCGCCCAGCGTGAGGGCGGTGACTTCACAGGCCGGATCCCAGTCGCCTTCGCATCCAGCGGCAGCTTGCCAGGAACCAGGCACGTTGACCATACCCGCCAGAGCGCCGAGGATCAAATCGCGAATCTGAGCCTCCGCGTTGGACAGAGCGACTTCAGGACTTTCCGCGCCGGTGATGATCAGGGTGAACGCGTCACCCCATGCGCCCCAAACGGTCCCCATTTCTGGGATGGCAGGCATCAGCATGGCGTTGATGCCCGCTACACCGAAAGCAGCCAGATCAGCGTCATCGGTCGCTTCAGCCACCGGGATGAAGGCGGAGGGTCGATTGCCTACATCCAACAGAGACTGCATCACGTCTTCCGTGGCGATGAACTCGGTCAGGAACGCCTGGGCCAGAAGAACATTCTCGCTGAAGGAGTTCACGAAGAATCCTTGAACTCCAGCGAAGGGCCGTCCACCATCGGGGAAAGTGGTGATGCCGTAGGGTATGCCAGATTCTCGAATTCGATCCAGCGCCCAAGGGCCGGCCATCAAGAAGGGAATTTCTCCGGTCTCAAAGAGGACGTGGGCGGTGTCCCAATCGGTGTTGTCTGAAAGGAAGCCGCTGGCGACCTGCTCGGCAATCCAGTTTCCTGCCGCGATCATACCTTCGCCGCCAACGCCAATGTCGGTGGGGTCGTAGTTGCCCGCGTCATCCATACCGAAGATATAACC
>CBDUUP010000378.1:0-4202 GCA_965370435.1 uncultured Anaerolineales bacterium | reverse complement strand
ATGCTTTTGGGTGTTCCTTTTCCCCTTTTTTTCGTTCTTTTGGGACAGCCCCACGCGAGGGCGTCTCACTAGACAGACCCTAAGGGTTTTGAAAACCCTTAGGGTCTTTGTTTTCCATAATTACGCTCTCCGCGTTCTCTACAGCAATGCAATCCGCAATCCCTAATCCCTCACCCCCCGATACCCCCCATCAAAATACAACAAGGGCTTTTCCTTCTCTCCCTCTTTCACAGCCACCACCTCGCCGATGTAAATCGTCGAGGTGCCAACCTCCTGGCTAGAAACCACCTTGCAGTCCATGAAAACCAATCCCTCTGCCAAGAGAGGCGCGCCGGTCTCCAGCGTTTGGGTTTCCAGGTTCTCGAAACGGTCTCCATCCTCTGTCTCTCGGCCCGCAAAACGGTTGGAAACTTCCTCCTGCCCCTCGCCCAGAACCGTCACCCCAAACACCCCCGACGCTTCCACCAGCCCACGCGTCCGGCTGGCCCGGGCCAGGGAGATCAACACCCGCGGCGGCTCCAGGGAAAGAGACGTAAACGCGCTCACCGTCATCCCATGCCGAACCTCCTCGTGCTGGGTGGTCACCACCGTCACCCCCGTCGCCCAGCCGCGCATCGCGCCCCGCAATTCTTCCGGTTCTACTGCCATAATCATCTCTCCATAATCCTCATGATCTGCTTGTCTTCCGTCACCATCATACCCGCCGGTTTCCTACCCGTCAATACGTAGAGACATCCCGATTGTATTTCAGCTTGAAGGCAAGTTTGGCGCGACACAGCGACTGAAGTCGCACCAACAACTGCAAAGTCCGCCCTTCGGCGGACTATAAGCCATTTTAGTCGGCGAAGGCCGACTTTGTAAATGTTGGCGCGACTTTAGTCGCTAACTGCTCCCAATCTGAAATGCATCCGAGACACCCCGGTGGGCCTCCCCCGGTGCAATTTCCGTACCCCCACAAAAAAACCACCTGAATTCTCAACGAAATCCACTTGCCAGCCTGGGGCAACTTAAGGTACTATTACGATAAAGATCATGGAAAATAACCCCTCCAATGCCCCTCCGCGCCGTCCGCCGCCTGAGAGAGTGAACTTTTTCGGGCAGATCCTGCTTGTCGGCGTCGTCGGCGCTTTCCTCGCCACCCTCTTCACCGCCGCTTCCCCTGCTGGGTTGATCCCCGCCGGTTGGATCGATAGGTTCAACCTGGCGCTGACCCCCGCCGTCCCGGTTGTCACCGGGCAATCCTCCCCCTTCGCCCCCACCCAACGCCCTCTCCCCATCATCGGCATCGTGGCCGGTCACTACGGGAGCGAGGCCGGAACCACCTGTAACGACGGGTTCACCGAACTGGACATCAACCTGCCCATCGCTTCCCTGGTTCAACAGTACCTCACCGAGGCAGGCTACCAGGTGGACCTGCTGGAGGAATTCGACCCCCGGCTGAATGGGTATCTGGCCCTGGCCCTGGTCTCCATACACGCCGACTCCTGCACATACATCAATGAACTGGCTACCGGATTCAAGGTCGCCAACACCATGGCCAGCGCCTATCCCCAGGAAGCCGACCGCCTCTCTGCCTGCCTGCGCAGCCGCTACGCCCAGGCCACCGGCCTGCCTTACCATGCAGGCAGCGTGACCGCAGACATGACCAGCTACCACGCCTTCACCGAAATCCATACCCTGACCACCGCCGCCATCATCGAGGTTGGCTTCCTCAACCTCGACCGCCAATACCTGGTCGACAATACCGAGGCCGCCGCCCGCGGGATCGCCGATGGAATTTTATGTTATATTCACCTTGAGGAAACCTCCCCCACAGAGGCCCCATGAGCCAACCTGAGACGAATTTCTCCCATGCCATCCAGCAAGCCCATAAAGCCATGCGCCGCGGCGACCGCATGGCGGCCCGCCGCTGGGCTGAAAAAGCGACCTCCCTGAACGCCCAAAGCGAGGAAGCCTGGATGCTGTTGGCCGCCCTGGCCTCCCCTCGGGCCAGCCTAGCATACCTCAAAAAAGCTCTGGACATCAATCCAGATAGCCAACTCGCCCGCCGGGGCATGCGCTGGGCGGTCAAAAGGGCCAGACACACCGGCAACGCCTCCCGCAAGCGGAAGATCGTCGCCGCCATGCCCACCTCCCAATCCACCACCCTGACTCGGCCCGCTTTGCTCTCCTGGGCGGTCGCCGCGCTGATTATCTTCCTCGGATTGACCGCCTGGTTCAGCACCCCAACTTTCTCCCTGGCCTTCTCAGACCAACCCCAATCCCTCTTATCCCAGGTCAACCTGGGCAAACCCACCCTCACCCCCACCCACACCGCCACCTTCACCCCCACCCTCACCTTCACCCCCACCAACACCCCGACCAATACTCCCCTGCCCACCGACACCCCAATCCCAACTCAGGTCCCCCCTACCGACATCCCCAACATCCCGGGGCTTCCCCCCGGCATGGGCGCTAATGAAAACTGGATTGACGTAGACCTCAGCCTCCAACGAACCTCCGCCTACACTGGCACGAATCTTGTACGGACTTTTATCGTATCCACCGGGACCTACCTGCATCCCACCGTCACCGGTACCTACCGGGTCTACGTCAAATACCGGTACACCGACATGGCCGGGCCGGGGTACTACCTGCCAGACGTGCCTTACACGATGTATTTCTACAAGGGCTACGGCCTGCACGGCACCTACTGGCACAATAACTTCGGAACGCCCATGAGCCACGGATGCGTCAACCTCACCATTCCAGACGCCGGATGGTTATTCGATTTCGCCGTTGTAGGCACGATTGTGTTTGTCCATTACTAACAGGTAAACAAGGAATAAGTACACAAGTACACATCGCCACTTATGCGTAAAGCGATCAAAATTCCACTCATCCCTAATTACCTAATCACTAATTACCTGATGTACTAATCTCCCCTCACTCATGAACCTCCTCCACCCCTCCCCCAAGCTCTCCCGCAGGGATTTTCTCAAACTCAGTGGTCTGGGTTTGCTTGGTCTGGCGCTGCCTTCCATCAGCCGTCCGCGGCAGGTGCCAGAGGGGCAGCAAGGCCGGGTGATAGATCCCGCTGTTACCCTATACGACATCCCATCCTTTTCGGGCAATAAGATCAAGCAGCACTGGAAAGACAGCGTGCTGTCCATCACCGAAGTCACCGTAGGCGACAACGAACCGGCCCACAACCGCATCTGGTACCGCCTGGGCGAGGAAGGCTACGTCCATTCCGGCGTCATCCAGCCAGTGCGCACTGACCTCCAGGAACCAGTCGCCGCCATCCCTCTGGGCGGGCAGCTCGCTGAGGTCACTGTGCCTTACACCGACGCCCACTGGGAGCTTGACACCCGGAACGACGTCGCCTACCGGTTCTATTATGAGACTACCTATTGGGTTATCGGCCTGGTCTACGACAGCCAGAACCGGCCCTGGTACCGCATTCTGGACGATAAATGGGAGTTCATCTATTACGCCCCCGCCACCCACATACGCCTGATCCCCTCCGAGGAGGTCGCCCCTCTCTCTCCTGATGTACCGCCTCTGGGCAAACGTATTGAGGTGCTCAACGTCGAACAGATGGTCATCGCCTATGAATGGGACCAGCCCGTCTTCGCCGCCCGGACCGCCACCGGGGCCAGATTCAGCAACGGCAATTATTCCACCCCCGAAGGACGCCACAACACCTTCCACAAACGCCCCTCCCGCCACATGGCCGCAGGCAACCTGGCCTACAACGGCTTCGATCTCCCCGGCGTTCCCTGGGTCTCCTACATCACCGAGCGGGGCATAGCCTTCCACGGCACCTACTGGCACAACGACTTTGGCAAACCTCGCAGCCACGGCTGCATCAACCTCACCCCCAAAGCGGCCAAATGGATCTACCGCTGGACAACCCCCATCGTCCCCCACGCCTTGCAGCGAGTCTACGAAGAGACCGGCACCCGCGTGGACGTTATTTCACCCGACCAGTTGAACTGAATGACTGGAACCCGATTAAATTTTCACAAACCACCCTGGAGTAATTGATGCCCCGCAAAGCTATTTTTGCCGGACTGGTAATTGACGAAAACGATAACGCCGTGGAGGTCGTCTTGGTAGGCGACGAGCCTTGCTACGTGGTGGACGACGCCGGTTTCCGCCGCCACATCCCCTCCGAGAAGGTGGACCGCCAGGTTCTGCAAGTCATGACCGAATCCATC
>CBDUUP010000377.1:0-4220 GCA_965370435.1 uncultured Anaerolineales bacterium | reverse complement strand
CCCCCGAAGATTATCCAGAGAGTCCTTTAGCCGGGATAGATTACCAGCGCAAGTGGGAACAGCGCGCTTTTGAATTGGGCGGGGGAACTTATGATGCGCCCGGACAGTTGGTGGGTGATTTTCTCGCCGGCCGCCCTTCAACCGAATTTGGTTCTGTCCAGCCCTCCTATAAACCGGGCGTTCATCTGGGAGACCTGAGCGCCAGTTTGCCTGACTATATTATCGAGGCGATCCGGGAAGCTTTGCCGGTCTTTGAAAAACAGATTAAGGGTTTCGTGATGGAGGACGCCATTTTGACCGGCGTTGAAACGCGCACTTCTTCGCCAGTCCGGATCCTGCGCGGGAGAAATTTCCAGAGTGTCAATATCGCCGGGCTTTATCCATCTGGCGAAGGATCAGGCTATGCGGGGGGCATCCTCTCTTCTGCCGTGGACGGCATCAAAGTAGCTGAAGCTGTGGCCCTCAATATCGTGAAAGCCTTAGAGCCTGAGTAAATGCGTCTCTTGTCGTAATACCCTAATCAGCGTATATCCGCGTTCATCCGCGTCCCCTCTTCTCTCTCACCCCATCCTGGCCCTCTCCTCCTCCGCCACGCTCGCTTCCAGCTTTTGGAAGAGCGGCTCCGGCTTCTGGAAGGGCGTCCCCGGCGCCAACTGGCTCGGTTCCCACTTGCCGGAAGCCTCCCCCGGACGGTAGCGCAGTGCCTCATGCTCGCCGAGTGTATCGGTCACCGTCTCGGTGAATTGTTCTCCGAAGATGGGCTGTTCATAACCTAGATAGGTATGCAGCCGCTCACAGGTGAAAGGCAGGAATGGAGCCAGCAGAATCTTGATCGAGTCAATTGCCTTCATGGCAGTGTAGATGGTCGTACCGGCAGCCTCCTTGTCGGTCTTGATCTCCGTCCAGGGCGCGGCGTGGTCAATGTACCGGTTGACCTCCGTGGAGATGCGGAACGCTTCGGCCAGCGCAGCGCGCAGCTTGACGCCCTCCAGCAGTTCGCCCACGCTCTCAAAGCCCGCCTCCACGGTGGCGATGATGTCCTTATCGATCTGGCGCAGTTCGCCGGGCGTCGGTATCTTCCCCTCCCAGTTATTGTAGGCGAAAGAAAGCGCCCGATTCGCCAGGTTGCCCCAGTTGGCGACCAGTTCATTGTTGTTGCGGTCCACGAAGCTGCCCCAGTCCCAGTCGGTGTCTCGGGATTCGGGCATGGATACGGTCAAGTAGTAGCGCAGCGCGTCGGGATCATACCGGCTGAGGAAATCCAGCCCCCAGACGCCCCAGTTAGCGCTGCCCGATATCTTGCGCCCCTCCATATTCATGAACTCGTTGGCGGGGACATCGTAGGGCATGGTGAGTGCAGTACCTTCTATCTCTTCGAAAATCTTCCCGAACTCCTCTCCCGCGCCGTACAATTGGGCGGGCCACATTATGGCGTGGAAGGGGATGTTGTCCTTGCCGATGAAGTAATAGGCTTTGGCCTCTGGGTTGTTCCACCAATCGCGCCAGGCGTCCTCCTCCCCGGAGAGATGCGCCCATTCCACCGCCGCCGACAGATAGCCAATCACCGCCTCGAACCAGACGTACAGGCATTTCCCCTCCCATCCCTCGACCGGCACGGGGATCCCCCAGTCCAGGTCGCGGGTGATAGGGCGGCCGCGTAAGCCCTTGGCCTTGATCCAGCCAAGAGATTGCCGCACAACGTTAGGCCGCCAATATTCTTCTCGATCCTCCAGGAATTTCACCACGCCCTCTTCCAGCTTCCCCAGGTCGAGGAAAAAATGCTCCGTCTCCCGCAATACCGGCGTCGAGCCGTCGGTCTTGGCCCGGGGATCAATCAGCTCGTTGGCCTCCAGCAAGTTGCCACAACTATCGCATTGGTCTCCGCGAGCTTTCTCGTACCCGCAGATGTAGCAGGTACCTTCCACGTAGCGGTCCGGCAAAAAACGGCCCTGCGCTTCGGAGTACCACTGGGTCTGGCGTTCGGGGTAGATATAGCCGTTTTCCTTCAAGGCCAGGAAGATGGACTGGGCCACCTTGAAGTGGTTGGTGGTATGGGTGCTGGTGAATAAGTCGTAAGCCAGCCCCAGCTTCTGGAACAATTCTAGGAAATCGGCGTGGTAGCGTTTGGATATTTCGAGGGGTGTGCTGTTCTCCTCGTCCGATTTGACCGTCACCGGGGTTCCATGTGAATCCGAGCCGGAGACCATGATGACCCGGTTGCCCTTCAGCCGCTGGAATCGAGCGAATATGTCGGCGGGCAGGTACGAGCCGGTGATGTTGCCTACGTGGATGTCGGCGCTGGCATAAGGCCAGGCCACCGCGACGAGTATGTTCTTGGTCACTGGATTCCTCCAATTCTGGTTTGGGTAATTCTAAGCCATAATCCTTATTTCAACAAAAAAACTGCCCGGCGTCGGGCAGCCTGGATCGTTATTCTTCTTTTGAGAGCGGATCAGTTTCCGTTCCTCGAAGTGAAGGCTGCCCGGACGCGCAGTCGCATCTCCATCATGCGCATCTCCATGGAGACCATCATCACAGCCATCATTAGCAAGTAAAGGAATGTGTTCATCTTGTTTATAGTCTACGCTTTGGAGAGCGATTTGTCAAGTGGAATTGAGTGCGAGGGTGCATTTCAGTTTTGGAATTTTAGTGACTAAAGTCACATGACGACTAAAGTCGCTTACGTTTACGAAATCGGCCTGCGCCGACTAAAAGAGAGTTTAGTCCGCCGAAGGGCGGACTTCGTAGTTGTTGGTGCGACTTTAGTCGCTAAACACCCGTTATGGAATGAAATCCTCCCGATACAACCCCATCTCTGGAATATCCGGCATCTCTATTGAATACAGCCAGGCTTCGAAAAAATCACCCAAATCATCTCCACTGACTTCTTCCGCAATGGCGATGAAGTCCGTTGTGCGGGCGTTGCCATATTGGAAGCGTTCGGCATAAAGACGCAATATTTCGAAGAAGGCCTCGTCTCCCACCTCCAGCCTGAGCGCGTGCAGCACGAGCGCGCCCCGCTGATAGACGCTGCCGCTGAACAATCCTTCCGGGGAGGGATCCCCCGGCAGTGGAAAATAGACATCCCGCTCGGCGGCAATCTCATCCAGCCCGATTGCGATCAAGAATTCGTTCACCTGCGAAGAGGCTATGGTGATGGTGTAGAAATCCAATCCCAGGATCAAATCGGGGAGGTCGTCTCCGGGCAAGCCTTCTTCGGGGATGCTTGACAATATTTCGGTAAGCTCACCGGCGGATAAGGAATCCCCGAACAATGCCTCAAGTCCAGCTAAGACTTGCTCTTCTGACAGCGTGATCCCCTCCAGGGGGAGCGAGTCAACGTATTCGACCAGGTCATACCGGGATAGATCATAATATTGTTGGCCTGGGGCCATGCTGGCGTATTGATCCCGAATTGAATCTTCAGCAGCGGATTGACCGTAAGCGTGTTCTGTCCAAAGGACGCTGGCGTAGGTGGCAAAGCCCTCGTTGAGCCAGATGTCCTGCCAGCTTGCCAGACTGACGCTGTTCCCGAACCACGAATGAGCCAATTCATGGGCTACGACGTATTCATCGGTGAAGCTACTGCCGAACACGGTGAGAGTTTGGGTTTCAAGCGCGAATCCCAGGTTCAAGTCATGCACCACCACGCCATAAGCGTCAAAGGGGTACGGGCCAAAGACGGAGCTATAGTACGCAAGCATAGCGGAGGTTTTATCGAAGTCGTCGGTCACACTGAGGAAGAGGCCTTCTGCAAAATAATTGCGGATGAGAACGCCGTCTGGCCCCGCTTCGGTTTGCACGTCGAATTCGGCGATATTGACCGTGACCAGGTAGCTGGCGATGGGGTCGTCGGCTTCCCAGATGAAGGTTTGGGTTACGCCGTGGTCTATGGTCTCTTGGAGCAATCCGTTGGCCGCCACAACGTATGGCTCAGGAACCGTGATCTCGAAGGTGTAGGTGGCTTTGTCCAGGGGGTGTTCGTTGACCGGATACCACCCCGACGCGCCGCCCGGCTCCCCGGCCACGAAGATCCCCTCTCCGTAGTTGTACCAACCCACCGAATATTCCGCCACCTCCTCTGATAATCCTTCTCCCGGTGTGCCATAGTATGTGACCATGACGGTGATTGAGTTGTCTTATTTAATGGGGTGGGCGGGTGTGAGGGTCAATTCTCCAACATCCCGGCTGAAATCGACCGCGTTTCCATCCACCAGGAG
>CBDUUP010000376.1:0-4246 GCA_965370435.1 uncultured Anaerolineales bacterium | reverse complement strand
AGGATATGGTTGTTTTTGAGGTAGTGCTTGAGTTGATGGAACGGTTTGGGGGGCAGTTTGATGGGGTGGTGATAATTTCAATAGATTGGACGAATTGTTCACTTAGAAAAGACGAGGTATAAAGGTGAATATTGACGAACTATATCGGAGTATTTCAGATTTTTGGGCTAGTGTATCCCCAATTGTTTATGCACATATAATTGCCGCAATAGCTCTCAGATGGATAGTAGGTATCCGTTGGCATATTGTGGATAGAATTGAGTATTTTATAAGTACTGAGAAGTATTCGCGATGGAAAAAAATAATAGAAGAGTTTAACTTACGCTCCTTAATACCTTTGTTGTTACAATACCTTCGCCAAAAACGATGCCTTTTAGCTCAATGAGCCTCTCTAGTAGCGTTTTGACGATTTGCCATAGCGATAATTAATATTATATCCGCTCAAACCCGTACAGGTTATTTATTCGATATGACAAGTGACTGTGATAATCTCCAGTCTAGTAGTCAGTGAGACGATACTCTCAAATTGGCGAAGGTATTGTGTTAATATCAGGATTATTACTCTACTTCATATTCTTTAAGAGTTTGCTTGGTTTTCTAGGAGGATCTTCTCCCGTGTCAATAACTTATTCCGAAACGGATTTCTGGAGAGAAAATCGTCCTATTGTAGACTTGATAGAGATTGGCTCATATGGAACAAATCCGGATATTCGTATTTGGGATGTTGAGCATCTTAAAGATAAATTCTTAGAGGACTTTCGAAATCAGTATCCTGACAGGCATAGGTCCTTAATCGGATGGCTTAATGATAGATTCGGAAAATGGTTAACCTATTATCAATTATCAATCTTCTTTCTCGGCTTTGTTATAGTATATTTTATTAGGAACATTCACAGGATGGAAAACAAAAAGACAGTTGCTTTTAGATTTTTCTTGCTTTTCATCTTATCAATCTTGTCGATCATGTTTTTCAGGTATGAAGCTGAATATTATATAGAAAAAAGATTGAGAGCAGAACTTTGGTTTGTTCAAACTTTTCTAGAAACCGATGCGAATGTAGTTAAACATGCAGATGAAGATATACTTATTCTTCAAAGTCAACTATATAAGGATTTACAAACACTTGATGAATCACGTTTGGATATCTTTTGGTGGTCTCGTGTACTTGAAAGGTATTTAAATGTCACAAGGGAATTCCAGCGAATTTCTGATGAAGAGTTTGAGGAAACATATGGATATCTGGAGTATTATGAAAATCCTTGAATTCTCCAATTATTATTTGTCATCGACTATTGATATTCAGTCATGAACTGCTTGGGTTGACGGAGGAGGAGGTTGCGATTGTGGTGTCGCGTTGACCCTCACTGCGCCGACCCTCACCCCGAACAGCCTTCGGCTGTTCTGCCCCTCTCCCGGGAAGGGAGAAGGGGGCGGACGCTTTGCGCCGCGGGGGGGTGGACGCTTCGCTCCGCATGGGGAGGGCGGGGCAGCTTGGCACGGGCGGAGGGTGTCGCTTGATGGGCAAGGGAAATGAGAGGTATACTATTGGGTGGAGCAGATAAAGGTTAATCAGGAGTGAACGATGCCTCAGCACGATTTTACGAAGTTGCAAGAGAAATATCCCCAGGTGATTGGGCAGATGGCGGACACGTTTTCCAGCCATGAATTCATTCTGAAACTGGCGCAGGAATATCAATGGCTGTACGTGGAAGCGTTGAACAGCTACCGGTATGAGCTTATTCGGGGGGCGCCGGCGCCTTTTATGAAGGTGCACGTTGTGCTGGCGAAACACCTGAAAAAATATCCGGAGCTGCTGGAGCAAACTCATAAGGCGGTGAAAAGTAAAAACATTTTTGGACAGCGAAGCACCTGTGCGAGATGGAAGAAAGTGGAGGGGAGAGGGAAGGATGCGGGATGAAGGGGGAAGGATGAAAGGAGGGAAGGACGAAGGGCTTACCTGAGCCTGACGAAGATATGCGCATAGCCAATCTTCTGTTTTCCAATCTCTATTCACTATTCTCCAGTCACCAACCCTAATTACCCAATCCCTAATCACCTTATTACCTAGTTGCCCTCCACCCCAATCCGTGCCATAATGGGGGCATGAAATCAGACCCCGGCGACATCCACACTACGCTGGCTCAGGGGATGGGGCCGGATTTGCATTGGTTCCCGGAGGATGTGGCTGTGTCCCAGTTGGGGGAGGCGCTGGTGGGAATGGCCAACGGGGAGGGGGGGACGGTCATCATCGGGATCGCGCCGCGGGCGGGGAAGATCCAGGGGGTGAGGCGGGTGGAGGAGGCGATAGACCGGGTGTTCCAGGCGGCTTTGCTGTCCGGGCCGCCGCTGGTGCTGCCGGTCCCGGCGGTGATCCGGGTGGGGTTGAAGAAGGTGCTGTGGGTGTCGGTGCCGCAGGGGCTGCCCCACGTCTACAGCATGGAGGGCCGCTACCTGGGGCGGGAGGGACGCCACACGGTCCCCATCTCGGCTCGTGACCTTCGGGAGATGCTGGTTGCACGGGGCGTTATGCAATTTGAGGCGCGGGTGCCGCCGGGGGCGAGGATGAAAGACCTGGACGGCGAGCAGGTGAGCGCTTATGTGAAGGCTCTCAACCTGCCGGGCGACGAGACGGAAGAAGAGACCTTACTGCGGCGGGGCTGTCTGGTGGAGGAGGATGGGACCCTGCGTCCCACCTATGCGGCCTTGCTGCTCTTTGGACGCCACCCGCAGCGGCGGCTGCCCAGCGCCAACATATTGGCGGCGCGGTTCTCCGGGGTGGCCTTCGCCGACGAATATCTCAAGCAAGACATCGGCGGGACCCTGCTCCAGCAATTGCAGCAGGCGGAACAGTTCGTGCGGGATAACCTGCGCAGCGTGGTCCGGCTGGTGGGGCTGCGGCATAAAACGACCCCTGAATATCCGCTGGAGGCGGTGCGGGAACTGCTGGTCAACGCGGTGGCGCATCGGGACTACAACGTCCAGGGCGACACCATCCACCTGCACATCTTCGCCGACCGGCTGGAAGTGCATTCGCCGGGGGGGCTGCCCGGCCCGGTCACGCTGGATAACCTGCTGGCGGCGCGGTTCTCGCGGAACGCCGTCATTGTGCAGGCTTTGGCCGATCTGGGCTACGTGGAGCGGCTGGGCTACGGCTTGGACCGGGTGGTGACGGTGATGAAGCAGAACGGGCTGCGGCCTCCGCTGTTTGAGGAGGTGGCGGGGACTTTCCGGGTGACGCTTTACGGCGAACCTTTCCAACCGGCGACGCCTCCCGAAATGGCTGCCTACGCCGAACTCGAATTGAATCCCCGGCAGGAGATGGCGTTGGGCTATCTGGCGACTCAGGCGCGGATCACCAACCGGGCCTACCAGGAACTCTGCCCGGATGTGCATCCCGAAACGCTGCGCCGCGATTTGGCCGATATGGTTTCCAAAGGGGCATTGTTGAAGATTGGCGATAAGAAGGCGACGTATTATATTCTCAAGTCGGCTTCCAAGAAGTGAGGAGATGTGATGATGTTTTCTAAACGTTTGAAGATTGGGATATTGGTTTTGATGTTCGCGGCGATGGCTTGCGGGAGTGGCGCGCCTACGCCAACCGTGCCGCCGCCTACTGAGCCGCCGCCCACCGAGCCGCCTTCGCCCACGTTCACCAGCGTTCCCCCGACGGAGACGCAGGTGGTTGAGCCGACGACCCATGCGGTGATCCTGGTGGAGGAGGGGGACGTGTTGAACGTCCGGTCGGGGGCGGGGGTTGATAATCCGGTGATTGATACTCTTGATCCACATGCCAGGGGAATCACGCTGACGGGGAACAGTCAAACGGTGGGGACTTATTCGCTGTGGGTGGAGATTGAGCGGCCCACCGGAGGGACGGGGTGGGTGAACCGGTATTACCTGACGGAGGAGGTGTCGGGGGCGGACTTTTGCGCTGATGCTGGCGTGACGGGGTTGATGGATGGTTTGGTCAGCGCGGTGAGAAACGAGGATGGGGAGGCGTTGATCGGGATGGTGGACCGGTATCGAGGGTTGACCATCAGGCACAACTGGTGGAACCCGGAGGTGGCCTTTAGGGCTTCCACGCTGTCTTCTTATGAGATGATCGCGGAGTTGTTCACTTCGGAGGCGGTCTTTGAGTGGGGGATTCAGGATGGGAGCGGGAATCCCATCGTGGGGCCGTTCAAGGATGTCATTCAGCCCCGGCTGCTAGATGTGTTCGAGGTGGCTTATACTCAACATTGCAATG
>CBDUUP010000375.1:0-4272 GCA_965370435.1 uncultured Anaerolineales bacterium | reverse complement strand
CTCCTTCCCCTCCAAGAACTTCCTCACCGCTTCACTTGCTAAAGCCTTCTCTTTGGCTTCCTCCTCGCCGATGTCCGCCGGGACGGTGATGCGGTCGCGGAGCTTGCCGTTGACCTGGACGACCAGGGTGACCTCTTGCTCGGCGGCGGCTTCTTCGTCCACCTCGGGCCAGGATTGGGTGTGAATTGAGTAGGGCTTGCCCAGGCGCGCCCACAACTCCTCGGCGATGTGAGGCGTGACCGGGGCCATCATGCGGATGTAGATGTCTTGGGCCTCCTCCCATTCGGGCGTGCCCACCGCGCCATTCCGGGCCGCATCGTACATCTCATTGAGCAGTTCCATGAAGGAGGAGATGATGGTGTTGAACTCGAAGGTCTCAAAGTCGCGTGTAACCGAGCGCAGGGTCTGATGCAATTTGCGGCGCATTGCCTGTTGGACCTCGGGGGAGGTCTCGCCGCCCGCGTCCGGCTGGGTGAACAGGGTCCAGACCCGGCGCATCCAGCGCACCGTGCCCCCAATGCCCTGGCTGTTCCAGGGGCCGCCCAGGTCCCACCGGGCGAAGAACATCAAGTACGCTCGCACCGTATCCGCGCCATATTTGCCCACCAGATCGTCGGGAGACACCACATTCCCCCGGCTCTTGGACATCTTCTCCGAGTCCTCGCCTAAGACGATGCCCTGGTTGCGCAGTTGGGTCATCGGCTCGTTGCCCTTCATAATGCCCATGTCCCGCCCCGCCATGTGAAAGAAGCGGGTGTAGATCAGGTGCATGGTGGCGTGCTCGATCCCGCCGGTGTAGGTGTCCACCGGCATCCAGTAGTCGTATTCCTCCGGGTCGAAGGGGCCTTTATCGTAGTCTGGGCTGAGGTAGCGCAGGTGGTACCAGGAGGAGCACATGAAAGTGTCCATCGTGTCGGTCTCGCGCTCGGCAGGGCCGTCGCAGTTGGGGCAGGCGACGTTCTTCCACGTCTCGTGGAATTTGAGTGGGCTTTCACCCGTCGGCCGCCACTCCACATCCTCAGGCAGCTCCACCGGCAGTTGATCCTCCGGCACGGGCACGATCCCGCACTCCGGGCAGTGGATCATCGGGATAGGCGCGCCCCAATAGCGCTGGCGGGAGATCAGCCAGTCCCGCAGCCGGTAATTGACCGCCCCCTTTCCCGTCCCCTTCTCTTCCAGGAAGGCGATGGTCGTGGACATAGTCTCCGCTTCGGGCGTGCCGGACAAAGCGCCGGAATTGACCATCGGCCCGTAGGCGGGCACCGACTCCGGCATGGTTGCGCCGTCCAGGGATTCCATGTCCTCCGGCTGGATGACGACCCGAACCTCCAGATCGTACTTGCGGGCGAACTCGAAGTCGCGCTGGTCGTGGGCGGGGACCGCCATGATAGCGCCGGTGCCGTAGCCCATCAACACGTAATCGGCGATCCAGATGGGGATGCGCTCTTCGTTGACCGGGTTGACGGCGTACCCGCCGGTGAAGACCCCGCTCTTCTCCTTGTCGGCGGCCTCGCGTTCAATTTCGGATTTGCGCTTGGCCTGTTCGACGTAGGCGTGGACTTCAGCGTGTTGTTCATCGGTGGTCACTTTCTCCACCAGGGGATGTTCAGGAGCCAGCACCATGAAGGTCGCTCCCCAGAGGGTGTCGGGGCGGGTGGTGAAGACCTCCATCGGGTCGCCCGCCTCGGTATTGAAGACCACCGAAGCGCCCTCCGAGCGGTTGATCCAGTTGGTTTGCAGAAGCTGGACCCGCTCCGGCCAGTCGATCTGAGAGAAGTCGAGCAGTTCATCGGCGTAGTTGGTGATGCGGAAGAACCACTGCTCTAACTCCTTCTTGGTGACCGGCGTCCCGCAGCGTTCGCAGACCTTATTATCCCCCCAGACCTGCTCGCGGGCCAGGGTGGTGTTGCAGCTTGGGCACCAGTCCACCGCCTGATATTTCCGGTATGCCAGGCCATTCTCGTAGAGCTTCAGGAAGAACCACTGGGTCCAGCGATAATACTTGGGATCGGCGGAGACCGCATCCCGAGGCCAGTCCCACATGGAACCCATAGTCCGCAGTTGGCCGCGCATCCGCTCGATGTTGGCGAAGGTCCACTCCTTGGGATGGATGTTGCGGGATATGGCGGCGTTCTCGGCGGGCAGCCCAAAGGCATCAAAACCGATGGGGAACATCACGTTGAAGCCCTTCATGCGCAGGTATCGAGCGCGGGCATCCGAGGGCGTCATGGCGTACCAATGCCCGATGTGCATATCCCCGGAGGGATAGGGCAGCATGGTGAGGGCGTAGTATTTGGGCCGCTCATGGTCTATCTTGGCGTTGTACAGGCCGTCGGCCTCCCACTTGGCTTGCCAGCGGGGTTCGATCTCAGCGGGGTCGTATTTGTTGTTCATAAGGCTTCATCTCCAGTTGATGGTATTTCCCAGACCCTTAGGGTTTCAGACGACCGAAGGTCGTAAAACCCTAAGGGTCTCGGCAGTTTTAATATGTTCTACGTTCACCCTCACCCCGTCCAACGGCCTTCGGCCTCGGACTCCCCTCTCCCTTCCAGGGAGAGGGGGACGGCTAAAGGTCGTTTGGGGTGAGGGTTTGGCAAGAGCGAGGACGAAAGGCGGAGGCCCGCGAGAAGGGGTCGCGCAAGAAGGCAGCGGACACTCCATTGGCTTGATTTGCTGTTTTTATTCATCACGTACCTCCTTTCTTGGTAGTTGGGTAGTTCGGTAGTTACATAGTTTGGTAGTTAGTTTGGGAGCTTGATGTTTCAATATTGCTCCTACTACTCAACTATCCAACTACATAACTACCCAACTACCTAACTATCCAACTAAATAACAAAATCCCTCCGCCACTACAGGGACGAAGGGGAACTCCGCGGTACCACCCTGTTTGCCTGCGAACTATGTTCGCCGACCAACTTGGGTTCGCGCTAACGGGCGAAAGGCGTTGCCAGCTAGGCCCTGGATGAGACCTTCACCGCCAAAGGCTGCCCCGTTTGGGGCGGCAGGCGAGTTCGGCCTTGTCTACGTCCCCCCTGGCGTTCCGTGGACGCCTTGCCAGGCTTACACTTGATTTCCTGACTCGCTGACGGAATGGCCTACTGCTCCTGCCATAGCCTTGCATATTCGATTGTCAGTGGACCCAGTGGGGTTCGAACCCACGACCTCCACAATGCCATTGTGGCGCGCTCCCAACTGCGCTATGGGCCCCCGGTTATGAAAAAGCCGGTCCGTACATCCCGGCCCAGGTGGACCTGGCGGGATTCGAACCCGCGACCTCATCAGTGCGATTGATGCGCGCTCCCAACTGCGCTACAGGCCCTGTCTTGAGGGTGGCGGAATTGTACCTTAGGGAGGGAGGGGTGTCAAGGAAGGGTGTTGAAAATGCGCGGGAGGGCGTTTGGACCACGATATGCGCGAAAGTGGCGACTTTCAGTCGCTGCGAAAAACGCGAAAGTTTCACCTGCTTTCCGCGCCCTCGAAAAAGAATGCGCCAACTCAGGGAGAATCAATCAGATCCATCAGTTCAAAATTAGCCAGCAAACCAAAAAAACCTGCCTGCAGCCCAATCACTTCAGTTCTATACAATATCACCAGGGGCCAGGAGAACAACGGCAAGACCGGTAAATCTTGGCTGAAAATCTGTAGTGCCAGGATATGCGCCTCTCTGGCTTCCTCTGGGTCCAGGCTGGTTATTCCGGTTTGGCAGGCGGCATCAAACTCAGGATTAACGTAACCCGTTAGATTCCAATACACCAATCTACCCATTTGAATGCTTGTGGGAACAGCCCCGGAAATGTAACTTACACAATCAGAGGCAAGACCATCCAACCACCAAGCATAATTAAATCGGCGCCCCCAATAGAGGTCAAACGCCCTTTCGGGTAAAGTTTCATTACCGAACGTACTGTATTCCTGGAATTCAATCTCTACCTGGATGCCCAGATCAGCCATGTTCTGCTGAAAGATTTCAAGGCCAGGCTGGATTGATTCTGGTGGGTGCGTAATCAATTTGACCACAAAAGGCTGCCCGCCTTTCTCCAAAATCCCGTCCCCATCCCTATTTACCCATCCAGACTCGGCCAGCAGTAGGCTAGCTCGCTCAGGGGAGAAAGGATAAACCGACAGAGTATCACCGGCGT
The DNA here is from genome assembly GCA_965370435.1 of uncultured Anaerolineales bacterium. Classification (GTDB taxonomy): domain Bacteria; phylum Chloroflexota; class Anaerolineae; order Anaerolineales; family UBA11579; genus CBDUUP01. The sequence goes on along the minus strand of CBDUUP010000375.1, from coordinate 133 downwards.
ACAGGTAATGCTGAGGCGTCAGGTAACTTTCCCGCACCAGGGAACCATCTCCCACAACGGCCTGGGCAATGGCGGCCCGGTCTGTGCCCAGGGCAACCGCTTGCCGCACACCCGCATCTTCAAAAAAGGCAAA
>CBDUUP010000374.1:0-4285 GCA_965370435.1 uncultured Anaerolineales bacterium | reverse complement strand
GCGGCTTATTCCGCTCAAATACTTGCTTGCCCATGTACTTCTCTCCTTAAATCTAGTTCCTGTTTACGTTTTATTAATGATTTCTATTTGGGGCGCTGAGTTCGAATTGTCGTGAGTTCGTTCTCTGCGCCATTCTCGTTTTTCTACCGGCAACCTATCCGGCGTGGATCATCTCTTTTATCAATTTCTCTGCGACCTCGGCATAATGGTCGAATTCCATGTTGAAAATGCCTCTTCCGTGGGTGGCGGAACGCAACTGGGTTGCGTAGCCAAACATTTCTGCCAGGGGCACCATCGCCTTCACGGCTTGGGTGCTTCCCGGTCGCACTTCCATGCCTTGCACGTCGCCTCGCCGAGCGTTTATCTGGCCGATAACGTCGCCCAGGTGTTCTTCTGGCACCACGGCTTCAACCTTCATCATCGGCTCCATCAACACTGCCTTACCCAAACGCATCCCCTCTCGAAAAGCGAAGGAGGCAGCCACTCGGAATGCCATTTCGCTCGAGTCCACATCGTGGGCGGAGCCATCGTACAAGCGAATTATTAGATCGGTGACGGGGTACCCACCCAAGATTCCGGCATCCGTTGCTTCCATGACGCCTTTCTCCACCCCCTTGATGTACTCCTTGGGTATCGCTCCGCCAGTGATTTTATTTTCAAAGATCACACCGCTGCCCGGTTCTCCAGGTTCCATCTCCAGAACTACGTGTCCATACTGGCCGTGTCCGCCAGTCTGCTTGACGTGACGGTATTCAGCCTTTTCTACGTGCCGGGTGATGGTCTCCCGGAAAGATACCCGGGGTTTGCCCACGTTGGCCTTCACCCGAAACTCTCGCAGCATCCGGTCTACCAAAACTTCCAAATGCAGCTCGCCCATGCCGGAAATCACCACCTGGCCGGTTTCTTCGTCATTGCGCACCTGGAAGGTGGGATCCTCTTCAGACAGCTTATGAAGCGCCTCGCCCATTTTGTCCTGGTCGGCCATGGTCTTCGGTTCTATTGCAACCGAGATCACCGGCTCAGGAAAAGTGATGTTTTCCAAAACGATCTGGCTAGAAGCATCGCATAGGGTGTCTCCAGTGAAGGAGTTCTTCAAACCCAGGACGGCGGCGATGTCTCCAACGGCCGCAGAGGCAATATCTTCTCGGCGGTCGGCGTACATGCGGATCAACCGGCCCACCCGTTCCTTTTTTCGCTTCATCGGGTTGTACACGCCGGAACCTTGTTTGATCACACCGGAATACACCCGGATGTATGCCAAACGGCCCACGTAGGGATCTGTTACGATTTTAAAGACCAGGGCGCTCATAGGAGCGGTTTCTTCCGCCGGACGGATCAATTCCTCGTCCGACTTGGGGTCAAAACCCACCACCGGTGGAATGTCCAGCGGAGATGGCAAATAATCAATCACTGCATCCAGCAAAGGCTGAACGCCTTTATTTCTCAATGAAGTCCCGCAGAAAACCGGCGTTGCCTGTCCGGCGATCACCGCTTTACGCAGGGAGGCCTTGAGTTCCTCGACGCTTATTTCCTGGCCCTCCAAATATTTGAGGGTCAATTCGTCGTCGGTCTCCGCGACCTGCTCCACCATCCGGTCTCGCAAGTCAGCCGCCTCATTGGCCAGGTCGGCGGGGATCTCAGTCTCGCGCGGCTCTTTGCTCATGTCTTCTTCCCAAAGGATAGCCTTCTCAGTCAGAAGGTCTATCACGCCGCTGAACTCAGCTTCCTCACCGATGGGCATCTGCATGGCGATGGGGTTGGCCCCCAGCCGTTCCTGGATCATATCCAGGGTCCGGTCGTAAGATGCGCCCACCCGGTCCATCTTGTTCACGAAGCAGATCCGGGGCACCCCGTAGCGGTTCGCCTGCCGCCAGACGGTCTCGCTCTGCGGCTCAACGCCTTGCACGGCGTCAAACACCACCACCCCCCCGTCCAACACCCGCAGCGAACGCTGCACTTCGGCGGTGAAATCAATGTGCCCAGGTGTATCTATGATGTTAATGAGATAGCCTTTCCATTCCGCAGAAACCGCCGCCGAAACGATGGTGATCCCCCGCTCTCGTTCCTGATCCATCCAGTCAGTTACTGTGGTGCCATCGTCAACCGATCCAACTCGGTGGGTCTTACCGGTGTAGTAAAGTATTCGCTCAGTTGTTGTGGTTTTGCCAGCATCTATGTGAGCGATGATGCCAATATTGCGATAAAATTCTAAAGGATATTCTCGAGCCATCTTTATGATACCTATAACTCAATTCAAACACGGTTTGCTCCGGGTTTTATAATCGATAATGGGAGAACGCGCGATTGGCCTCGGCCATTTTGTGAGTTTCTTCTCTTTTACGTACCGAAGCGCCAGTATTGCCATAGGCATCCATAAGCTCTCCAGCCAATTTTTCTGCGAATGTGTTTCCTGAACGCGCCCGAGTCGATGCCAGTATCCACCGGGTGGCCAGCGCAAAACGGCGGTGCACCGGAACCTCTACGGGGACCTGATAGGTCGCCCCACCCACCCTGCGCGGCTTGACTTCCATGGACGGAGAAACATTCTTGATCGCTTCTTCAAAGATCTCCAACGCGGGTTTCTTCAACCCTTCTTCCATCAAGTTGAAGGAATCGTATACGATCCGGGTGGCGATGCTCTTCTTGCCGCCTTTCATCACCCGGTTTATGAAGGACTGTACCTGGACGCTGTTATAGCGCGGGTCAGCGGGGATCGTTCTCTTCTCGGGTCGGTTTCTTCGAGCCATTAGGGTACTCCGTCTTCTTTCAACTTAAGAATCGCCGGGGCCTATCACCGGCGATCACAATTATTCTATCGTTCGAGTTCTGGGGCGCTTGGCTCCGTATTTGGAGCGGCTCTGGCGGCGGTCGTCCACGCCAGTCGAGTCCAAGGTGCCGCGTACCACGTGATAGCGGACGCCCGGAAGGTCTTTCACTCTGCCGCCCCGGATCAGCACAACCGAGTGCTCTTGGAGAGTATGTCCCTCGCCAGGGATGTAAGCAGTCACTTCTATGCCGTTGGTCAGCCGGACGCGGGCGATCTTGCGCAAAGCTGAATTAGGTTTCTTGGGCGGCATGGTTCGCACCACTGTGCATACCCCCCGCTTCTGGGGGGCGCCTTTCGGCTGGCGGATGCGGCGCTGCGTGTAGGAATTGTAAATATATTGCAGCGCGGGCGCATTGCTCTTCTTTCTTTTTGATTTGCGTCCCTTACGGACCAGTTGGTTAATTGTGGGCACGACTGCCTCCAGAAACGATGGGCGCCGGATGATAGTTCACGGCTTAATAATATTTTTTTACACTACTTTTCAATAAGCGAGGCCATCGGTTGCGCGCGATGGCCTCGATCTGCTTCTACCGGTTATTCTACGGCAGGAATTCCTGCCTGGATTATTAAGTTTTTACAGCCACAAAGGACAATTCTACCACTTGCGGTATCTATCGTCAAGGTTTAGATTATATATTTTTCACCGGACGCGCCCTACCCGGGTCAGGTCACTGAGCCTTGTTATTAATATCTGTCGCCCAGGCCTAACAAGCCAGTCTCCAGGCGCGGCGGGCGGGTGCGTTCTTCTTCCTTGCCAAACTTATAGACCCTTTCCTCCGACACCGCCTCCACCGACAAGCCCAGGCTTTGCAGTTCTTTTACCAGCACCCGGAAGGAAGCCGGGATGCCGGGTTCTTCAATGGCTTCACCTTTGACGATGGCCTCGTAGGTTTTCACCCGCCCCTGCACGTCATCTGACTTGACCGTCAGCATCTCCTGCAAGGTATGGGCCGCGCCGTAGGCTTCCAGCGCCCACACTTCCATCTCGCCGAAGCGTTGGCCGCCAAATTGCGCCTTGCCGCCCAGCGGCTGCTGGGTCACCAGGCTGTAAGGGCCGGTGGAACGGGCGTGAACCTTGTCCTCGACCAGATGGTGCAGCTTGAGCATGGTCATTACGCCGACAGTGACCGGCTGGTCGTAAAATTTTCCTGATTTTCCATCCCGCACCCGAGACTTTCCCAGCGTAGGGATTGGATTGCCAGTATCCAGCATCTTTTTCTGGGCCTTGGCGCGCAGCTTTTCTTCATTCATCCCCTTACTTTTCACGCCCAAGTTTTTCAACCACAGGGAGATACAGGCCATTACCGCCCGCTTGTCTTGCCCTTCCCGACCTTCAATAGAGATATTCATGTCAGCAAAGGATAAGATCTCTTCCGGGTCATAGCCGTTATCCATCAACCATACTAGCCAGGTTGAACGCCGGGCGAATACTTAATCAGAGAAAATGAGGTATACGAC
>CBDUUP010000373.1:0-4291 GCA_965370435.1 uncultured Anaerolineales bacterium | reverse complement strand
ATTCTTTCTCTTGCTTCGTAGGGGCGCAGCATTGCTGCGCCCCTACGAAGCAACGATTTCACCTATTGATGTGTACTAGTGCGGTATTTGTTACCAATGTGCCGCGATAGTTTCCCCTGCCATGCCTAAGCTGCCCCTAGACCAGATCATCCCCGGCGATTGCATTGAAGTCCTTGACTCTTTGCCCGCCGAGTCGGTGGATTTGATCTTCGCCGACCCGCCCTACAACTTGCAGCTCAGCCAGGACCTCTGGCGGCCCAACGATACCAAGGTAGACGCGGTGGAGGATGCGTGGGACCAGTTCGACGACTTCGCCGCTTATGACGCTTTCACCCGCGATTGGCTGACGGCCTGCCGCCGAGTCCTCAAGCCGGAAGGAGCCTTGTGGGTCATCGGCACGTACCACAACATCCACCGGGTGGGCAGCCTGCTCCTGGACCTGGGGTACTGGATCCTGAACGACATCATTTGGATCAAGACCAACCCGATGCCCAACTTCATGGGAGTGCGCTTCACCAACGCCAGTGAGACGCTGCTGTGGGTACAGAAGAAACGGGGCGCAAAATATACCTTCCATTACCAAGCTATGAAAGCGCTCAATGAAGATAAACAGATGCGCAGCGATTGGGTGATTCCCATCTGCTCCGGCAAGGAACGCTTGAAAGTGAACGGCCAGAAAGCCCATCCTACCCAAAAACCAGAGGCCCTGCTTTACCGGGTCATCACGGCCAGTTCCAATCCCGGCGACGTGGTGCTGGATCCTTTCTTCGGCACTGGGACCACCGGGGCGGTAGCCAAACGCCTGCACCGCCATTGGATCGGCATTGAACGGGAGGAGAGCTACATCCAGGTGGCGGAGGAACGGATCGCCGCCGTGCAGCCGGGCGAGTATGACCCCAAGATATACGTCACCCCCGACCCGCGCAAGCGTCCCCGCATCCCTTTCGGGACTTTGTTGGAACACAACTTGCTCCAACCTGGGCAAATTCTTTATTTCGGGAAAAAGAGAACCCACACCGCCCGTATCCTGTCGGATGGAAGCCTGGACTATGACGGCCAGCGAGGTTCCATCCACCAGATCGGCAAACAGATTCGCCAGACGCCCTGCAATGGGTGGGAGCACTGGCACTATCTGGACGAAAAGAGCGGCGAATATCAAACCATTGACCACCTCCGCCAAATCGTGCGTGAATCATTATTTGAAAGCAAAGTATAATCAGTTGAATTGGCGACCAAATCAAACCTACGGAGAAATTGAATGTCAAACAAAACCTATGAACTAACCCGATGGAGCCTGGAGGACCTCTACCCCGGCCATGACGCCCCTGAATTCGAGGCGGCCCGCGAAATGTTAGATGCTAGCATTGCCGAATTCGAAAAGCACCGCGACAAGCTCAGCGCCGACATGGACCCGGAAGCCTTCATGGACATGGTGCAAGAGATGGAGACCATGATGCGCCAGGCTAACCGAGTGTACGGCTTCGCCAGCCTGTGGTTCTCGGAAGACACCCAGGACCAGGAAGCCCAAAACCTGATGCCCCGCATCCAACAGTTCTTCGCCGGGCTGCAAAACCGCACCCTGTTCTTCGAGCTGTGGTGGAAGAGCCTGGACGATGACCAGGCCGCCCACTTCATGCAATATGGCGCTGATTTCGAGTACTACCTGGAACAACTGCGCAACTTCAAGCCCCACACCCTCTCCGAACCGGAAGAGAAGATCATCAACCTCAAGGACGTGACCGGCAGCAGCGCCATCCAATTGCTGTACAGTTCCATCACCAACCGCTACGTCTACAAAGTGGAAGTGGAGGGCGAGGTCAAGGAACTGACCCGGGGCGAGTTGATGGCTCTGGTCCAGACGAGCGACCCAGACCTGCGGGCCAGGGCTTACCAGGAGCTATACAAGGTCTATGGAGATGATGGCGCTATTTTGGGCCAGATGTACCAGGCCCTGGTGCGCGACTGGCGCAATGAGAACGTAGACCTGCGCAAGTTCAGCAGCCCCATCGCGGTGCGCAACCTGGCTAACGACATCCCCGATGAGGTGGTGGAGACTCTCATGGGGGTGGCTGAGAAGAACGCTCCTGTGTTCCAGCGCTTCTTCAAGCTCAAGGCCAAGCTGCTGGGTGTGGAGAAACTGCGCCGCTACGACATCTACGCCCCGGTCACCCAGGCTGAGAAGAAATACGACTGGCAGACCGCGGTGGACCTGACCCTGGAATCCTTCCGGGACTTCCAGCCCCGGATCGCAGAACTGGCCCAGCGGGTGCTCGACGAAGACCATCTGGACAGCGAAGTGCGCAAAGGCAAAAGCGGCGGCGCGTTCTGCGCCACCATCGAGCCGGACCTCACTCCCTGGGTGCTGGTCAATTACAACGGGCAAGCCCGGGACGTGGGCACCCTGGCCCACGAGCTGGGCCACGCCATCCATTCCATGCTGGCCGATCACCACAACACCTTCACCCAAGGTTCCTCCCTGCCTATGGCGGAGACCGCCTCCACCTTCGCCGAGATGCTGTTGATAGACCGTCTGCTGGCCGAAGAGACTGACGAGGACGTGCGCCGGGATATTCTCTTCGCCCAGGTGGACGATAACTTCGCCACCATCCTGCGCCAGATCTTCTTCGCCCTCTTCGAGCGTCAGGCCCACCAGATGGTCCACGAGGGCGCTTCGGTGGAAGAACTCTCCGACGCCTACATGGAAAACCTGAAGACTCAATTCGGCGACTCGGTGGAAATCAGCGAGGAGTTCCGCTGGGAGTGGGTGTCCATCCCCCACATCTACCAGGTGCCTTTCTACGTGTACGCCTATGCTTTTGGGCAATTGCTGGTGCTGGCTCTTTACCAGCAATATAAGAAAGAAGGCGCTTCCTTCAAGGCGCGCTATATCGAGATCCTGGCCGCGGGCGGTTCGGACGCTCCGGTGCGGGTGCTCAGCAAGGCGGGGATTGACGTGACTAAAGCCGAGTTCTGGCAGGGCGGCTTCGATATGATCGCCGAGATGGTTGACCAGTTGGAGGAGCTGACGGGGGAATAGATTACGCTCGATAGATAATCAGCGCCGCACATAATACGTGCGTCGCTTTTGTTTTTGGACTCGAGGCTTTAGCCGGGGGGTCAAGGCGTGACCCGGCTAAAGCCTCGAGTCCTGAGATGGTCCTGTTAAGAGGCGAGATACCTTCCAATCATATTCAATAACTATCCTGTAAGTCTGTGAAGTCAACAACAGGATACTGGCGATGTACTTCCTCTCGCCATTCAAGCCAATAGATAATGAGCGCCGAATATAAACCGTGCGGCGCTTCTGTTTTTGGACTCGAGGCTTTAGCCGGAGTTGACAAGGCGTGACCCGGCTAAAGCCTCGAGTCCTGAGATGAACTTGCTAGAAGGCGAGATTTCCATCCAGTTTTGCTAATAGCTGTCTTGTGAATCTGTGAAATCAGCAATAGGATACCGGCGATGTATGTCCTCTCGCCATTCAAGCCAAAAGATAATGAGCGCGAATATAAAACGTGCGTCGCTTTTGTTTTTGGACTCGAGGCTTTAGCCGGAGTTGGCAAGGCGTGACCCGGCTAAAGCCTCGAGTCCTGAGATGGTCCTGTTAGGAGACGAGATACCTTCCAATCATATTCAATAACTATCCTGTTGGTCTGTGAAATCAACAACAGGATACTGGCGATGTATGTCTTCTCGCCATTCAAGCCAAAAGATAATGAGCGCGAATATAAAACGTGCGTCGCTTTTGTTTTTGGACTCGAGGCTTTAGCCGGAGTTGGCAAGGCGTGACCCGGCTAAAGCCTCGAGTCCTGAGATGGTCCTGTTAGGAGACGAGATACCTTCCAATCATATTCAATAACTATCCTGTTGGTCTGTGAAATCAACAACAGGATACTGGCGATGTACATCCGCCAGCCATTCTTCTCCTTCTTGATTGAGATAATAATGATAACTGGAGAACGGCCACTTCTCTGTATCAGACGCGTAGCCGTGTTTTACAGGATTATGGTGTATGTAATTGAAACGCGTCCAAAAATCTTTCTCAGAACGAATGCCAGTGTCCCAATAATTGTGCCACATCTGCCTTCCCTTCGCGTTATCACGTCTGTTTAATTCAAACGACGTGCGTCCATGTAAACGCTTTAAGAATTGCGGTAAATCATCGCCTACATTACTTTTCAACAAGAGATGGTAATGGTTGTCCAAAATTACCCAGGCTTTCAAGATAAATTCAAATTCGAGGACCAGCGTTTCGAGTTGGTCTTGAACCAATTCTTTCTGACCAGTTGTTTTC
>CBDUUP010000372.1:0-4342 GCA_965370435.1 uncultured Anaerolineales bacterium | reverse complement strand
AGGAGAATCGGTAAGGAAGTGTAGTTATGGATGCCATCTATTACCCTCACCCCGCTCGCTGCGCTCGCGCCCCACTCCCGGGAAGGGAGAGGGGCAGAAAAGCCGAAGGCTTTTCGGGGTGAGGGTAAACTCATGAGAAAAATAAAACTGGAGGCGCTGTTATGTCTGAGGAAGCGACGAAAAATCACGAATTGATTTATGACTGGAACCTGGTCGAGGAGCATCCCAAGCCCAAGCAGCGCATCCTGGTGACGGATGAGTCGCTGCGGGATGGGCTGCAATCTCCTTCGGTCACCCATCCCGAAATCGAGGAAAAGGTCTACCTGCTCTACCTGATGCGCGACCTGGGGATCGACGCGGCTGACCTGGGTCTATGCGGGGCCGGGGAACGATTCAAGTATCACGTCACCGTGCTGGCGAAGGAGATCGCCAAGCAGAAAATGCCCATCCAGCCGCAGAGCGCGGCCAGGACCCTCATCTCCGACATTGAGCCTATTGTGGAGGCTTCGGACGAGGCAGGGATCCGAATCGAGGCTTGCATCTTCCTGGGGACCAGCCCGATCCGTCAATTCGCCGAGGGGTGGGACATGGACTTCATGCTCAAGACGACGGAGGAGTCGGTGAGTTACGCAATCGAACATGACCTGCCGGTGATGTTCGTCACGGAGGATACCACAAGAGCAAATCCTGAAACCCTGAAAAAAGTCTATGCAACGGCTATCCGCGCCGGGGCGCAGCGGATCTGTGTGTCCGACACGGTCGGGCACGCGACGCCGGAAGGCACGCGGGCATTGATCACTTACCTGCGCGAGATGGTGGACGAGGTGAACCCGGAAGTGGGCATAGACTGGCACGGCCACCGCGACCGGGGGCTGGACATCATCAATACCTTAGCGGCTATCGAGGCCGGGGCGGATCGGGTCCACGCCTGCGGTATGGGTATTGGCGAACGCAGCGGTAATACTCCGATGGAACTTTTGCTGGTGAATCTCAATCTACTCGGGTGGGCCGACCGGGACCTGACCAAACTGCCGGATTACTGTAAAGCCATTTCAGAAGGCTGCGGCGCGCCTATCCCATTCAATTATCCGGTCGTTGGAGACGACTCCTTCCGCACGGCCACGGGCGTACACGCCGCGGCGGTGGTGAAAGCGTTGAGCATGGACGATACCTGGCTGTCGGACCGGATCTACAGCGGCGTCCCGGCCAGCATGGTGGGACGGGAACAAGGCATCGAGATCGGCCCCATGTCCGGGCTGCATAACGTCCGCTTCTATCTCAAGCAGCGCGGCATCGAGGAGAATCCCGTATTCTTGGAGAAGATATTGGCCGCGGCCAAACGCTCCAGCAGCCGTCTCACCGAGGACGAAGTGCTGCACATGGTCAAGGTAATGCGCGAGCGGTTGAAAAATGGCGAAGAGATTGACGATACTGACCTGGAGCCGCCATCCGAATAACCGTTCATGACTCTTATCAAGATGAAAATCAACATCCGATTTGCAGAACCTTTTTGGCGCGCTGTTGGGAAGCGAGACTTGACGCTCAATCTTAAAGAAGGCGCGTTGGTGAGCGACTTGACGGCCCTGCTCCGAGAGCGATACCCTGCGTTGGCCGCGGAACTTGACGAAACGCCTCCTACGATCTTCATCGGCGAGGAGGAGGCTGACGAGGATTCCTCTTTGAACGAAGAACACCGTGTACACTTTGTCTGGCCCATCGCCGGAGGCTGAATTGGAATATACTGCGAAAACGGCCCTCATCAACCTGACCACCGGGGAAGTGAAAATCGCCAACACGCCCCCCGAATTGGCGCTCGCCTATCTGGGCGGGCGGGGGCTGAACATGGCGACCTTGCGGTATTACCTGAACCGGGCTGGAGATCCCCGCCAGGTGGACCCGCTGGGGCCAGATAACCCCCTAATATTCGGCGCGGGGATGCTGACCGGAACGCTGACTCCCAACTCGGCGCGCTTCAACGTCTCGGCACGTTCGCCGGAGAGCGGCATCCTGGGGGACGCCAATTGCGGCGGGTTTTTCGCCGCCGCTATGCGGAAGGCGGGTTTCGACCGGCTGGTCATTTTGGGGAAGGCCGATATTCCTAGCTACATTCTGTTGGAGGATGGCGAAGTCCATATCAAGGAAGCGGATGGCTTGTGGGGAACGAGGGTGGTGGAGGCGCAAGACCAACTCAAGGCGCGTCACGGCCCTGGAACGGTTTCGGCGGTTATCGGCCCGTCGGGGGAGAATCTGGTTCGCATGGCGGCGGTGATGACGGGGAAGAAGAACGCGGCCGGACGGGGCGGCATGGGCGCGGTGATGGGCAGCAAGAACCTCAAGGCGGTGGTTGCGCGAGGCGGGAAGCGGATCGAGGTGGCCCAAAAAGATACCCTGCGCGCCATCCGAATCGAACAGCAGAAATACTTGAAGGACTCAAAAATTGTTCAAGTCCTGGGCAAAGTCGGCACGCCTTTGCTCTACGAGGTCAGCAACCGCATGGGGGCGATACGCACCCGCAACAGCCAGGACAATTACTTCGAGGACACGCTCAATGCGGAGGAGATCGAGAAGTACGTGGATAAGATGCTGGCCTGCACCTCCTGCGTGGTTCATTGCCGCCACCGCAATACATTGGGCGGCGAGGGGCCGGAGTATTCCACTATCGGGCTGCTGGGCGCAAACCTGGGCATCGCCCCCACCGACCAAGTCATCGCTCTCAACAACCTGGTCAACGATCTGGGTTTGGACGCTTCCTCTACAGGAACCATCATCGGCTGGGCGATGGAGCTTTACCAGCGCGGCCTGATTGACGACCAGATGACCGGCGGCCCCCTGCTCTGGGGCGATTACGAGTTAGTTCACAATTTAATTGAAGACATCGCCCACCGGCGCGGCTTCGGGGACGTGTTGGCTGAAAGCACACAAGCCGCCCGTCAATTCCCGCCCGAGGCTGTCGATTACTTGATCGCGGTCAAAGACCTGCCCCAGTCCGACCCCCATGACGTGCGCTATTTCAAGGGTTTTGCCCTGGGCATCGCCGTCGCCAGCCGGGGAGCCGACCACCTCCGCAACCGGCCTACGCTGGAGGTCTTCAAGCTTCCCGATGAACTGCGAGAGAAAATTTACGGACGGGCCAACGACCCAGACCCTACCGGATACAAGGATAAGGGCCTCATCGTGGCCTGGAGCGACGACATCTACGCGGTCACCGACTGCTTGGGCGTCTGCAAGTTCGTCACGCACGGGTTCAACAGCCCGCATTTGTTGGGGTATGAGCATTTCTGCGAACTCATCCAGGCTGTCACCGGGCTGGAATACACGCCTGAAACTCTGCGCCAGGTCGGGCGAAGAGTGTTAGACACTGAACGGATGATCAACGCTGATTTTGGCCTCACAAGAAAGGATGACACCCTCCCCAAACGCTACTTCGATGATCCCATGCCCTCCCGCAAGACCAAAGGGCATCGCATTGACCGCGAGCAGTTCCAACATATGCTGGATGAGTATTACGACGAGCGCGGCTGGGATGCGGAGGGCCGCGTGCCTGATGAACGCCAGCGAGAGATTGAGCAACTAGGCGACCTGTTATCCAATCCCTAGGATTTCGGGTTGCGTTGAAGAGAAATTGATTAGAGGAATATCACTATGGCCCATACATTAGCCGAGAAAATTCTCGCCTCTAAATGCGATAAAGACGAAGTTCATCCCGGCGAATTCATCAACGCCCGGGTGGATCTGGTGCTGGCCTCGGAATTATCGGGCGTGCTGTCCATTGAGGAATTCGAGAAGGTGAAGGACGCACGGATCTTCGACCCGGAGAAAGTGGTGCTGGTGATGGATCACTTCACCCCGGCCAAGGATATCAAGAGCGCAGAGATCGTCAAACGCTGCCGGGAATTCGCCCGCCAGCACGGCATCCGCTTCTACGACGTGGGCCGGGCGGGGATCCAGCATATCCTGCTGCCGGAGCAAGGATTGGTAGCTCCCGGCGACTTGATCGCAGGGGCCGACTCGCACACCTGCACGATGGGGTTCATGGGGGCGTTTGGGACAGGGATCGGCTCCACCGACGCCACCGCGGCCATGATCCTGGGCGAGATGTGGCTCAAGGTGCCGGAGAGCGTTAAATTCATCTATTATGGAGAGCGGCCCAAATGGGTCGGCGGGAAGGATTTGATCTTGCACACGATTGGGCACATCGGCGTGGAGGGGGCGCGTTACCAGGCCATGGAATTCACCGGAGAAGCAATACAAGCGCTATCAATCGAAGAGCGGCTTACTATCTGTAATATGGCTATTGAAGCCGGGGGCAAGAATGGCATTATCGAGGCAGATGAAAAAACTG
>CBDUUP010000371.1:0-4344 GCA_965370435.1 uncultured Anaerolineales bacterium | reverse complement strand
CCTCGGAGAGGATCTTGCCTCGGATGAAGTAGACCATCAACGCAGGGATGATCGAACCCTCCGGTGAATATCTAACCCTCCGCAACCTGGTTACCGGCACGGGGATAGAGTTCAATTTCCTGCCGACCAGCGACCGGGGCGCGGGGTATGCGGTTTTCTCTCCTGGCAACGGGTACGCGGCCTGGATGGAGGCGAGCGGCACCCAGATGGCCGAGGTCCCCGACTTCGTTTCCACAGTGCGGATTGCGTCAATCAACGGCGGCTCTGTCGTAGATTTGCCCAATTCAGTCTTCAGCGGTCTGGTCGGTTCGGGGCAGGTGAGTTGGACCGAGCCGGTGGGCTGGCTGGATGCGACCACTCTGCTGGTGGAGGTGCGAATGCCGGATTGGAACTCGGTCGGCCTGGTGGCGGTCAATTTTGACGGGACCAACGCTAGATTGTATGCGATGGGGAGCTTTGCGGGGTTCTTCTACCCTTGATAAAACAAGTTGAAAGTTGAAGGTTAGAAGGTTGAACGTTTAAACGTTCAACCTTCTATTTAGTTTGTTGAGGGAAATTTAATCTCCCCGAAATCTAATATTCATTGGATATAAAGAACTTTCAATCTTCAACTTTTTAACCTTCGAACATTTTCAAAATAGGCCATACTCGCCAAGAATAGGCCGCCGCCGATGCCTAGATAGAGCACGGCTAAATAGGATTTGGGGATTGGAGAATAGTGGCGCAGGGCAATCCCCATTGCGATCATGACCGCTACCAGAGGGTAGCTGGTCCATTCTTGGAAGGCGAAGATGCAAACTTTTTCGCGGGGTATGGCTTGGATACGTTGGATGTTTTTGAGGGCTAGCTTGGAGAATCCGAAGCGATGGATAACTAACCCCAGGGTGAATCCGCTGATGAAGAATACCAAGGCGGAGATAATGTCAACTTGCTTCAACCAGCCGATAGCCAGCCGGTAGAGCATGATCCCAACCCCGGCCCAGAGGAGACCCGCCAAGAGCAGGAGCCAACGTTTGCTTGCCGCGGGTCTAAATTTTTGGATGAATTCCGCCGTCTGACTATATTGTTTTCGCTCTGCTGCCATAGAGGTGGGTGAGGCAAACTCGGCGGGTTCACTTTCACTTTCAATGGTTGGCATAATTTCTCTTTTGTACTTATTATCACAAATCTACGCTGATGTCATTGACTTATGTTAAACTGGAGCATTTTACCATAGAACATTAGATGAACCTTTCCCTGAGATTTTGAGTAAACCATTTGATACCGGGTTGCTTTGGATCATATTCTCCAGGATGGAGAAATCACCCAATTTTCCCTGACCCCGGTATAATAGATAGGTTACTTGATTTTAGGTCTCGGCCCGAATGCCGCGGGCTGAGTTTAATCATTCTATATTTTTTGGAGGCCTCTGTGATCGCTGAAGTAGCTGCAAAAATACGTGAAAATATCCAGAAAGTCATCGTCGGCAAGGACGAGGTGATCAACCTCACCCTGGTTGCGGTGTTGTGCGAGGGGCATTTGCTGCTGGAAGACGTGCCCGGCATCGGGAAGACCACCCTGGCGCGTGCTCTGTCGGCCTCGCTGGGATGCACTTTCCGCCGCATCCAATTCACCCCCGACCTGCTGCCCTCCGACGTGACCGGCTTGAACTGGTTCAACCAGAAAGAAGCCGAGTTCCAATTCCGCCCCGGGCCGATCATGAGCCAGGTGGTGCTGGCCGACGAGATCAACCGGGCCACGCCCCGCACCCAGTCGGCCCTGCTGGAGGCCATGCAGGAGCGCACCCTCACCGTGGATGGCGTCACCCATCCGCTGCCCCGGCCTTTCCTGGTGATGGCGACCCAGAACCCGATCGAACTGGAAGGCACCTTCCCGCTCCCCGAAGCGCAGATAGACCGGTTCCTTCTGCGGGTGGACATTGGCTATCCCACGGAAGAGGAGGAGAACGCCATTCTGGAACGCTTCCGGGTTGACGACCCCCTGCCAAACCTGCAACCGGTGGTCACCGCGGAGGAGATCATCGAACTCCAAAAGGCGCGCCAGGAGGTCCGGGTGGAGGAGTCAGTCCGGGATTACGTGGTGCGCGTGGCCCGTGCTACCCGCAACCACCCGGAGATCGACCTGGGCGCCAGCCCGCGAGCGACCTTGTCACTCTACATGGCTTCTCAGGCCTGGGCGGGCATCCAGGACCGCGATTACGTCATCCCCGATGACGTGAAAGAGGTCGCTCCCTACGTGCTGACTCATCGCCTGATGATCGCTCCGCAAGCCGAACTACGAGGCCGCAAACAAGAAGAACTGGTGGCCGACATCGTCGCCTCCGTGCCGGTGCCCGTAGAGAGTTAATGGATCCCAAACGCTGGTATCCCCTGCTGGGCGGGTTATTTATTTTAGGGGTGTTCTTTCGCATTCCCACATTGCCGGCGCTCTCGACCGCGCTGGCGGTAGTGATCTCGGTGGCTTCCTGGTGGCGCAACCGCGCTCTGGACAACGTGTTCTATACACGCCGCTGGCATTTCACCCGGGCCTTCCCCGGCGAGGAGGTGGACGTGCAGATCGAGGTGGAGAACCGCAAACTGCTGCCCCTCTCCTGGCTTCGAGTACAGGATATCTGGCCCAAAGCGGTCGGCCCGGTGGACGAGAACGTCCTGGCTCCCACCCACCTCACCAAGATCGGCATGTTGACCAACGTTTTCAGCCTGCGATGGTACGAACGAGCTTTGCGCCGCTACAAACTGTTGTTCCGCAAGCGGGGGGTTTATCCGGTCGGACCGGCCACATTGCAATCCGGCGATCTATTCGGCATGTATGAGGACAGCCGAGAAGTCGGCAAGCGCGAGAAGTTGACTGTCTTCCCCAGCCTGGTCTCGCTCAAGGAATTGGACTTACCCGCCGAAGATCCCTTCGGAGACCGGCGTTCGCGCCGCCGCATGTTCGAAGATCCCAATAGGCCAATGGGCGTGCGCGAGTACCGCCCGGAGGACGGCTTCCGCCGGATTCACTGGCCCGCTACAGCCCGCACTGGCGAGCTGCAAGTCAAGATCTACCAACCCACCTCCGCCCAGGTGATGATGCTCTGCCTCAACGTGCAGACCTATCCCCGCCATTGGGAGGGCGTTTATCCCGAACTGTTGGAATACCTGGTGAAGGTCTCCGCCTCGATGGTTTACACAGGCATGGAGGACGGGTATTCGGTCGGCCTGGTTTCCAACGGCACGCTGTCTAACTCCGACCAACCCTTCCGCATCGCTCCCGGCCGCAATACCAAACACCTGGCCCACATATTGACCGCCCTGGCCGGGGTCACGCCGCTGGTCACGGCGCCCTTCGAGCGGTTCCTGCTCAAGGAAGCGCCCAAAGTGCCCTTCGGCTCGACCCTATTGGTGGTCAGCGCGGTGATAACGCCCGACCTGAGCGAGAGCCTGGTGGTTCTGAAACGCCACACCCGCCGGGTGGTTCTGCTCTCCCTGGCAACCGAAACCCCGCCCCAGATTCCCGGCATCAAAACCCTCCACCTGCCTTTCCAAGAGGAGTCTTAGTTGTCTTAGGAGTCTAAGTGGTCTAAGTAGTCCATCTGACCACTGACCACTGACCTTATGTCTCAATCAACTGCCATCCCTCGAGTTTTTGAACAATCCGAATTGCCCCGCCTAAATTTGTGGCGGGAGTTGGCGATTCTGTCATTAATCCTGATGGATATAAGCTGGGTGGTGCCCTGGTACCGGTCGCTGACCGCATCCACCTATGCGATCCCTCCAGTGCGGGCTTTCGTCGTCCTGGGGTTGATGATGCTGGCGGCATATTTGCTGGCGCAAGCGGGGAACTACCTGGACCTCAAGCGTGAGGTCGTCAATGCTGGGATGATCGTTTTGTTGTTACTCAGCATTTTTATCGCCATCAACGTGCTGCTGGGAGACGTAGATCCGTCCTCCGCAGCAAGCATCAATACCACCAAACTACAAGACCTCCAGAGTTTATACAACCTGATCCCCGATGAATGGGTGGTCGCATTGGCGGTGTTCCTCATCTGGCGGGGCGGGTTGATGATGTCGCGGGAACGAGTGGGGCCGAGCTACGTCGCGGGCAAGTTCGGTTTTGGGGTGATGTCGTTCTTTGTTTTTGGCATGGCCGTCACCCTGGCGACGGGGGAACTGCCGGGATGGTCGCTGTATACCTTCCTCTTCTCGGGGCTGGTGGCGATGGGGACTTCCCGCATCTTTGTGATCAGCATTTTTCGAGGCGGCTCCCGGGCGCCCTTTGACCGGCGCTGGCTGTTGGGGATGGGATTTTCAGCCCTGGTTGTGGTGGGCGTGGCGGGGGGGGCGGCGGTTCTCGCCGGCGGGG
>CBDUUP010000370.1:0-4364 GCA_965370435.1 uncultured Anaerolineales bacterium | reverse complement strand
CACCAGGGTAAAGCGTATCCGAGGCGAATCGTGGGCGGTGGGAAATAACTGGCTGATGCGGGAGGTGAGCGGCAAAGTCCCTGCGCGCCAGTGAGGGTAAATCAATCCTATCTCGATCTCATCGCCATTGGAGGGGGCCGATTCAATTGGGGAAAGTTCGTCATCCAGCGACTGTTCCAGCTTCAGCATGGGTTCGGTGAGGGTTTGGCGGTCGTAATCAATGTCCTGGTAGCGTAAATAGAGCGAGGGTTTACGCACGTCTTCAGGTTCCAGGCGCTCCAGATACCAGACCACTTCCCCAGCTGAACCAACTTCATCAAAACGAGGATCATCCTGTAAGGCCAGGTCGAGGGAGAATTCCACCAATTTTGGGTTGACGTTATCGGGCAGTTCAACCTGTTCCATCAATTGGGAGGTGAGGAGTGGACCGCCACCGGCGACATCAAGGGCGGCATCGGCGATGTTCAGATGGCCTTCGTTGACATCTACCAGGAGCGCTCTGGGGAACCACCTCCCGGCAATGTAGACAAACTCGGGGTTGGTTCTCAGTTCAGCGTCCATCACAGTCACGAGCTGTTCCCTATGAATTTGCATGATCGCCTGGGGGCTGAGCAGTTCGTCATCATCAGCTATTTCGGGCGGGTCATTCAAGACGTGGGCGGGCAGTCCAGAGGCGAACTCACGCTTTTCTCCACCCTCGAACTTGACTTCGATGACCTGGAACGGTTCCATTTCTGGGTTCACTCCAGGCCGCACAGCGACGACTTCTCCCTGCTTCCATCCGATGGCCGGAAAGACAAGAGAAGCACCGATCTTATAATTATCTTTGGGAAGGAAAATGTCAGTTCCGGCGCTGCGCTGGCTTTCAACAGCTTGCTGTTCCCGCTGCAATCGGTCGGCGACCAATACTGTGGTCAACTCTTCCGGTGAGAGGGGGGTTTCGATCTCTAACAGGTAGTTGTATAGGAATTCAATGTCGGATTCCTGGATGACAAAAGTGTCCCAGTAATCCTCGCGTAATGAGAATGCAGCTAATACCATACGACCTCAATAATTTTCTCGATATCCAAGGGGGATAACGATAATGCAAAGCAAACTCAACCAGCCTATATTATACTCCACACTGGGCAGGTTGCAAGTTGCAGGTTGCAAGTGGCAAGTTGCAGGTGGCAAGTAAGCAAGTGGCAAGCGGGCAAATTGCAAGTGGCAAGTTTCAGGTTGTAGGTGGCGGGTTGCAGGTTGCAAGTTGCAGGTGGCAAGTAGGCAAGTGGCAAGTTGCAGGTGGCAAGTAGCAAGTTATGATGTTTTTGGGCGCAATGGGAACTATGGGGGGTCGAATGGATGATGAAAGAGAAGCGAAGAGTCTCTATTGGGGTATAATGCCCCTCTACTCAAGATGGATTGGAGCGTTCGCATGTCAGATTTAAAAATGGTCCAGGTCGCAAAAGTTCCCGGAATGGGACAGGCTATAATTTTGAAGGACCTGCTGGAGGCGCAGAGCATTCCGGTGATCGTCACGCAGGAGGGAGCGGGATACTATTTTGGGCAGATGGCTAGCGGACCCTTTGGGGGGGTTGAAATCCTTGCGCCGGAAAATTTATTGGAAAAGGCTCAAGAGATCGTGGAGGAATACTATCAGGGAGAGTATTATCTGGAAGGCGATATGTGGAGCGCTGAAACGCTGCGGACTCTCCTGGAAGAGCAGGGTATAACTGTGATCGGAATGCCGGAGGGGGAGGTGAATCCAGAAGCGCTGCTCACCGATCCTCTCTCTCAAATCATGGTCGCGGAGGAGGATTTCGAAAAAGCCCAAGAAGTAATCCTGGAGTATTTCGAAAGTTTGGGTCAGTAAAACGTTGGTAAGCGATTTGTTGAGCCAAATGTTGGTGTAAAGTTGAAACACTGAATCGCTGACACACTGAATCACTGAAAAACTTTACTGTTTATTCAGCGCAAGGGAAGCTAAAGATTTGTGAATGGTGTAATGTGGTGGTTATATTTCGCCACAACGAACTAAGGAAGCGGGTTTTTGTATGGCAGGCTAAGGGTACTCAATCTCTAACCAACTCAATCCGCTCACCGACTCGCCCCCAGCCCAGACCTCCCAATGCAAATGGGAACCGGTGGAGCGACCTGTGTTCCCCACCAGACCGATCACCTGACCGGTTTCAACTCTATCTCCCACATGGACCATAATTTCTGATTGGTGCCAGTATCCGGTGTAGACTCCCCAGCCGTGGTTTATGATGGTGGCGCCTCCTCGCACGTTCAATTCCTCGGCAAAGGCAACGATGCCGGGCGCGGGAGCGAAGATTTCGACGCCCACTTGGCCGCAGAAATCGGTGCCAGAATGATAATAATCGTAGGGGCCGTTGTTATACGAACGGCGGGTTCCGAAACGGGAGGTGATGCAGAGCGGATAGCTGGGATAATAAGGCGAAGGGCTGGAGAATAAACCGGTCCATAACCGGTCGGCTGTGGCGGGGGTGACGATATCCTTCACCAGATTGGACTCGGCCTCCACCAAATCGTATTCTAACAATCCGGGGTCAACGTCGAGATTTTCGTACCAGAAATCACCTTCGGCAATAAAGACCCGCTGGGTGAAGCCAAAGGGTGCGCCGTCAGGCAGCGCGCCGCTCACGGTGAGCGGGTATAGTCCTGGTTCGGCCAGGGCATGGACGCCTTGCAAGGCGACGTATTCAAAACCTGTATCAAGGAAGAAATGGAGAGTATTTTCGCCCAATTCACCTTTGACGGTCAAGGCGCTTTCGGATACCACTCGGATGACTCCGGTCTCGCCTTGCACGAAGGGGAAAGGGGTGACATCCACTCGCTGAATGGCCGGGGGGAGCGCCCCCGGTCCATCCTGATCGCCGCCGGGGAGGAAGAGGACATCACCTGGCAAGGCTGCGGTTGGGTTGGTTAGATCGTTCAGGCCAGCGATGATCCAGGGATCACTATCCTGCAGGACGGCCAATTCCAGCGTAGACATTCCGGCCCCCAGGGAAGCGCGCTGCATGATGGGAGTTTCTCCCTCTTCTTTGGCGGGCAGGATCAACGAATGTCCGACGTAAAGCTCTTGGGGGCTGACGACACGGTTGAGGCGCGCCATTGAGTCCATGGAAACCGAATATCGCCGGCCCAGGCTGCGCAGGGTTTCGCCGAAGGGCATGGGTTGAGAGATCAAAACACCTTGCACCCAATCAAGGCCCGGGATAGTCAAGCGCTGCCCCACTTGAAGCTGATTGGGATTGGTGATTCCGTTGGCCTGCATGATGCTCTCCATAGATACGTTGAACATGGCGGCGATCTCGGAGAGGGTGTCCCCCGGCTGGACGATGTAGACCGGCCATTCAGGAACAGGAGTCTCTTCCTGGGCGGCCACTTGGTTCAGAGGCATCAGGACAAGCAAGAGCAAGATCAGTATGAGGGCAAGGCGATTCTTCACAGCGTTTCTTCCAGGCGGCATTGAAATTATTTTGAGTTTCTCTAAATCACGAAGATTATTGGCGGTCGGATTGCGACAAAGTTCTATACATCTTCAAATTGCACCTTATCGCCAATTTTGAAATCGTCTATCCGTTGGGCGGCGATCTCTAAAACGTATCGAGCAGGACGGCGGGGAAAGAAAAACGAACGCCAGGGATGGGCCAGCCGCACGTCCACCACTTCATACTCGGAATTGATCCAAACGATGGATAAGGGGAACCACATCCCCAACATATGGATAGAAGGGTCAATGCGATTTTCACGGGGATGAACCAACAGCAAGCCTTCCTCTGCGGGTAGATGGCGGCGGAAGGACAAGCCCTTTAGAAGGCAAAAAAAAGAAGCGCAGTAGCCAACCCCTAAAGGCGTTGGCAAACTGCGGTTCAGATTTTGCACGTTTACTTGGCGCATACCGCCCAAGCGGACAACTCCTCTAGGCCGAAGCCTCGCTGTGGCGGGTTATGATCTTGTCTACGCTCTCCAGAAGTTCCTGGGGGCTGAAGGGTTTGGAAATGTAATCATCTACTTTGGCGATGTGAAGGCCGAGCACTTTGTCAATGCTTTGGGCTTTGGCGGTTACGACGATGACGGGAATTTCTTTGGTATCGTCTCCGGCTTTGATCTGTTGGTAAACCTCCCAGCCGTCCATATCCGGCATCATCAAGTCCAGCAAGACCAGATCAGGTTTTTCCTGGCGGATCACGTCCAATCCCTCTCGGCCGCCGTGGGCGGGGATAACTTCATGGCCTTTTCGGCCAAGAATCAACTTGATCAGATCGATCATTTCGGGTTCATCTTCAACACATACAATGCGCAAGGATGTTTCAGTCATGGCTTCACTTGTTCTCCATTCACGAGGATTTTAGTGTACC
>CBDUUP010000369.1:0-4377 GCA_965370435.1 uncultured Anaerolineales bacterium | reverse complement strand
CGGTGAAGCCCCCCGGAGTGTATCCAACGGCCCCCCGCGATGATCGTGTCGCCGTCAATGTCAACCATGTTTCCGAATCGGCCATCATTATGCTCATCAGAGGCCGTCAGGATCTTGGTTTGTCCCCAGTTATCCGCGCCGCCATTATCGCGCTCATAGATATAAACGTGCCCTCGGAGTACTCCTCCTGATGGCGCAAACTCTGTGCCTGTGACGGCAGTATCGCCATAGATGGCGACCGTCTCAGCATACCTATCATTATTCACTGCATTGGAAGCGGTCAGGATCTTGGTTTGCCCCCAGTTATCCGCGCCGCCGTTATCACGCTCGAATACGTATGCCTGCCCTCGATCGGTTCCTCCGGAGTCGGCCCAGGGCGCGCCTACAATGATCGTATCTGCATCAATGGCAACTGTATAACCAAACCTGTCCCCATCCGCAGCATCGGAAGCGGTCAGGATCGCAGCCTGGGTCCAGACACCGGTAGAGGGGTTGCGATAGAAGACGTAGGCCTGCCCTCGGTCAGTTCCTCCAGAGTCGGCTTTGGATGCCCCGAAAACGGCAGTATCGCCGTCAATGGCGTTTGCCCAACCAAACTGATCCCCATCGGCCTTATCAGAGGCGGATAGGATGGCTTTTTCGGTTGGAGGGAAAGTCTCTGGTCCAAGCGCTTCCTCGATAGCCGCCTGCAGGCCAGGAGTGATCGCATCACTCCCGGTCTCTGAACTGGCGGCGGCGGTCTTGATCACGCCGAATAGTGGGGAAACTAGCAGCGCGCTGATGAATAGCGCGGTGAACAGTATCCGAAGAAGTGAATACAAACGGAACTTTGAAATAGACATGGTTGGTTTTCTCCTTGGGTATGAATTTGGATGTGACATCTTGGACATTGATGTGAAGCCCCATAAGGGCAATCCGCCTAATATACAATGATTAACAAGAGATGTCAAGGTCGTATAAACATTATCAAAAAACCGCGGCCCGTTTCCAGACCGCGGTTGGCTTATATCATTGGAACGTTCCAACGTCTAAACGTTCTAACCCTAATTCCCGTCCCAGTCCCCGCTAACGGGAACCAATCCTGGGCCTCCGAAATCAAAGTTGATGTCCGGATGGCCGATAGTGTTGGTGTTGCGCAGAGATACCTGTCCATTATTATAGACGCCGATAGTGTCAACGCCATCGCCGTCCCAATCCCCGGCCAAAGGCGTCCCGCCTACCAGGAAAGCGTGGTTGAGGATGATGTCGGCTGGCCCCGCGCTGTTGGTGTTGCGGAGTTGGAATTCCCCGGCATTTGGGTCGAAAGCGCCGACAGTATCCACGCCGTCGCCATCCCAGTCGCCGATGACGGGGATAATGCCCGCGCCGCCAAAGGCGAATTTTATATCGCCTCCTCCCAGGTCATTGGTGTTCCGCATCCAGAAGGTGTGGTTCTTGTAGATACCCAGAGTGTCATCCCCATCCCCAATCCCTAATCCCCTTTCCTCACAGTCGCCCGGTTGACGAAACGCTCCACCGCGCCGAAGCGATATTTGTAGCGCTCGTCGCCCCGCATCAGGTCAACGGCATGGTAGCCCTGCTCAGTGGCCCATTGGATCAAATTGGCGAGCAGCACCCAGCCGGGGGATAGCTCACGGTAGGAGAAATCCAGGCCGGAGTTGTAGACCCACAGACAATCCTTATAAATGAAGTTCAAGTAGGCGGCGGCTTTCTTCCCCCCGACGGTCATGAAGGCGAGCTGCATCCAGCCGTGGTCGAAGGCCGTATGGAGCGAAGCCCGCATCTGAGTCCGCATGGCCTCAGTGAGGAACTCTTCCTTGTGGTGGTCGTTGGCCATCAATTCGAAGAAGGCCTCTATCTCGTCGTCCAGGCGGTCTTTGTCCTCCACGATGTACCAGTCCACGGGGATGTCGTAGGCGGCGGCGCGGCGGCTCTTGCGGCGGATCTCGCCGCGATACTTTTTCTTGACCCCGGCCAGATAGGTCTCGTAGTCGCCCTCCAGGGGAATATAGGGGCAAGGCTGCAACTGCTCCTGGGTGTAGGCCCAGCCGCGTTGTTGGGCCGCCGCGGCCAGCGCCTCCAGGGTGGGGGAGCCGTCGAGCAGGTTGTAGAGGTCTAATACCTGCCAGGGGGGCGCCTCGGGGCCATCCAGGTGGTCCAGCAGGGCGTCGAGGAAGGAGGCGGCGTCTTCGGGGCGGACGATGAGGTCCAGGTAGTCGGATATCTCAATGCTGCCCAGGAACATGAGGACCGTTTGTCCCTCTGGATTTTGGGTGAGGAACAGAGGAGCGACGCCCACCAGCCCGCCGTCCTCCCCGCGAGCGGCCGCCACGTACAGCTCGCCGCCCGCCCATTCCCCGCCGCCCAGGGTGCGAAACCACTGGCTCAAGAACTCGTTGCGCAAAAATGGCACGTCACTTGCACTGTGAGTCAGCAGTTGGTTCCATTCGTCTTTCAGGGCTTCGATCTCGGGTAACGTTTTGAGGATAGTAAGCTGCATGGGTTGTCCTAGTGGTCGAATTGGTCGGAGCGGTCTCTGTCGTCATCGTGGCCGGACTACTGAAACAATTCAGACCACTTAGACGACTTAGACTTCTCGCATTTTACCAGTATAATGGCTGTATTGGCGCGATCTCTTGAGCGAACCTTCTATGGCAAATACACTAGACCTGACCATTCTACCCATTAACCGGCGGGGAGGGGAAGACCTCCCCAGTCTGCCGGGCGTCCATGCGGCCTCCCCGCCGCGGCGGACCGCTCGCGGGCGGAGCAAAGACCGGTTGATCCTCTACCTGACCCTGGAAGGCGACGCCGGTATCTCGGCTCCCCAGCAGGCCCAACTGCTGGAGGCCCTGGCGGAGAATTTTTACAAGACTCCCGGCTCGGTGACCTCTGGTTTGCGGGCCGCAGCGGGCAAGCTCAACGATTACTTGCTGGACCGGAATCTCCAGGGGGCCAGCCGGGGACAGCACACCCGGGGGCTGATGACCATGATGGTCGAGCGGGAGGGTCGCCTCACCCTGGGGATCTGCGGCCCCGCCCATATCTTTGTGCTGGCAGGTCAGCAGAGCGAACACCTGCACGATCCAGATTTGTCCGGGCGCGGCCTGGGGGTCAGCCGCAACATGACCATCTATTTTTCCCAGGTTGATCTTCAATCCGGGGGAACCTTGTTGGTTGCGCCCAACCCGCCCGCCACCTGGACGCCCGCTATCTTGCAAGGCGGGCAAGGGCTGGAGGGGCTGCGCCGCCGCCTGACCGGACAAGCAGGCCCGGCGCTGTCGGCCATTCTGGTTCAGGCCCAGCCGGGCCGCGGGGAAGTTCAAATACTGCAAGGGCATTCGGTCCCCCAAGCCGCACCCCCGCAAGCGACGCCTGCCGCGCCGGTGAGGCGTCCGCCGCGCACCACGCCCGCCGGGCAGGCTCAACCGGCCCAGAGACCGCGCGCAACGCCAACCGGACAGGCCCAACCGTCTCATTCGCCGCCTATATCGCAAACCCCGGCGGTCAAACCAACTCCCCAACGCCCCCGAGAGACCTCCGCCCCGCCCCGAACCCAACCGCAAGACGAGGCCCCGCCGGAAATTCAAGAAATACAGCGCAGACCACGGCGTTCCCAGCAATCCGCTTTTGGCCCCGGCTTGCTCAAAATAGGGCGTTCAATAGGCCGCTACGGGGAACAGCTTCTCGAGCAGGCCCGCACTTTATTGGGGCGTATGCTGCCCGCCGGGGAAGAGGGCCTGTCCCTGCCGAACTCCTGGATGGCCTTCATCGCTATCGCTGTGCCTCTCGTTGTGGTCACCATCGCGGTGGTCGTTTGGCAGCAGCCGGGCCGCGCCGGCCTCTACGAAAAAAGCTTCGCCCTGGCCCAAACCGAATTCAACCAGACCCTGGCGCTGACCGACCTGGAAGCGCTGCGGGCCGGTTGGAAGCAGACGCTGGCGTACCTGGACGAGGCCGAAAAACACCAGGTGACGGTCGAGTCCCAACAACTGCGCGAACAGACCCAGAATTCTTACGATGGGTTGGAAGGCATCATCCGGCTGGACTTCCAATCTGCCATCACCGGGGGAGTGGTGGGCAACGTGTCGATCACCCGGATGGTCGCCACGGGCAGCGATCTTTACCTGCTGGACGGCAACAGCGGCCGGGCGCTGCGCGCCTGGCGGGCCGGAACCGGCTACGAGGTTGATCCCAACTTCCAATGCGGTCCCGGCGGGGAGACCGGCCCGCTGGTGGACATCGCCGCCATGCCCCAGGGCAACAGCGCCAACGCCGCCATCGTTGGATTAGATGGGGCTGGCAACCTGCTCTACTGCATCCCCGGCCTGCCTGCCCTGTCCATCCCCTTCCCCCCCCCAATCCCCAATTGGGGGG
>CBDUUP010000368.1:0-4416 GCA_965370435.1 uncultured Anaerolineales bacterium | reverse complement strand
CAAGTTTGAATGTTAGATTCAAGCGATTGCGGTGAATGTTGGATGAGTAAGCTAGCAAATTATTGAGCGCAGTAGCTTTGGCTAGAGAAAATTAAAGGAAAAGCGGCGGGATTTATTCCCGCCGCTTCGTATTGTAATAGTTTGTATTCAGGTACCCTGAGCGTTACATACTACCGGCGGCTTCCATGTTCTCCTGGGCGATAACATAAGCCTGTCCATAGAGATGCCCGCGGATGGCGTAAACGTATGCCGTAGTAGCAAATACGCCAATGCCGCAGAGGATACTGCCCAGGGGCATGATAATACCCGTCAGCAAGATGCCGTTGATAAGCCAGACGATCAGATACCCGCCGATGTTAGCTTTTAGAAGGTTGAAGGATGTTATGGGGTTGAGCGCGCCCATGAAGTCGTCGGTATCGGCGAGATAGCCGAATGCGGCTGGTGTAAGCAGACTGACCAACATGGCAAAGACGAAGACGATCAGACCGGCGCAAATTAGACCAATGGCGATCAAGGTATCATTGTCAGTAAGTAATGGGAGGGCCCCGCAAATACTGACCACGATGGGGAAAAGCATCCAGACAAATATGACGCCGGCAAATTTTAGCCCATCCAGGAAAAGTTTGCCGAAATCCGTCCAGTCCGGCAGGATCTCTTCATCGCCTCGCTTGACTCGCCGGGCGATCTCCATAGACCATCCCACCAGTATGATTGCCCCAATCCCAAGAAATGGAGCGAGAAACGCAAACAACGCTGCGATAAGGATCTTCTTGACCCATTCTTCATCTTGAATAACATATGTAAAAGCTGTACCGTAATCCATAAGAGCCTCCGTATATTTTTGAGTTTGATTTCGTGACTTTATACTAGCACAGGCTGGGCGATAATGCAAGCAAAAAATACCACGAATTGTATTGTTTGTTATAATCAACCCTGATGTCTCTAGATATTCGCACCTTCGTCATCACCTTATCAATTTTCGCCGCCCTGGGGTTGATCTTCAGTGTCTGGCGTGCCGTCACTACCCTCCTTTCCGCTAGGGAGGTGAAGTTCTTTCGGATGCGCAGGGATCAGGTACTCAGGGGTTGGCGCACCTTATTTTTCGCTTTCCTTCTTGGCCTATTGCTGGTGTTTTTGCAATTCTATGCTGAACCAATAGCATACTCGTTTTATCCTCCTTCGCCAACCATCACCGTAGCCCCCACCCTCACCCTGAGTCCAACAACCACACTCTCGCCCACAATTTCCCTGACGCCATCCATCACCCCTACCCCCGCCGAATCCTATACTCCAACTATAACACCCACGCCCTATGTGCCGCTTTCGGTTCAAGGCCATTTTGAAGGCCTTGTCACTCCCTCCGGCAATTCGGTCTTTAGTCTTTTGGAGTTCGCTCAGGGGATTGACGTCCTCTACCGGCCCATAGATCCCAGTACCTTATTCAAGAATCCGGTTGGACACCTCTATGGCGTTTTCTCCTACGACCAGATGCAAGACGGCGTGCAGTGGACGGCCTTGTGGTTTCGGGATGGGCAGCTTGTATACTTTGAAACCATGATCTGGGATGGCGGTCCGGGCGGTTTTGGCTATACCGATTGGAATCCCCCGGCCGAAGAATGGCTGGCCGGAAATTATGAAGTCCAGATTTTTGTGGGGTTGGATTTCAAGCAGCGCGGCAGCTTTGTAGTGGAAGGCGATTTGCCCACCTCAACACCCTCGCCCACCTCAACCCCAACCGTCACCCCAACCGCCACCATCACCTCCAGCCCCACACCCTGGCCTACCCAGACTCGCACGGTGACCCCAACCCCCTGGCCCACCCAAACTCGCACCCCAACTCCAACGCCCACTGACGAATAAATTTTCCTAAAGTAATAGGGAAATATTGCAGTCTAACCCGTCGAAGTCGATCCCCGTCATCACCCCAAGACACAAAATTTATGCTTTTCTTAGTGCCTTTGGGTCTTCGTGGTTAATGTTTTATTAAGCGATGCCTTTTGGAATATCTGGGGTCAGATGTTGGGCCGCTTGTGCGGCGATTCGGGCATTATTGCACAATAATGCCAGGTTGGTGCGCAAGCTTTCTCCGCCGGTCAGTTCGCTGACCCGGCTTAACAGATAGGGAGTCACGGCCTGACCGTGGATATTCTTTTCATCAGCTTCTTGAATTGCCTGTTCGATGAAGGCGTTCACTTTCTGAGGCGACAAGGCCGCCTCCTCTGGCGGCGGCACGACCAGCAGGACCGCCCCCGGCATCCCGATCTCCCAATGCGCTTGGGCGATAGCGGCGGCTTCCTCCGGCGTCTCCGCCCGTGCGCTGACCGGCAAACCGCTCTCCCGTGAATAAAAAGCCGGGAATTCATCCGTCTGGTAGCCGATGACTGGAACACCGGCGGTTTCCAGATACTCCACCGTGGCCGGGAGGTCTAGGATGGCTTTAGCCCCTGCGCAGACCACCAGGACCGGCGTTCTCGTCAGTTGGGGAAGGTCAGCCGAAATGTCGGAGGATGATCTCCGGTGGACGCCCCCGATTCCTCCGGTCGCCAGAACCCGTAATCCAACTTTATTCGCCGCGAACACTGTGCCCGCAACCGTAGTCCCGCCGCTGCCTTTCTGAGCGACAACCGCTGCAAAATCGCGTGCGCTGATCTTATGCAAGTTTTCCTCCCCGGCCAGTTTTTTAACCTGCGATATTTCCATCCCCACGTGTATCACCCCCTCCAATACGCCTATAGTTGCGGGGACCGCGCCCTGTACCCGAACCTCACCTTCCATGTCCCGAGCCAAAGTTAGATTCTGGGGGTGGGGCAGCCCGTGGGTGATGACTGTTGTTTCCAGCGCGACCACAGGCTGGCCTAGAGCCATAGCGCGCTGAACTTCACCGGAAACAGCGAAAGATTTAGCGTAGGACATAATTACCTGATTTCTGAAATTCACCCTCAAATAATGGGTTCATTCGAATATTGTTCTTCCACCGGTGTAAAACTGACCATTAGATCACCAACTGGTCATATAACATTTCGAGTGAGAGCTTTGGCACCACTGCGCCTCTGTGGCGGAGAGTCAGGGACGCGGCTGAGACTCCCAGGCGGATGGCTTCGTCGGTGGGAATGTCGTTCAACAGAGAAAAAATCACCGCTGCGGTCAAAGCATCCCCTCCGCCGGTGGGGTCTACGATCTCGGTTTTGATGGCCGGAACGTGGCCGCTGCTCTCGGAAGTGGCGTAGACCACCCCAAATTCCGCCAGGGTTACGATAGCGAAATCAACCCCCCGGGCGACCAGGGTTTTGGCAGCTTCCAGGGATTGCTGCCTATCAAATTGCTGAATGGGTTGGCCGCACAGAACCGCGGCTTCAGTATGGTTGGGAACGATTAGGTGCAAACGGTCAAGGTATTTTTCAAGACGGTTCGCAAGGCTTGCCGAAGTTGGGTCGGCGCAGACCGGCAGTTTTGCCTTCCGGGCCAGGCTCATCGAAGTGCGAAGCGTAGCCGGAGGGGAATTAGCATCCAAAAATAGCAGCGATGCCTTCTTGAAAAGTTCCTCCTGGGCGCGGAGATGGTCGGAGGTGAGTGTAGCGCTGGCCCGCATATCATCCAACGCAAATTGAAGCTCTCCTTCTTTGTTGACCATTGCCAGGTAAGTTCCGGTGGGATGCTCTTGGGTGTGTACCACCGCGCTCACGTCCACCCCGGCCCGGGCAGTGTGCTCCAGAAGCTGTTGGCCCAGGTGGTCTTCTCCTACCACCGTCAACAAAACCACAGGCTGCCCCAGCCGGGCGAGATTCTCTGCCACATTCCGGGCTACACCGCCAAAGGAGGTTCGAATATGCGCCGGATTCGAGGTTTTGGGATGCAGCTCCCCTTCAAGGCGTCCCACCAGATCTACTCCAGCCGCTCCGATTACGAGAACTGGGGCTTCAGGGTCATAGGATGGATAGTCGGTATAGGCCATAACTTTATCTCATCGTGGGATTACGGGACAAAGCGCACTTCATTTCGTTTTAGGTGCCGCAGCGCACGGGTGAGTTCAGCGGGAGGCGTTTCACCTTCTTTGCGGTACAGATCCCAGGCGTTTTGCAGCTTCTCGCGATATGCGAGCAGTATTTGTTCTTTGACCTCATTTGGATCCTTGAACGGTTTGAAGGCATCCTTGTATGTTTTTATGGGAGTTGCCTCAATAAGTTGGAAGAGTTCTTCTAACCTGCTGGTATTAAGAATTTTTCCGATGGCGAATTGATTGCCATTGGCGTAATTTTCACGGCTTATATTCCAGGCCTCCAGGTGTTTTTCGGGGATGATCTCTGGCGTTTCCCAGGTGCCAACGCCAATCCACTTGACTTCTATCCCCAGGTTCCTGGCTATTTCTCTAAAGTTGGAAACCAACGCGCTGGTTACTGCGATGCTGGGAGGGTAAAA
>CBDUUP010000367.1:0-4424 GCA_965370435.1 uncultured Anaerolineales bacterium | reverse complement strand
TTTGAATAAATCACTAAATCCGACATATAGGACTCGAAATATCGAGGCTCCATACCGGGAACACGGAGCAACTCGACCAAGACTGGTTCTGCTTGCCAGACATGCGTTTCGTGTGTTGGCGCAAGAGCGAATAAGACCAAAATAACCAGCAGCGCAGTTATGCGCCAGAGAGGCGATTTCATTGAGTGTTTGGCGATCAACATCCTGGGTACCCATTTTGACTGCTTCATAAATTTTTTCACGTTTGCCGATTATTTATCCAGAAACTCAAAGATACCAACCTGAACCTGGCCCTCTGAACTAGCCGATTTTTGATTACCATCCAACCTGTCTACCAATTCGATTTCCTTGGCCCGGGTCACGCTCATTATATCCGCTTTGGCTGATTCCAAGGCTTTGGCGAGAGAGTCATTCTGGGTCGCTAGTTGCAGCCGTTCCAATTCCGTGCCCAGCGATAGGCTGTGTTCGCTCTTGTACCGCCGCACCGCGGTGGCGATCTCCAACAGCGCTTCCCCGATGATTTCCGCTTCCTCATCTAGCAGCCCTTCATTCACCTCCGGCCATTGGGCGTTGTGGATCGATTGGCTTCCGTCTATTTCAGCGAACATGCCCTGAAAGATCTCTTCTGTCACGTAAGGCAAGATGGGAGCGAACACTTTCAGGATGCTCAACAGGGCATGGAATAGGGCGAAGCGCGCCCCGGCGTGCATGGGATGGTCTGGGTCGTAAAGGCGCTGCTTCGCCATCTCCAGGTAATTGTCGGCCAGGTCTCGCCAGAAGAAGCTCTCCATCTCGCTCTTGGCCGCGGCGTAGTCGTAGCCCTTGAAAAGCGCCGTCACCCGCTGGATGAGCCGCTGGGTGCGGGAGAGGATCCAGGCGTCCGCCGGGGTGAGCGGCGGCGGGCTGGGGGACGGTTGGTAACCCTCCAGGAAACGCTGGCTGAAACGGGCCACGTTCCATAATTTGGTCACCAGTTTAGCCCCGGTCTGAATTTTCTCTTCGCTGATGCGGGCATCTTTGCCCAGACCCGTGCTGGCGGTCCAATAGCGCACTGCATCGGCGGAATATTGCTCTATCATTTCCATCGGACCCACCGGCCCGCCGCCTCGGCTTTTGCTGATCTTGTCTCCGCCCTCTGGCGCAAGCCCCCAGCCTGAGATTGCCGCCTCCTTCCAGGGAATATCCCCGTGATGAAAATGGTACTTCACAATCGTATAAAACGCCCAGGTGCGGATGATCTCGTGGGCCTGGGCGCGCAATGAAAAGGGCGAGATTTGATCGTAAAGGGCCGGGTCGTCCAACCACTGCCCGGCCAACTGGGGCGAATGAGAAGAAGTCGCCCAGGTATCCATCACGTTCTCTTCCGGGGTGAAAGAAGTCCCGCCGCACACACAGGCTGTCGAAGGCTGAACGGCCAGAGGATCCACCGGCAGATCGCCTTCCTCCGCCAGGGTCGCCTCCCCGCATTGGTCGCAGTACCACACCGGGAAGGGCGCTCCATAATAACGCTGCCGGGAGATGCACCAGTCCCAGTTGAGACCCTCCACCCAGGCGCGGTAGCGGGCCAGCATGTGGGGAGGATGCCAGATCACCTTCTCTCCCGCTTCCAGCAGTTCGTCCTTGAAGTCCAGCACGCGGATGAACCATTGCGGGGTGAGGATATATTCCACCGGTGTATCGCAGCGTTCGTGAACCCGGACGGTTTGCTCGGTAGGTTGGCGGCCCAACAGTAACCCCTCAGCGTCTAGCGCGGCTTTGATCGCCTTACGCCCCGCTTCAAGAGACAGCCCCGCAAACCTTCCCGCCGCCTCGCTCAACGTGCCATCCCGTTCAACCGCCGAGACCAGAGGCAGCTTGTGGATTCGCTGCCAGGCCACATCAGCGGTGTCGCCGAAGGTGCAGCACATCACTGCCCCGGTACCTTTATCCGGGTCAGCGCCGGGGTCTTCTAGAATGGACACTTCCTGCCCAAAGAGCGGTACGATGGCGGTTCGCCCCACCAGATGGCGGTAGCGTGTATCCTCCGGGTGGACGAATACCGCCACGCAGGCAGGCAGCAGTTCAGGGCGGGTGGTGGCGATGGTCAAGGTCTCGCCGTCCGCCAGCCGGAAGGCCAAGTCTACGTACTCGCTAGTTCTCTCCAAGTCATTCACTTCCGCCTGGGCGATGGCGGTGCCGCATTCCGGGCACCAGATGTTTGGCGCCTCCTGGCGGTAAACCAGCCCCTTCTGGTGAAGCTGGATGAACGAGCGTTGGGCCGTCTTCCGGGAATTGTCGTCAATGGTGCGGTAAGTGTATCGCCAATCAATGGAGAGTCCCAATCGCTTCCATAGGGCCTCGTAATCTTTCTCGGCCTCCTCGCTGATCGTCAGGCATTTCTCGATGAAGGCCTCCCGCCCGATCTCTGTCGCCCGGATATTTAACCTCTTCTCTACCAGCCGACCGGTAGCCAGGCCGTTATCGTCGTAGCCCATCGGATAGAACACATTGTGGCCGTTCATGCGCCAGAAGCGGGCGAAGAAATCGGCGTGGCTGTAGGAATATACGTGGCCCAGGTGAAGATGCCCCGAAACCGTCGGCGGCGGGGTGTCAATCGAATAGACCGGCTTGTCCGACTGGCGCGAGAAATGGTAAACGCCGCTCTCCTGCCAGGCTTCCAGCAGAATAGGCTCAGCAGTCTTTGGATTGTAACGTTTCGGTAGGGCCATAATCAATAATCCTTTCTAGCTCAATCATCAATCTCTGAGAGCGGCTTACGATAATCGAGAACCGTGAATGGAGAATGGTGATTCGACACCTCCTTTCGAATATCAATTCTCTATTCACCAATCTCTATTCTCCATTCACCAACAACAATATTAAACAAAACACCCTTCCGTCCTTGAGGACGAAAGGGCAAACCTTCCGCGGTACCACCTCATTTCACCGGGATAAAAATCGCCGGCACACTCATTCCTGGCGGGCCATCGCTGGCCGATCAGGTATCGCGGTAACGGGCGAACCCGTGCCGGTCTATTCTGGGGGTTTCAATCGAATCGTCCATTTCTTCGGCAGTTTATCCGGGCGACATTCAGCGAGAGCAACTGAGGGGGCTTTCAGCCTGCAGCCACACCATCTCTAGGCAGTCGCTTACCACGCTTACTCCTCCCGGATGGGGGAGTCTATTCACTTGTTGGCCGGGATTATACTCATTTTGTCGTTTTTGGTCAATGATTATGCTCAATGTTTTTCTCCATAAGCGAAGCGGCGTACTCTGTGTTTCTGTGGTGAATTGTTTGAATTAAGTGTTTATTTCGAGGGTCGTATTTGAAAATTATCAGGGTGGTGAGTTCCCTGTTCCTAAATACTTGTTAACTTTTTCCTTTTTCGTCATATTATGTCAAATTATCTTGACTTTACCCCCCTGTTTGTGATATGCTTCTTTAGTTATTTTACTATCCGAGGTGCATACTTGAAGTCCGAAAGAGTCGCCGACAACGTATATTATTTCCAGAGTGACAATTACGCGCGGGTAAATGCTGGAGCAATTGTAGGGCCGGACTTTGCCATCCAGGTGGATACCCTGGCATATCCTGATGAATCTTTAGAGATCCGAGACTTCATTGAGCAGGAACTGGCTGTCCCTGTGCGTTTCGTCATAAATACCCATTACCATGCCGACCATAGCTGGGGGAACTGTTTTTTCCCTGGGGCAGTTATCTTGGGGCACGAACTTTGCCGCCAGATGTTAGTAGACCGCGGAACACCTTCCCTGGCACAGGCGAAAAAAGAGGGTTCAACTTTCCGCAAGGTCAGCATCCGCCCGCCTGAAGTGACTTACCAGCAAGGGAGGATAAGCCTGAAGATTGGCAAGAAAACTGTTTCCTTGCTGCATCTCCCCGGCCACAGCCTGGACAATACCGCTGTGCTGATCGAAGAAGACCGGGTGATGTTCTCCGGGGACACCTTCATGCCCTTGCCTTATATCGTGGATGGAGACATCGAAGAGATGATCGCCTCGATGAAGATGGTGAGCAAGATGGCGATGGAGAATATTGTACAGGGGCACGGCGACATTATTTTACGCGGTGAGGTTGAGCGCACGGTCAAAGGTAATTTAGCCTACCTCTCGGCTATTCGGAGCGCGGTGCGCAAGGCCGGACGGAGAAAATATCCCCTGGACTTGCTCAGGAATGTGGATGTTGAATCTTGCGGGAAAGGCCGGGTGCTTCTCGGCGGCTTGGCCGAAGAGCTTCACCAGCGCAATCTTCGGGCTTTATATCATTATTTCTATGGTGAAGCGCCCAGGGGGTCTGAAGAGGATTGGGAGGAAGTCTAGGGAATCCCGAAGTGACAATTTTCCCATACAAATTCAAACGCTCCCGCTGAACCAAAATTAGGCAGCGGGAGCGATAGTTTAAGAATCTGTTTCGGGTTATTCGTTT
>CBDUUP010000366.1:0-4428 GCA_965370435.1 uncultured Anaerolineales bacterium | reverse complement strand
TGCATATCTACACAAAACTCAATACGGTTGGTGAAGAATTTCATGTATACTTATGAAACTAGAAAAAATTTCCGCTTCAGGAAGTCGTTAGATGCGCCATAAAATATTATTTCTTTTTTCGTTGCTCCTATTAACCGCTTGCTCCTCCTCCCCTTCCGCCCAAGCTGTAACCCATATTGACCTCAATAACCTCTAGCCTTTGCCCCTGCCGGAGGAAAGCGACATCATTCCATTGCGAATCGCAATCGCAGCGGTGATCTCCCCTCAAGGCTCAGCAGAGAGTTATGCGCTCTTGTTAGAGTACATCGGCGAAAAGCTAGGCCGCCCGGTGGAGCGCATTCAACGAGGCTCCTACGCTGAAGTCAATGATCTGGTGAGAACGGGGGAGGTTGACCTGTCATTCGTATGCACCAGTTCCTACATCATCGGGAAACGGGATTTTGGCATGCAGCTTCTGGCCGCGCCTCTAGTCGACGGTGAAGCAGTCTACCATTCTCAGCTTATTGTACCCGCCGATTCCCCCGCTGAAACCCTCGACGATCTTCGCGGGACTGTATTTGCCTTCGCCTACCTAAAACAAGAACTAAGTTTATTATCACTCACCAACCAATAGAATATACGGAGCAATTTTTTTTCATCTAATTACTCCTAGTAATCTATCAAGGCTAAATCGCATAGATGCGCTCAGCCTTGCGAAGGTTGCTCAGGCCTCAAACCTGGTAAAAAAACAGTTCTCTATGGCAAAATAAGTGATTTTGCCAAACAACCTTCGCAAGGTTGTGGACATCAACTTGTCAAATCATGATTGACATAACACTAGAGATATTTACCCAAAACAACCAGGAGCTATCCAATGATCGAAATGAAAACGCTGCTAGAACAATCCGCTGCGCTTCATAAACATCTCTGCCCCCGGCAGGTGTTGGGCGTAAGGATGGGGATGATGGCGGAGAAAATCCTGGAATTCGAACTCCCTCAAACCAATAAACGGCTTTTGACGATCGTAGAAAGCGATGGTTGTTTCGCCGACGGGGTATCGGTCGCCACCGGGTGTTGGGTGGGTCGGCGAACCTTGCGAATGGAGGACTTTGGCAAGATAGCGGCCACCTTTATTGACACCCGCACTGAGCGCGCAGTCCGCATCGCGCCCCGACATGACGTCCGCCAGTTAGCCGCTCATTATGCGCCCGAAGCTCGCACCTCTTGGCAAGCTCAGCTTTTGGGATACCAAAGTATGCCCTTCGTAGAGCTGCTAAACTGGCAATGGGTGGGTTTGACCATGTCTCTCAAGCAAATCATCAGCCGTCCCAAACTACGGACGAACTGTGAAATGTGCGGAGAAGAAATCATCAACCAACGGGAAGTGGTCATCGATCGCCAAGTTCTGTGCTGTTCTTGTGCAGGTTCCTCTTATTACAGCGTAATAGTCGCGCCCATCGAAGTGAAAACACTCGCTCAGGTTTGAAATACCTATTGGCTCTTTAATGGAGCGCCTCCGCCTGGTGAGAGTAGTCAATCTCTTCTACCCCGGACAGGTCGGCGACCCGCAGGCCCGCCTGATGGCGACCACCTTGTTCTCGATGGGTTGGCGGAAGATTTCCACCACCCGCTTGCAATTTACATCTAGGCTATTAGCAATAGGCAAAGAATTACGCAGATGGAAGCCAAATATTCAGAAAACCTGTCAAATATTCCCTTCATACCCCCATTGACAATTTCCCCAACCCCCTCTACACTAAACCCATGTTAGCCAGCGTGAATTCCTGCGCCGTCGTCGGACTGGACGGCGTAGTCGTGGAAGTGGAGGTGGATATTGGGCGGGGGCTGCCCAAGATCACCATCGTCGGCTTGCCCGACACCGCCGTGCAAGAGAGCCGCGAGCGGGTCCAGTCGGCCATCAAGAACGCCGGGCTGATCTTCCCCCGCCAGCCTATCACCGTCAACTTGGCCCCCGCCTCGGTGCGCAAGTCCGGCCCCGTCTACGACCTGCCTATCGCGGTGGGCATCCTCATCACCACCGAACAGCTTCCCCCCGAGACCGTGGCTGGCGCTATGGCTATCGGCGAACTCTCTCTGGACGGGAGCGTCCGCCACGTGCGCGGCGTCCTGCCCATGACCGCCCTGGCCCGCGACCAGGGTTTCGAGACCGTCTACGTCCCCGAAGTGGACGCCGCCGAAGCCGCATTGATTCCGGGCATCGAGGTCATCCCGGTGGCTTCTTTGGCAGGACTCTACCGGCATTTGATGGGGGATTTTTTATTGCAGCCGCTGGACCCGATCCTCCCTGAGGACGTGCCCATAGAAGTGCAGACCGACCTGCAGCACGTCAAAGGCCAGGAACACGTAAAGCGCGCCCTGGAAATCGCCGCCGCCGGAGGCCATAATTTATTAATGGTCGGCCCACCAGGATCGGGGAAAACCTTGATGGCCCGGGCCATGCCAGGGATCATGCCCCGGATGACGGTGGACGA
Source organism: uncultured Anaerolineales bacterium (assembly GCA_965370435.1). Lineage (GTDB taxonomy): Bacteria > Chloroflexota > Anaerolineae > Anaerolineales > UBA11579 > CBDUUP01. The sequence goes on along the minus strand of CBDUUP010000366.1, from coordinate 1,957 downwards.
AGCCCTGGATGTCACCCGTATTTATTCCATCGCCGACCAACTGCCCGAAAACATCCCCCTGCTTCGCAGCCGGCCTTTCCGTTCTCCCCATCACACTATCTCGCACGCCGGTCTGGTGGGCGGCGGCAACTGGCCCCAGCCGGGCGAGATCTCCCTGGCTCACCGGGGCGTCCTCTTCCTGGATGAACTGCCCGAGTTCGGCATGCGGGTGCTGGAAGTCCTCCGCCAACCCATTGAGGACAAGGTAGTCACCATCAGCCGGGCTTCGGGGTCGCTGACTTTCCCGGCCAATTTCATGTTAGTGGGAGCCATGAATCCCTGCCCTTGCGGCTATTACGGCGATTCGCTCAAGGAATGCACCTGCGCCAATCGGGCCATCACCCGCTACCAGAAACGCATCTCCGGCCCCTTGCTGGACCGCATTGACATCCACATCGAGGTGCCCCGGGTGGATTACGACAAACTGAGCGACGACCGCCTGGGGGAACCCTCCGCGGTTGTGCAGGCTCGGGTAGAGGCGGCCCGCCAGCGGCAGCGAGACCGATTCGAAGACACCGACCTGACCTGCAACGCCGACATGGGTCCCGGCGGGGTGCGCGAATATTGCCAGCTTGACGAGGGTGGCAGCGCTCTGGTGCGCACCGCCATGAACCAGCTCCAACTCACCGCCCGCGCCTACCACCGGGTCCTCAAGCTGTCCCGCTCCATCGCCGACCTGGCTGGGGCCGAAGCGATAGACAACACTCATCTGGCGGAGGCGCTGCAATATAGACCCAAGTTGAACATGATGTGACCAGGGATGCGAACATCGGTGAAACGCGCTTGACAAATGGGGGTGAAATAGCATAATATATACGTAACCGTTTACGTTGTATGCGTCAGAGACACACACTGGTATGACTACAATCCGTGAGTTAGCCAATATTCTGAGCGTTTCGACTGCTGCTATTTCCCGCGCGTTGAATACTAAACCCGGCGTGAGTCCTGAAACGCGGCAACCTGTACGTCATTTAGCTCAGGATGCACACTACCAGCGCAACCAGGGGGCGCGTAAATTAACCTCCTCCCAAAATATCTGGTTCATCCTCCATCGCCGCCAATCCCCCCAGGCAAGTGAGCCAAACCATATTCAATGCATCCCCCCGTTTGGCCGACCCTTCAACGCGGATAGCGTAACCCAGGTTGAAAGGAGGTGAAAATTGTAAAGATATGACCTGACCCCTCAATAAAAATATCACATTCACTTACAAGTATCTTAAGAGGAGAAGCAAAACATGAAGAAAAATAATTTTTGGAAATTACTCTGTTTGTTGGTGGCAGTGCCGTTGATCCTGACTTCCTGCCAGCCAGCAGCCACTGACGCCCCGGACCCCACCGACGTCACAGCAGCCACCAAAGCCCCAGACCCCACCGACGCCCCGGATCCCACCGATGTTCCCGAGCCGGAACCCACCGAACCGATGGAGCCGGTGGCAACCATCCGAATTTGGGCCGACGATACTCGCTCAACCATCTTCGCCGACCTGGCCGATGAGTTCTTGGCGGCTTATAACGTTGAACTGATCGTTGAGGAGGTCTCCTCCATCCGTGATCAGTTTGTGGTCGCCGCTCCCGCGGGCGAAGGCCCCGACATCTTCATCGGCGCCCATGACTGGTTGGGCCAGGTGGTCGCCAGCGGTCTGGTAGCGCCCTTGGACCTGGGTGATAAGGCTGACGATTTCACCGCGTTATCCCTGGATGGCTGCACTTACGAGGGTACGCTGTACTGTATGCCCTACGCCACCGAGAACCTGGGCTTCTTCTACAACACGGACCTGGTTCCTGTGCCTCCGACAACCTGGGCAGAAGTGGTTGAGATGGGCACCGCGTTGATGGATAGCGGCGACGTGACCTATGGTTTGGCCCTTTCAGGCACGACCTACGATGCTTTCCCTCTGATGACCTCCATGGGCGGTTA
>CBDUUP010000365.1:0-4467 GCA_965370435.1 uncultured Anaerolineales bacterium | reverse complement strand
GAACATGCCTCCTACATCCCAAATCATACCAACCACGCCGGTAATTTTCTCCCAGATTGTTATTTGTGGAAATTCCAGTTCAGGCATGAGGAATTCCTCCGCAGGAAGAGGAGGATCAACAAGCTCAATGAACGGCCCAATTTCGACCTCTCCCCGGAACACCGCGATCCCAGGTTTGATCAATACTGAGAGCCAGGGTTGATCGTCCTCATCAATGGCGATTCCCCCCTCCCATTTCGTAGCGCCTATCAGATCAGGTGGGAAGACTTGCCAATCTTGACCATTGAAAACTAATACCTGGAATTCGTTCGTAACCCAAACCCGGTCGAGTGAATCGATGGCAATTCCGATAATGTAATCTTCCTCCAGGGGAGAGTTCTCCGGTGTGTAGTGATACCATGACCCGTCTACATCCCCCACGACCAGTCCATCCCTCGTAGCGGCCCATATCCGTCCTTTTGAGTCTATAGCAAACGAATTGATAGGGAAAAAGGTTGGAGTCGTAGACCACTCCTCTCCATCGAATTTCAAAATACTGCTGCATGATGCCAACCAATAATTCCCCTCTTGGTCAAACAATCCAGAAGCATAATGGCAATGGTAGTCTCTTTTGGGATGAATAACGTAGGGGAGTTGAATACGTTCCCATTTTCCGTCATCATAGATATCGAGGAAATGCGCATCCGTGGGTAGATAGCCTCGGCCTTGTTCATCAACTGCAATCGTACCTTCAACACTTCCACCGCTCAACAAACTTTTTCGGTCGTCATACATGTTCCAGACCTGATTTGCTATATCGTAAATACCAGCGCCTGAGTTTTTGAACCCAGCATATATTCTGTCAGAAGATACACCCAATCCAAGAATATATAGATTTCCCCACTTATTTCGAATAATATCTTCTTCCCATAACTCAAGAATCTCTGATTTACTATCTATCCAGTTTTGCCCATCGAATCGAATCAATCTCCCTTCAGCGGAAACCCACAATTGATCTTCTGCAAACCAATTTAGAAAGACATCACCCATACCGACGAAACCAAGATCGTAGACCAACCAGTCTTCTGAGATTTCATTTGTTTCGACATTCAACGGCTGCTCTTCTATTTGGTTGGACAGGTTTCTATACTTAATAACCCTAAAATCTAGATACCCGGTCTCTTCAGAAATATTATAAATAAGGAATAATGTTAATAAAATACTACCAATCCAATATCCGAGAATGCGCTGCCTTCTACTTTGTTTAGGGCTTTTTGTATCCACTCTTTTCTCCTTGTAAACTACTTGAACCTATCTAGAGGAACATACAGAAGTTTACCATATTTTATTACTACTCATTGGCCTCGTGGGGCGGCCAGGGAATCAGCACCCACTGGGTGTAGCCGTGCTTCTCGGCGGTGTAGAGCCTCCCGCCGGATGCCTCATGACAGCCCGCTTCATCTATCACGGTGACGGTGGTACCGTCTATGTGGATGGGGGTGAAGACCAGTTGGCCGTCCTGGCAGAGCCAGGATTCGATCAGATACCCCCGGTAGTCGTCCTCCGTCATCCAGACCGCCGCCCAGGTGATGGCGACTTCGTCGCCGTCCCGCTCGGCCTGGACGAAGGTGGGCGGGCGGTAGAGGTCGGAGTAGGGCAGCCGGGAGTAGTATTCCCCCACGCTGAAGATATCGCCGTCCAGCTCCAGGAGGGAGACCTTCACCCAGCAGGGATCGGGGAATCCCAGTGCCTGGACCCATGCCCAGCTCCCCAGTTGGTTGCGCCCCAGGACTTCCACCCGGTAGCCTTCGTAGAGGCCGTATTTGTACAGGTAGGCGGCCCCCGGCCCGTAGCGGCAGTTGGCCTGTTCGATCACTTCGCCCTTGGGGTTGGCGAAGGTGGGGGTGATAGTGTAGGTGGGCGTGATGGTGGGCGTCAGGGTGATGGTGGAGGTGAGGGTGGGGGTGGGGCTAAGCTCCGAGGTGAAGGAGGGCGTGATGGTGACGGGGACTTGCACCTGCACCTCCCGGGTGACTTCCATCTCCCGGGTCACTTCGACGGTGTGGACGACAGTGGAGATATAGACGATGGGTTCGGGCGGCTCCGGGAGAGAGCAGGCGGCCAGGAGGAGGGTGAGGAGGAGGAAGAGTCGGCGGGAGGTTTTTTGGAGGAGGGTCATGGGGTTTGCTCCGGGGGTGGGTGGGTTGATAGCCTCATTTTAAAGGAAGATGGGGAGGATGGCAAGGAGGATCATTTACCCTCACCCCGCCGAACTTGGCCTTCGGCCTCGTTCGGCTGCCCCTCTCCCTTCCCGGGAGAGGGGCGCGAGCAAAGCGAGCGGGGTGAGGGTAAGCGTCACTCCTCCATAATCCCCCGCACCAACGCAGCCAACTCCTCCGGCAGCGCCGACAGGTCAACCTCCCGGCTCCCGGAAAGCAGGCGGTTGAGGGCCTCTCCCAGGGCGCGGATTTCGGGGGGCGCGTTGGGGTCGACGGCTATCTTGCGGGTGGTCTCAAAGAACTGCGCCCCCCAATCCTCGGGGGCTTGCTTCTTCAAAACCTGCCCGACCATCTCGATCAATTAGTCATTTAGGTTCCGACGGAGGTTCCCCGCGCATTTGTTCATCCACAAGGAATAGAAATCGTCGAACAATATCTATATTGGGATGTCCCTCGGGCAGGCTGGCCTCGAATATGCGCAGGGCACGCTCAAAGTGATTTTTCGCCCCCGCTAGGTCGCCCTGGGAGCGCAGCACCTCCCCCAGGTTGTTGAGTGGGAGTGCAACATTGGGATGGTCCCTTCCTAAGACTTGCTCAAAGATGGTCTGGGCGCGCCGGTAGTGTTCCATGGCCCCAGCTAGGTTGCCCTGGGCTTGCAGCAACGCCCCCAGGTTAGTGAGTATGATGGCGACCTTCTCATGGTCTTTCCCTAGAGCTTTCTCCCAAATGTTCAGGGCGCGCCGGTAGTGTTCCATAGCCCCAGCCAGGTCGCCCTGGGTTTTCAGCACCGCCCCCAGGTTGTTGAGGCGAATGGCAACTTTGGGGTTTTCAGAGCCGAAGGCAGCTTCGTCAATTGCCAGGGCGCGCTCAAAGTGTTCCATGGCCCCTGCCAGGTCGCCCTGAGCTTGCAGCACCAACCCCAAGTTATTGAGTATGGTGGCGACATCGGGATCCTCGGAACCGAGTTTATTTTCATCAATCGCCAGAGCGCGCTCGAAGTGTTCCATGGCTCCCGCCAGGTCACCCTGAGCACGGAGCAGCTCCCCCAGGTTGTTGAGGATGACGGCGACAAAAGGGTGGTCGGGGCCGAGTGCGGCCTCTCCAATCACCAGGGCGTGCCTATTAGCGTTTTCGGCGGCGGTGTATTCGGCAATAATTTTCAAGTGGTAGCCCAAGTTGTTCCACAGTGCCCCCGCAAACTCCGCATCAGCCTTCTCTGCACGGGGCGCGGCAGTCTGGCAGTGGGGACGCAGAGGGGCGGCATTAGCGGGGAAGCCGGTGTCATTTGCATTTTTCATCAACTTCGCCAACGCACTCGCCAGAGGGGGCAGGGCTCTCTCTACTTCCGCATCTTTTTCATGCAAACGGGCATATTCCGCCAGCAAGGGGTGCATCATGGGTTGGTCGGTTTTCTCGTCAAGGGCCAGCAAGCCCAGCGTTCGCAGACGGTTCAGTGCATCGGCAATCGCTTCCAGTTGGTGTTCGTCGTCCTTGATTTCAACACCCTCGTGGAATACCAGCACGCCTTGGAAAACCACTTGTGGGATAGGGATGTTCGGCGCGCAGAAGCCTGCGGCCTGGAAGACCAGCCGGGCGGAGAGGCAGTCTTCCCCCTCCAGCCGCTCCCAACTAAGCAGGAAGGAGGCGGCCACGCTGCGGTCTTTCTCCTCTGTCTTGTCTTTCACCCAGGTTTTCAAGGAAGAATGTTCAAGTGCGCTGCCCATTTTATCCAGGGCTTCCAGGTATTTCTCCGGGGAGAGTTTGACATCCGCCAGGTAGCGGCCCGCCAGGTCAATCGCCAGGGGTAGGTGCCCGAAGCGTCCGCCGATCTCGTCCAGTTCGTCGTCGGGAGCCGCCTCCAGGCGGGGGGCCAGGGCGCGCAGCAGGGCGCGGCTCTCCTCGGGGGTGAATGTTTTCAGGGAGCGGGTGTCCAGGGGCAGGTCAGCAGGCCATTTCTCCCGCCGGGAGGTGACCAGGATGCGCTGCCCGCGCAGTTTGGGCAGCCATTCCGCCAGGACTTCGGGGCCGTCTTCGCCGTCCAGGTTGTCGAGGATAATCAGGCGGGGCGGAGAGGCGGCCCAGGCGCGGAGGGTGAGAGCCGCCTGGTCGGGGGTGGTTTCGGGCCAGTTGGGGAGATTCATTTCGGCCCCGCAGGCGGCCACCTCGGCGTTGAGACCGGCGGTGGTGTTGAGCCAATGCACGCCCTTGAAGTAAGCGCCGTAGCGGTGGCAGAACTCCACCGCCAGTTGGGTCTTGCCGATGCCGCCCA
>CBDUUP010000364.1:0-4484 GCA_965370435.1 uncultured Anaerolineales bacterium | reverse complement strand
CTACTCTACTACAAAAACCCCTCCTTTTTCATCTTTTTTGGCGAAGGTATTGCTAGGGATAATTGGAATTTATAGTATTTGGATATAGAAAATAAGAATTTGTTCACACACTCACTATTAGGAGAAGAAGATGAATCGACCGAAAAAATCGCTTAGATTCTCATTAATTATTAGCTTGTTAATCATACTTGCCTTAGCCTGCGGAATAGATACAGGAGGCGATAGCAATGGCGGTGATGATGGCCCCTCCGACAGAGAGTTGACGTCTGAGGCCGAAGCAGAAGATTTGAGGGATACCCAAGAAGCATTATCGAAGACCCAGAATGCGCTCAACAATCCAACCCAAGCTCCGCCGACCAACATTCCCCCGCCAACTCAAGCGCTGCCAACTCAAGCGCTGCCAACTCAAGGTCAGGTGGTACCCACCAATACCGTAATGCCGACCCCTGTCCCAAACACCATTGAGGTTGGCGATGTGTTGTATGGGACCGATTTCGACTCCGATGATGCCAGCAACGAAGATTGGGGTTATTTCGTAATTGGAGGGGGCGATTATAATGCCCAATTCGCCGGAAGCAAACTCAGATTAACGGCTGAAACGCCCTACACCTATCTCTATGTTATTTATGGAGGCTGGTACTTTGAAGAGCCTTTCTACAATGTCGTTATTGAGGCCCGAGTGGAGAAAGTAGGCGGCCCGAACCGCAACAACATCGCCCTGGTTTGCCGGTATAATGAATTAGGCTGGTATGAGTTCGCCATCACGGCCGGCGGTTTGTGGGAGGCGTATCGGTATGATGTGAGCAGTGAGAGTTATACCGCATTGGGTAATGGCGGCAGCACAGCCATTAAAACACAACTCAACGCTAATGACCTGACCCTGGTTTGTTACAATAACACCTTTACGTTATTCGCCAACAATGTGGAAGTGGGGCAAGTGACCGACTCCCGTTATTCGGAAGGATATGCAGGGGTTTCGGTTTCGTCGTTCGATCTGCCGGGGGTAATTGTCGAAATTGATTGGTTTGTCGTATACTGGGCGGGTTATTAGGAAAACTGCACATAACGAGAGGCGAGTAATTTGCTCGCCTCTCATTTTCTTGGGGGTAGATGCTAGTAAAGAGTGAATGTGGGCGACAAATAGGATGGAGGAAAATCCCAAAATTGAGGAAAAGTATTTGACTTTCACACCAAAATCGTATATAATATGAGTTCGTGTATCAGAAGAAAAGCAACCCCAGAGCATTTCAGGGGCGTGCTTACGCGTTTAATCGGCTTTAAGATCATTTCCCAGGAGAGGCCGCATGGCACAACCTTTTGAAAAAAAGAATTATAGTCGGATCCCGATCAAACTAGATTTACCCAACTTGATTGAAGTGCAGTTAAATTCTTTCAAGCGTCTCAAAGCAGGGGGAGTGGCGGACCTTTTTCATGAGGTTTCTCCGATCGAATCTTATAACAAGGGGATGAGGTTGTATTTCCCCAGCCGCAGCCCCGAGTCTGAGGAGTGGGGGCTGACCTATTGGTTTGAAGACCCCAAACACTCGGTTGAAGAGTGTATCGAGCGGGATTTGACTTATTCATCCCCGCTGTATGTTACCGTATTGCTGGCCGGGCCAGACGTGCCCGAACCCATCAAGCAGGAAATTTTCCTGGGTGACTTTCCGGAGATGACCGATAAGGGCACCTTCGTCATAAATGGCACCGACCGGGTGGTGGTCTCCCAGTTGATCCGATCACCTGGGGTTTACTTTGAATCGCCCCTGGACCGCTCAACCGGACGTCCGTTAGCGACGGCAAAACTCATCCCCGACCGGGGCGCGTGGATGGAGTTCGAGACCCGCAAGAGCGATTACCTGACCCTCAAATTCAACCGCAAACGCACGGTGCCGGTAACCATCTTCCTTCGAGCGCTTTCAGCAGTGGATGATGGCTTGACCAGCTCTCCACTGAATGAAGGCAGCGATGAAGAGATCATAGCGCTTTTTGAGGAAGTGGACAATAACCCGGAACGGATGTATATCGCCTCCACCTTGCGTCAGGAGCCGGAATGGGATCTAGATGGAAAATTGAGCCTGGCCGAACAAGCGCTGATAGAATTTTTCAAACGCCTTCGCCCTGGCGACCCGGCTACCCTGGAAAACGCTCGGGAGTTCCTGGAAGCGCAGCTTTTCACCCAGCGCCATTATGACACGGAGCGGGTAGGGCGATACAAGCTCAACCAGAAACTAGAGCTGAGCGATAAAGTGCCCCTGACCCATCGCACCATAACCAAGTGGGATATCGTTCGCCTGGTCCATCGCATGATTTTGATCAACAATGGGGTTGAAACCAAAGACGACATTGACCACCTGGGCAACCGCCGGATCAAGACGGTGGGCGAGTTGATCCAAAATAAATTGAGAATCGGATTGCGCCGCATGGAAAGAGTCATCAAGGAGCGCATGTCCATCCGCGATCAGGACCAGCTCTCTCCGATCACGTTGATAAACATCCGTCCGGTGGTAGCTTCCTTGCGCGAATTTTTTGGTTCCAGCCAGTTATCCCAGTTCATGGAGCAGACCAACCCGCTCTCTGAACTCAAACACAAGCGCACGCTCTCCGCGCTGGGGCCGGGCGGCTTACGCCGGGAACGGGCCGGGTTCGACGTGCGTGACGTACACCAGTCGCACTACGGCCGCATTTGCCCCATCGAGACGCCGGAAGGCCCCAACATCGGATTGATCGGCCGTTTGGCGAGCTTCGCCCGGGTGAATCAATATGGCTTCATTGAAACGCCTTACCGAAAAGTGCTCAACAAACTGAAACCCAAAGACAAGACCCTGGTGGGGAGGGCTTTGCGCGAAAATCTCATTGACCCAAAGAATGGAAAGACCATCGCCAAGAGTGGGGAGAGGATCACCCCGGAATTGGCAAAAAAAATAGCCAAGCTGGATGTATCCGAAATTTTGATCGTGCCGTATATCTCTGATGGGATCAAATATCTCTCGGCGGACGTTGAAGATAAGTTTTACATCGCTCAGGCTAACACCCCGCTCACTTCCGATCAGGAGTTCCTTCGAGAGCGGGTATCCCGCCGCTATCATGCCGAATTTGGGTTTTCCTTTTCCCATGAGATAGACTTCATGGATGTGGCCCCACACCAACTGGTCGGCATCAGCGCGGCGTTGATCCCTTTCCTGGAACACGACGACGCTAACCGTGCTCTGATGGGCTCCAACATGATGTCTCAGGCAGTGCCTCTGGTGACGCCCGACGTCCCGATTGTTTCAACGGGCATGGAATACGCTGCCGCGGTTGACTCCGGGCAGGTCATCGTTGCTCAGGAGGATGGGGATGTGGTTTCGGTCACTGGCGAAAGTATTATTGTGCGGGCCAACGGAAACGAACAAACCTATCTGCTGCGGAAGTACCAGCGTTCCAACCAGAACACCTGCATAGACCAACGCCCGGCGGTGGTGAAAGGCCAGCGAGTTAAAAAGGGCACCGTGATCGCCGATTCTTCTTCCACCGAGGGCGGTGAACTGGCCTTAGGCCAGAACGTCGTCATCGCATTCCTCTCCTGGGAGGGCGGCAACTTCGAGGACGCTATTTTGATCTCGGAGAAGCTCGTCCAAAAAGACCGGTTCACATCGGTCCATATCGAGAAATATGAAGTAGAGGCGCGAGACACCAAACTGGGACCGGAAGAGATCACCCGCGATATTCCCAACGTGGGCGACGAAGCCATCAAAGACCTGGACGAAAAAGGCATCATCCGCATCGGAGCGGAGGTTGGCCCCAATGACATTCTGGTGGGGAAGATCACGCCCAAAGGTGAAAAGGAACTCACCCCTGAGGAGCGCTTGCTGCGGGCTATCTTTGGAGAGAAATCCCGAGACGTAAAAGACACTTCCTTGCGCATGCCTCATGGAGAACGCGGTAAGGTTGTGGATGTGCAAGTCTTCACCCGGGAAGAGAATACCGACCTCTCTGCCGGCGTGGACATGATGGTGCGGGTGTCGGTGGCACAGCGCCGCAAGATCACCGCCGGAGATAAAATGTCTGGCCGCCACGGAAACAAAGGGGTAGTCTCTATGGTGGTGCCTGCTGAGGACATGCCTTTCCTGGAAGATGGCACTCCGGTGGAGATCATCCTCAACCCATTGGGCGTGCCCGGGCGGATGAATATCGGCCAGGTATTGGAAACCCATCTGGGGTGGGCAGCCAAGCGGCTGGGCTTCCGGGCGGTTATCCCTGTGTTCGACGGCGCCACCGAAGATGAGATTGAAGCTGAATTGGCCCGAGCCTGGTTGATTGACACAGCCTGGAAAGATGCGGTGGACAAGGCCTGGGACGCGATAAGCGAAGAAGAATACGATCCTGAGATGTATCAGGATGATAATGAAGTGCGCAACTTGTATCTGGAAAGCTGGTTGGGTGATCGCGGTTATGACGTATACCGCATTATCTCTGATGAAGTATACGCCCGGCGTTCAACCTTG
>CBDUUP010000363.1:0-4484 GCA_965370435.1 uncultured Anaerolineales bacterium | reverse complement strand
CAGGCAACAAGGAAATCAGGCAATCATAAAATCAGGCATTTTGACAGTAATATCTTGGAGAGATGTTCGCCTAATTACCTAATCCCTAATCACCCAATCACTAATTACCTGATCACCTTCTAACCATTCAACGCCCAGTCATAGGGCGAATATTCCAGTTCGGCTTTGCCGCCCTTCTCGGTCAGCCATGCGCGGCGTTCGTCGTCCGGCAGATGTTTGATGAGAAAATCCAATACCCCGCTGGTTCCGCCAAAATCGCTTGCATACCATTTGTGGATCATCGTGGTTTGGAGTTTATCCTTGGCGCTGTTGAAACGGACTTCCTGGTTGATGAAATTGCGGGCGGCCAGGTCTAATTGGGTCTGGATACGTTCTGGGGCGTATATCCCAATTGGGGGGCAGGACTGGCTGGCGCAGTTCAAGGTGAAGTGGATGCGCGCATCCAGGAGGTCAATCATATAGGCGCGGCGGGGATCGGTCGAGGCGAAATGAGCGCCGGGTATGGAAGGATTGCCCCGATTGCCTCGCAGGATTCCGTGTTCGATATCTTCCAGACTGAAACGGTAGCCGCCAATGTTATATGCTCCTTGACGGAAGAATTTAATGATGCCCAGGGTCCCTTCGGTGACGCTCTGCCTCACGCCAGAGGCGATGACCTGGTCTATGACCAGCGCGTTGTACACGTTGATCCAGAAGGCCAGTTTTTCATCCCGTCCGGCCAGTTCGTCCAGATTCAGGCTGCGGAGTTGAGGGGTGCAGTTTTGGCGGTATTCCTGATATTCCAGACTGTCTATTAGCAATCCGTAATTCACCTGACTGCCGCTTTCGTCCATGGCCAGGGTTTTGAAACCATTCATAGCGCGCTTGAGTTCGGCGCTGACATCGGAGGGACTGGTGGGAGATTGGGTCTCAGGAATCCCATTCAATACACTATCGGTTGAGATGCCCCACAGTCCATCCAGGAGCAGTTCGCGGGCGGTTATGAAGATGTCGGTGAGGGTCATGGCTTCTATTGATCTCCGAGTGTGTAGATGCGAGTATCGGGCTTGAAGATGGCCCAGGAAAACCAGAAATGATTGATGCTGATCACCGCAGTGAGCTGGCTCCCCGCCAACTGGCCTTCCACAGCCTGCCCCAGGAAATTCCACACGCTGTTAGTTTCCATATCCAGGATCTGTTCTCCATTGAAACTAAATGTGAGGGTGCGTCCCTCCAGCACGCGGGAGAATGCGGTGGCTGCGCCGACTTCTCGCCCTTCTTCGATCCCCACCTGATCTAGCGGAGAGACCGCCCCCGGCTCCCAGAACACGACGATCTCCTCCCCGCCCACCAGGTCATTGACCACCCGCGCCTCCGCCAAGACGGCATAAGGATAGGCGACTGCATCGCCATTCAAGTCAATCGTCAACACCCGGTCTCTGGGCAGCATCCCCTCCCAGGTATCCGGGTCGAGGTAAAGCGGCCATTCTTCTACGTTGTCGTAGCCCGGATAAGGGTTCTGGCCGTAGTTCCGGCGATGGCCTGTCTCCCGAGAAAGCGCCAAGCCATTAGGATGGACGCGCTTGAAATCCTCCCATGCGATGATGACGGCGGGCAGGTAGGTGAGTTGGCGGTCTGTATAGTGGCCGACGATACCCTCTCCGCTGGCTTGCTGCCACCAGCTTTCGGTTTGCCGGTCGTACATGATCAAATTATGGCCTCGCAGCCTGCCGGTTGTCCCAAAGTCCAACACCTCCCCATCCAGGGTTCGGTCAAAGGCGATGGCGGTGTTGCAAAGGGGGCAAAATGTCACCATCACCGGCGTACCGTCAACCACATCATTGACGATCTCGTGCCAGATGAGGATTTGAATAGGATAGGCGCGAACATCCTCCCCGAGTTGGAACAATATGACCGGTTCTTGGGGATTGAGCCATTCGTCCGCCTCGGATACGCTTACGAATTTTGGGTCATCCAGAGCTGGAATACCATCCTTGGGCGGCCCCCCGCGGTAAATTTCGCTGTAAGAGACGTTGTGGATGCTGAAGTCGGTGTTGAATTCCCCTTCGAACCACATGGGCGGCGGGGTTTCGGCAGCTATTTCCTCCAGGTCGGGGAGAGTACGGGAGTTTGACCTGGGTGTGGAGGTGGCTGCACCCTCGGCTGCATCATCCCCTGGCAGTCGTGAGCGTGCCGGTGAAGAAGGGTCAGCTTCCCCATCCCCATGAATGATGGAAGGAGAGTTCTGCGTATTAGCAGACAGCGCTTCGCTTGCGGGGTTTATCGCCGGGGATCTTTGACTGGACCCGGCGACAAGAACCAACAGGATGATCAGAATTGCGGTTGGTAGGATTCGTTTTTGCATGGATGTTCATACCTCGGCAAGCGTGTCATTAGGATGCTGTCGCTTGCAAGGGTCTTACCAGGGAATGAAAACCTCCCCCGGGCGTCAATCCTGGGGGAGGCGGGATTTGTGAAAGTGTGGGATTGTTAGTACCGAGATTTCCGGCAGATAAATTCCTCCCCCTCAAGGTCAACGCTCCATCTTCCTTTCTCGTTGAGAGTGGGGAGGTAGTTGAGGGAACTTAACGCGCCACTTTGCGTTTCCCAGATTCTCCGGGCGGTGAACCGGGCCAGGTGGAAGGATTGCCAGTGGGCTTCGCTTTGATATTCATCGTTGAGCATAGCGTGGCATCCCAGGCTGACGGCGACGGCGCTAAGTAGATCATCATTGAGAGCGCCATCCTCGGTTAATTGGTTGAGGTAGCTGGTTAATGCAGGAATGGCGTCATCTGAAAGAGAGATCAGATACCCCACATCAATTTCAATTCCCTCTTGAGCGCGGGCCACGTTCTGGCGGACGATGAGGCCGTCCACGTTGAGCAGGTTGAGGGAGACGCCAAACCCCAGCACAGAGATCAGCATTGCAAAGGCGAAACGCCGCGACCGTTGCAGGAATTCCAGGATAATGATGCCTGCCAGAAGTAAACCCAGCCAGACAATGAAGACGTGGGTGTAGGCGCGCTGCCGGGTGAAGCCATAGGCATTTTCGTAGAGCAGCAAGCGCTGGAATGCCGAGACCAGTATAACCCCCACCAGCAATACCAGCGTGATTCCCAGCCCGGAAAAGATTTTTCTCTGCCGGGGAGTATCCCGGCGGGCGACAGCGCTCAATGTCAGGAAGAGGAGCAGGCTGATGAAAGCCACCGCCAGAAGTTCAAAGAATCCCTGCCGGGCGTAAGTTGAATAAATGAACCCTTCGCTGGCGATGTTGGACTCCCCGCCAAAAAAATATTGGAATTGGATTTGGACAAATACCGTAAAAAGCAGACAGACGCTGCCTAGAACCACCGCCGCCTCGGTGAATCCCAGGTATGGGGACAGCCAGGGTTTATCTTCGCCGATCAGATTCTCATCAGCGCTTTTTAGCAAGGCGTGCAGATACACCCCGCCGAGCATATACGCCAAAACGAGAATGATAAAGCCCCGCCAGATGTACTCGCCAATATTTTCAATATTGAAGATGTCTAGAAAGTTTTCCATGCGTTGGGAAAATATCGGGTCGGCGGCGGACAGCAGGATGTTGAAGATCACCAACACGGGCAGGGCGATAACCAACCCGCGCAGGATTGCCCATACGTGCCGAGATCTTTTCGGCTTGGCGACCATAGCTTCCTCGCGGTTAGGTTTAATATTAAAGGCGGTGATGAATCGCCCCATTGCGCTGACCCCCAGGCGGAACAACCCAGCGATGTAATCGCTTACCCCATAGAGTGTCCAACGGCCGCCTCGAAAGGTGTTCGCCAGCATAGCCATCAGCATCAAGGTGAAAGCGTGATTCAAGAATCGAGTGAACGGCTCCATGCGCACAAAGGACATCACCGCGAAGAAGCTCAAGGGCAGCAGCAACCAGAGGCTGGCCCCCGCCGGACGAATCTCTTCACTGCGGGCGATCAAAAACCCGGCGCTAAGGCACAAAGCGACAAAGATAGCGAAAGAAATTCCGGGAGTCTTCTCCCAATAAAGGAAATCAAATAGCCAGCCAACCACCAGGGCGGTGAGCGCTAACCGGTCAGGACGTTTTATCATGCAGGCCTCCAAGACTTGCGTTCACAAGCAAACGCCCCGCCGGATGATACGGCCGAATCATTCGGGGGCAGTTTTCTTGTGATAGTCAAAAGATTAGATTACTTATGATGAGTTTAAGGTAAAGCCCCCCTGGGTGCAAGCTTTTGCGTGTGTTCTATTAAGCACTTGAGTGCTTGACCGGAATGCTTTATCTTCTGCGTCAAGTGAGGTTATCTATTGGAAAAACGAGGCGAACATACCGAATACCATAGACAGCACGATAATTAAAGAGAATCCGATGAAGAAGATCTGGGCGATGCTCAACCGTTTTCTTTTTATTTCTTTAGTCGCCGGAGGACTGCCTTTCTTTTTTTTCTGGGCCATTGTTTACTCCTGTTTGTAAATTATTATTTTTGTTTTTTCTGGCGGTTTTCGAT
>CBDUUP010000362.1:0-4494 GCA_965370435.1 uncultured Anaerolineales bacterium | reverse complement strand
GAGGGAAACAGGGGGAGATTGAGGGATGCGTTAGTATTCACCCCTAAATTGCTCATGCACCCACAGGAATTCGCGGCGCTTGTTCTGAACCCGCGCCAGACCGCCGAAGCCGGGGTCTTCGGCCTTCAACAGGGCGTGCAATTCACGCAGCAGGCTCCCCTGGGCGCGGATCAACTCGCCGCGCTCGAATTCAACCTCGTCTCCCCCATCGAGCCAGTCCGCCATTTTCTCGGTTCCGGTCAGGGAGGCGTCAATGATCGCTTGGCCGAAGTCGAGTTGGTCGGCCATTTTGTCGTAGACCGCCTGGGAGAGGGACAGTTTGAATCCCGATGACGCTACCGGGAGGATCAGGCTCAGGGTCCCGGTGAGGACTTTCAGGAAGGGCGCCGCGGTTTTGAACCAATCGCGAGTGAGTTCGATTTCGATGATGCCTTTTTTGCTGTCCGGGCCGTTCAAAAACGGTACGGGGAGTTGGGAATGCTCGCACCACAAAGTCAAGTGGAAACGTTCCTTCGTCCAGGCGCGGGGATCGAATCTGGAACGGTTGACCGGCATGAAACTGAACAGGCGCGGCCCTCTTTGGCCGGGTCGGAGAGCCAGCTCAACAAGTTGGCATACCGCTCATCGGCCTGGCTCATCAGCGCACGCAGATCTGCGCTGAGGCGGTCAAGGCCAATATCCTGGGCCTCCAGAATATTGCGCTGCCCGTCGCGGAGTTGGGCCAGCGCCTCGCTCCAGGCGGGTTTGGGCTGCATGGTCGCCATCAGGGGATCAATCTCGTAGAACTGCTGGCAGACCGCGCAGCGCACTTTGGGTATCCCGGCGCTCTTGAAATCCATGATCTCGCCGAGTTCCAGCAAGCCCTTGCATCCCTCCGCCGGGCAGGGGACAAACAACCGGGCGTCCAGGCCCTTCCAGAAGTGTTCCACCAGCCATTGGATTTCGTGGCATAAATGCGATAGAAAACGCTCCGGGTAGGCTGCCCGCACCGAGACGTAAATATCGCCTCCTACCTCGTCAATGAAGGCCCGCCCGTTGTACCCATCGTCCAGGATCATGCCCGTTTTCCAGTGCCGGCTGAGGCCATAGTCCGCCCGTCCCAGGGAGTAGCGGTGCAGGCGCACGATCAGGCGGTACATCAAGCCCTGGGCTTCGACGGTGCGGCCGGTGACTGAATCCAACACCCGGCAGACCTGGGCGCGCTCGACGTCGCCGGGTTTGAGCGCCCAATCTTCCCGCCAACCCTCGGGGCGCAGGCTGGGGACGAGTTGGGCCATCAGGCTGGCGGGCGGCGCGCCCGCCTGGGGCATGGCGACTTGATAGGAGAGATCGAATTTGCTCATCAGGCGCAGAAAAATCGGATGCAGTTCCTGCGGATAGCGCTCCTCCGCGGGCCGGTCGGGGTTATTCCATATCTCGTCCAACCGGGTGTGCTCGAACAGCCCGTGGGCATCTTTGGTGGGTTTGTCTTCGAGCACTAAACTGACCGCCTTGCTGAGATAATCGGGCTTCAGGATAACGGTGTCTTTCAGGGTTTCGTCGCCGCGGTAGTAGATCAGATGGCCCAATTCGTTGAGGATGGCGGCATAGGTGGCGGCCAGTTCATTGGAGACCCGCTGGCGGTTGCACAGGCTCTTGAATTGCTCGTAGCGGATGTAGGGGTCTTTTTCGCTGCGCTTGCGGAGGGCTTCCAGAACGTTCTTCCAACTGAGCGGAACCTTGCGCCCCACGCTGGGAATGGCGGCGGCCTCCCGCCCGATGGCCGCTTTGAGTTCGTCGAGCCGGTAGCAAAGGCCGTCTTCGCCGGGCTTGCTATCCACGTGGTAGAACCCGGCGATCAGGTCGCCGAACTCGTCGCGTAAAGCCTGCTCGTCAATATGGTCCAGGCGCTCGGTGGGGCCGCCGTGGGTGGCGACGATCAGGATGCGGGGGCGTTCTTCCGGGCGGGAATCGTCGTAGGCGCGGCGCTTGACCATCTGGATCCACTCTTCGACCCGGCATTGCTCCGGCCCGCGGCGCGGCTCCCAGACCGCCAGATAGACCGCCGGGGCGGTGAAGAAGAGTTGGTGGGTGTGGCGGTAGATATTCTGCCCGCCGAAATCCCAGCCGTTGAGGGTGATCTCCGTCCCGCTGGCGGGGTCTTCGACGGCCAGCGATTTAATATCCACTTCCACCCCCTGGGTGCTGCGGCGTTTCTCGACCCAGGGGTCGCCCCGCAGGGCGGCCAGCAGGCTGGTCTTGCCCACCCCGCCCTCGCCGACCAGGATGAGCTTGGCCTCGTTGAGGACGATGTCGCCGCCCTCGGCTTGGGCGCGCAGGTAGGCCTGGACGGCCTCCAACCCCTGCTCGTAGGCCGCGGCCAGTTCGGGGTTGAGGGGATTGCCATCGAGGTTGAGTGATTCCAGGGAATCGAGCTGGGCAATTGAGGGCGGCAATTCGATTAGGCTGTTATTACGCAGAAACAGATACTCTAACTGCCCCAGGCGGCCGATGGAATCCGGGAGTTCAGTCACTGACTCGTTGAATTCGATAGAGAGATTTCTGAGGTTGGTGAGCTTACCAATCAAGGCTGGAACCTGGGTGAATTGACCTCGGTCGATCCAGAGTAGTCTCAATTGCCCCAAATCTCCCAGCCATTCAGGAACCGTCTGTAAACCGTCAACAATCAGTTCCTGCAACTCCGTGAGCCGGACGAGGGTCTCAGGCAGCGCCGTCAGTAGGTTGCCGGAAAGATCCAGCGTCTGCAACCCCGTGAGCCGGACGATGGTCTCCGGCAGCGCCGTCAGTTGGTTGGAGGAGAGATACAGTTCCTGCAACCCCGTGAGCCGGACGATGGTCTCCGGCAGCGCCGTCAGTTGGTTGGAGGAGAGATACAGTTCCTGCAACCCCGTGAACCGGACGATGGTCTCCGGCAGCGCCGTCAGTTGGTTGTCGGAGAGATCCAGCGTCTGCAACGCCGTGAGTTGGCTGATGGATTTGGGCAGTTCGGTGAGGCCCATGCCGCTTAGATCAAGTTCCGTTGCTCCTGATTGCCGCGCTTCTTCGATTTCCCTTTTTGCTTTACGGTATGCTGTGTCTTTTGGCATGGTTTTTCCCTTTCAGGTTCACAAATAGGCCATCAAAGTGGCGCTTTAGGGCTTATTTTATCAAATTCTCTTGCGCATCCCCAATGGGTTGGCAACCTCATCTGGTTTTGGGGTCTAGAAAGATTTAGCTGTATAACACTTTATCGCCAATGATCGAATTATATCAGAGGGTAAAGCCTGCGCCTGGACACAGGCAACCCCGGAGCAGGGGAGCATCGCGCTGCTCCCTCGTGGGCGTAGGGGGAGCAGCGCGCTGCTCCCCTACGCCAACGGACGCCCTTACATATATGTCGAAGGCTCATCCTTCGGCAGGCTCAGGATGCGGCAAGCGCAGGATGCGTCCAGGGCGGACGTCGGTCCGCCCCTACGGGGTTGTGTTTCCCTGTTTACGTGTGTACTTGTTCCTCATTCCCCATCCCCCATCAGGATCTCGCAGACGGTTTCGCTTTCGGTGATGATGGAGATGAGGGTTGGGTCGTCGGGGAAGGCGGCGCGGACCTGGGCCAGGAATTGGAGGGCTTCGGGGCAGTAATTCTGGTCGGGGGGGTCGTGGAGAGCGGCCAGGACCGAGCCGTAGGTGACGTAGGTGAAGGCGTTGGTGTAGTTCAATACCAGGGGGGTGAGGGGTTCATCGAGGGTGATGTTGAGGCCCAGTTCGTCGTTCAGGAGGAGGTTGATCTCGTCCACGGGGCAGCCGGCGATGGCGCAGCTAAGCACCAGGATGGAACCCTCATAGTTGCGGGACTTGAAATAGATCAGCCCCAGGTCGCCGTAGAGGATGGTGTTGCGGGGGTCGAACTCGATGGCCCGGATGATATTGCGGGCGGCGATGAAGAACTCGCCCATCTGGGAGTAGGTCTTGGCGATAGCGCGGTAGGGCAGGGGGTCGGGAATGCCCAGGGAGGCGTTGATGGTGGCCGCCCGGTCGAAATATTCCAAGGCCTTGTCGTACATGATAGTGGCGGTGGTGGGCGAGAGGGCGCTGAGGCCCAGTTGGCGGTAGTTTTGGCCTATCTTGATGTAGAGGAAGGTGAGGTTGGGGGAGATCTGGGCGGCCTTTTCATACTCCCCGATGGCGGCGGCGTATGCGCCGCTGGATTCCAGCACGTAGGCGTAGACCCGGTGGGTGTCCATGAGGTCGGGGCCAAGCTCGACGGCCAGTTCGGCGTTTTGCCTGGCCCGGTCGTAAAGCAACTGGTCAATGAGGACTTCGGCGTAATAGGCCAGGGCCAGAGGGTTTTGGCTGTCGAAGACCAGGGCGCGGCTGGCGGCGGTGTCGGCTTCGGCCATGACGGCGGCTTGCTGGTCGAAGGGCAGCAGGCTGGCCTTCCAGTCCAGGACAAAGGCCATGATGGCCAGGACGGTGCTGTCTTCGGGGGCTAACTCGGCGGCGTGGCGGATGTCGGTT
>CBDUUP010000361.1:0-4495 GCA_965370435.1 uncultured Anaerolineales bacterium | reverse complement strand
CTATTCGGGAAATTGGGTGAAGAGTTTATTCCCTCTTCTCTGAATCCCCCATCGGCATGATCGTATCCTCATGGGTCTCGATGATCTCGGCGCGCAACGTGCCGTGGGTCATCTCATCCAGCGCGGTCTGGAAGGCCGGAAAATCCTCCACGCTGAGGCGGGCTGTCACCGTCACGTCAACCCCGAAATCTTCATCCAGGATCAGGCCGTGATGAGCCTCCACCAGCCGCTTGACCCGTTCATAATGGCTGTACGGCATCGCCATCATTGCTGTATGGGTGGGGACTTTCTCGGCTCGGGGCAGAATAGCCAGGACTTCCTGCACGGATTGGGTATAGGCGCGCACCAGGCCGCCGGTCCCCAGTTTGGTTCCCCCGAAGTAGCGGGTGACCACCACCGCTGCGTCGCCCAACCCGCTGCCTTGCAAGACCGCCAACGCCGGACGTCCAGCGGTCCCGGAGGGTTCGCCATCGTCGCTGCAATGGGCGGTCACGCTGGCCCCGAATCCCACCAGGTATGCGGGGACGTTGTGGCTGGCGTCGCTGAATTCGCTTTTGATGCGGGAGATGAAAGCCCTCGCCTGCTCCACGCTGAAGACCGGCGCAAGCGTGGCGATGAAGCGCGAGTTGGCGATTTTGATCTCGTGGCGGGTCTCTTCAGCAGGGACGGGATAGCGTTTCATGGTTATACCCGGTCGTCTCCCCTACGCCTCCCCCAGCCCGTTCACGCTCCCCAATCCAGAGACCGACCGCCTCACCCGGGGGCGTCCGTAATACTCCACGCTGCCCAGGCCGCTGACCGAGGCGTCCAATGCCTCCGTGACCCAGACCGCCGCGCTGCCCACGCCCGATAGCGCCACCTTCGCGGATCGACTTTCCAGCTTCTTGGCCCGGTAAGTCCCTGCGCCGCTGAGATCCACCGTTTGTTGGGCCGCTTTTCCATCTGCGCTCACCTTGCCCGCGCCGGGGATGTCCACTTCCAGCCGCTCTACCGCTAACCCTTCCAGGGCGATGTCGGCGGCCCCGCTCAACTTCACCGTCAGGGCCTCGGTTTCCAGACCCTCGACCTTGACCCGGCCTGCGCCGGAGATCACCAAACGGGAGATGTCTTTTACGGTCAGTTTGTAATAGATCTTGGTCCGTTCGAAGCCCCGGGTGAAGATGGAGGCTACCCCGTCTATCCAGTCCTCGTCCACGTCAAGCCGCAGTTTGCCATCGCTGACCTCGGTCTTGATCTTGGGCAGCAGGTCTTCATCGGCTTCTATGGTGAGCGATTCGATATCGCCCTGGGTGATGTGCAGTTTGCCATACCCCCGCAGGTAGACCTGGTCAAAATCGCTCACTTCTCGGGTTTCTGTGATCATGTTCTTCTCCTGATTTTATTTTGTTCTGCGGCGATCCCAGTGATTGAATGTTTTTCAATCACCTAATTCTTTCCCAACATCACTTTCAGCAAAGGAATTTCCTTGCGGAATATGGTCTCCATCTCCTCAATCAGCGCCTCCTCCTCGCCGATTTCGAGCAGCCGCTGTTTATCCATCAGCGGCACCTGGAGCAGGAACGCGCCCAGATAGGCCAGTCTGGAGGCGGAGGTGGGCAAATTCTCAGCTTCCACCTTCAGGAGGCCCGCCTGACTGAGAGAGTTTAGATAGCGGGTGATCAAGATGTGCAACTTTCGAAGGGAGTTGATGATTTCTTCAGACTCGGCTGGTACGAGCGGTTCGAGGTCAACCTCTCCCACCAGGTAGGGCTGGCTGTCGTCCAGGGCATGGATGCGGAAGCGTTCCAGACCGAGAGCCATGATGGTCAACTTCCCATCTTCGAGGTGTCCGACTTTGGTGATGCGGGCCATGCAGCCGACCGAATAGGGTTGGGGCAGCGGCCCGAAGGCTTCGGCGCCTTCCCGGATCAAGACCACCCCAAATTCCTCCTGGCCCTCAATGCAGCGTTCCATCATCAATTTATACCGCTCTTCGAAGACCCGCAGGGCGATGGGCGTGCCGGGGAAGAGGACCAAATTGAGCGGGAAGAGGGGCAATTTGAAGGTCAAGGCCCCTCCCTCTGGTTGAATCGCCAGGCCCAGACGACCGGGAACGGCGCGGCCAGACCCAACCCCAGGCTGGCGATGAACAGCAGCCCGCTCAAGACGATCATGGGCGGGAAGAGAGCGGCGCTCAGGGTGAAGGCCCCGGCGAGAATGAAGCATAACAACGCCGCTGCTCCCAAGCCGCCGCCCCACAGCCAGGCTTTCTTCTGGGAGGCCCGCTTCAATCCGCTGACCTGGCCGGTATAGCCGTTGACCATCACCGGGATGAACTTCCCCTCGTCGTCGCGGTAGGCGGTGGTGTAAACCGGCAGCAGGAGCTGGGTCCAATTGGGGTTGTGGTGTTCGGCTTGCAGGTTGAACTGCTCGATGTGCTGGGCATCGGCGGCCTGCTGGCAATCTTCGGCAGCCTCGGCCTCCAGAGCCGGACGGGCCAGCGGCCAGGCGGCCTCCGGCAAGAGGTTGGGGATGCGAACCGAGGTATCTTCCAGGATGGCGGGGTCGTACTCATCGCCCCCCTCCAGGGGATAGCGGCCCAGCTTCCCCATCAACGCTCTATGGGCTTCCAACGCCGGTACGGGGACGTTCTGGTAGCTCCTCTCGACCTGCCCGGCCCGTTGCTCCCACTTGATGCGAGTCTCGGTGGTCTCCCGGGTGTGCCATTGCCCGCTCTGATAGGACTCTTGCGAACTGGCGACCTCGTAATCGTAGCCCGCTTCGGCTTGCCAGTTGCCCTTCACTTCACCGTCCACCAGCCACATGGGGAGGTAGGTTTTGGTCAGGCGGCGGGAGAGGGTGGCGGCATCCAGTTCGGAGGGGCGAAAAGGCGCTCCGTCGGCCCATTCTCCCAGCTTCTGGGCCGCCTGGGTCGGGGAAATGTGGAAAGGAATAGCCAGTTCGGGCGATTCGGCGCGCAGACGAGCCGGCTGCGGCTCCAGCCAGGCGGCGAAACAAGCCGGACAGCGCACTGTTCCTTTTTCATCGGGTTCCAGCTTGCTGAGGTCGGTGTGGATCAGATGGGCGACGCCGCACTTCGGGCAGCCCGCCGCGTACAGAGGCAGTCCCCACATTTCGGCGATCTGCTGGGGGTGGATCAGGTTGGTGATGGTGTCGCTCATGCTTTTCCGGCCTCCATCGCCTGGTTGAGGATGAAGATCGAGATGGCCATGCCGATAGCGAACAATACGCCGCCCAGAACTAGAGGGATGACGCCAATTCCGGCGGCCAGCAGGATCAACCCCAAGAGGCCGGATAGCGCTCCCGGTGAGAGCAGTCCCGCGATAGCCAGCCACACCTTCCACCAGGCCACCGGCTTCTGCCCGGCGACCGCCCCGGTCTGCCCATTGACCATCACCTGGTAGACTTTCTTCTCAAACCGGAAGGCGGCGATGAAGACCGGCAGCAGGATGTAGCGCCAGGTCTCTTCGTCGAAGTCGGCTTGCATGCTGAAGTTGCGCACGCGAGAAGTGGGTGTGTCATCGTAGCAAGCTTCGCGGATGAGTTCGCGCATCTTGGCCCTGGCGGTGTCCCAGGCTGTGGGCAGGGGGATGTCGTAGGCCAGAGCCTGCCACCCGGCCAGGAAGCCCGGCTCGTATTCCGCCAGGGCTTGCAGCTCAAAGGGGCGCAGTTTTTCCAGCAAATAATGGCTGATCTTGGTTGTCCCGCTCTCCAGGAGGTCGCGCACCGCCCGGCTCACCCGTCCCGATTCCCAACGCCAATCAATCACCGTCTTGGTCTTCCAGGTCTTTGAGCTATGATCGTAGTAACGTTTGCTGCGCTCGTAGCCGATCTCGGCCTGCCAGACGGCCCGCATCTCGGCGCTGAAAGTCCAGTAAGGAAGGTACACGCCGCGGAACTGGAGAATTTGCGCGGCCCGTCTCAGTTCTGGCGGGTGCATCCATCCCCGGCCCAACCAAGCTCTGGCCCGCGGGCGGCAGTCGTCTTGATCCAGTTTGAAGGGGATCAAGAAGCGAGGGCGCAGCGCCTCCAGGGATTGGGTGCGGGCCACCACCCGGTTGGAAGCGCAGAACGGGCAAGTGGAACTCAGGTCGGTGGGGGCCAGAGAGAGGTCGGCTCCGCAGGAGTCGCAGTGCAGCTCGCGTCGCTCGGCTCCCCAGCCGCGCCGGTCTATCGCCAGGGCTTCCAGGGTGAACTCGCGAACATCTGCTTCCTTGCCAACGATCTCAGCGTCGAGAGCCCCCTCATATCCACAGTATTCGCAGGCCACGCCGGACGCGTCGACGTCATAGGCGGTGGAGGCTCCACATTGAGGGCACTTGAAAGTCTGCGCCTCGGGGGTGGCGTCCACCTCCGGCGCGGGCGCGAAGACGGTGACGCCCTTAACTTGAGATTCGACCTGGATAAAACCTTGGGGGGGCTGCCAGGGGGAGGTTGGATCGGTCATGGGGGAAGTATAACTCAAGTTGGGGGAGGGTAAAAGGGGCGCGTAGGG
>CBDUUP010000360.1:0-4497 GCA_965370435.1 uncultured Anaerolineales bacterium | reverse complement strand
AATTGCTTATTGAATTTCCTAATAAAATGGGAGATGGTATAAATCATTACTGGGCAATAATAGCTTGGCCAGATAATTTAAAAGATAATCCAGGACCTCACTGGCCAGACGACCCGGACCAAATTGATCAACTTTCTAGAACATACTGTCAAAGAATAGCAAATGTAAAAATAGTCGCGGTACACGCGGCTCAACCTATTCTCAAATCATGGGTTAAGTTTGAATCACAAAGTGCCGGTGATGAGTTTTACAATCTTGATTTCGAAGTTCCAAAATAAGCATAAAATCCACACTCTATATTTTCTTAATTCAATATCCACCTACCTTCTCTCCTGCTTCATCTTCACCACCTGGGGATATCCAACCCCTCCATTTTCCATTGAAATCCTTGTTATAATAGCCTAACTGAAGAAAAATGAAGATAACCTGGGAGGTATCGTCATGAAGCGTTCATTATTAGTTGGGTTAACAACTCTTTTTGTTATATCGTGCTTTTGTGTTGGGACCTCAGTAAGTACTGATGACAGTACAATTGCGCCTACAGAGATCGCTAATACAATACAACCAACCGATGAAATAACATCACAATCGGAAACCGAAACGTTAATACCAACTTACACATCTCAACCGACAGCGAGAGCTACATTTACACCAGATATTATTATTGATGTAAAAGTGATTATTGGATTGTCTGTCACAGAAATTGAAAATATATTTGGCACAGGCACTGAAATTGATCCGATAAATTCAAGCAACTGTTGCGGTTTGGTAGAGTTTCCAGATGGCGGAGAATCTCGAACTTATTACATTGGAAAATATTCCTTCTATGTATTCTATGATAGTTCCTGGATTGCTAGAGGGATGCAAATTGTTGAAGGATTAGCTGAAGATGGCTATACGTTAGATCAAAATCAATTAATCTTGTCACGCATTGGATTAAATGTTACTTCACCTCCCGATATTGATGCACCTGCGGCAAAACATTGGTTAAATTATAACGGATATACAATAAGTATTGCTGCGAGTTCAGCAGGAGGTAATGTTTGGACAGTTCAAATAGTAAAGCTTGATAATTGATTTGTAATAAAAAATCCCTCAATCGCTACCTCCCGCAGGTTTGACTGAAAAGTGTCCTTATCTGTGTCATGCTGCCAAAATTGGGTCGATTTTAATCAAGCGCCAACCTGCGGGAAGTTCTCCTTATCGCTCCGGCGGCGCTTGGGCGCTCACGCCCGGAATCTGAATGGCAATCTCGTAATAGTCCTCCCCATCCTGGATCAGGTTTCTCCAAATATTTATATTCACTATTTCCCAGGCTGTCTCTAACACCTCGCCTTCAATCCAAAGGCCGTGCACCGCCTCTTCCAAACTGAATCCCATTTTGTCCGCCTCCCAGATTTGATCGTTGAAATATCGTTTTGCATATAATCTGGGGAACAGATAGGATATTAAATAGCCCGAATCGGGGATAAAGGCTGTGCCGGTTGCTCCCGCCCCTTTAGCTATTCGGTTATACAAATAGTGAAAAGCCCGCGGCGCGCCCTCAATGTATTCACAGACTCGTTTCGACTCTTCTAACAGGACTATCTCCAGACATTGGTGGGCATGATCGGTGATGTTGTAGTTGGCATAGAGGTCTTCCCAACCGAAGAAACCCTCAGTCTCGATGAATCGGAGAAAGTCGGCCATCTGCCCCTGAGTAAGAGCGCCTTCGAACACCTTGCGCTGGTCGCCTCCCTCCTCCACCCAGATGATCCGCCCGTCTCCCCAGATCTGGGCATCGGGGATGTAATTTTCTACTTCATACGAGAGCACAAACCCGCAACAATAGGTGGCCGAGACGATGAGGGCCTCCGGGTCAGTGTCCCAGGTTATGGCCGGGCGCGGAGGGAAGAGGGTGGCGCAGGCGGAAGTTCCCAACAGGAAGAGGCTGAGGAAAAGCAAGGGCGTAGTAAAATTGGTGCGGCTCATAGTTTCTCACCATACAAAGCTTATGAGTATGTTAACAAAATTCATCCAAAAACCATTTGACAGAAACCCACAACCTCATTATAATACCGTTCGCACTGCCCCGGCAGCTAAACGCTGGGGCTGATTGTGTGTTAAAAGATTGCCAATAGACAATCATTATCCCCCCAACTTCCCCGCCCATCGGCGCACCCTGCGCGGAGAAAGCGGCGAAGTGAAGCTTGGAGGAAGCTTATGAAGTATGCAGTAGTTGTAAGCGGCGGCAAACAATACAAAGTCGTCGAAGGCGAAACCATCGAGGTGGACCGCCTGCACCTGGAGGCTGGAGAGAAGCTTGACCTGAAAGAGGTGCTCTTTATCTCGGATGATGGCAAGGCCACTGTCGGCGCCCCCCTCGTCAAAGGCGCCACGGTCAAGACCACCATCCTCACCCATTTCAAGGCCCCCAAGATCATCGTCTTCAAGTATAAGCCCCACAACCGCTACCGGGTGAAAACCGGCCACCGCCAGCAGCACACCCGGCTGCAAATAGAAAAGATCCAGATCCAAAAACCGAAGCCCAAACCCACGGCAGAAGAAGCTGAGAAGAAACCGGCGGCCAAGAAAGCGGCCGCTGCCAAGAAAGCGGCCCCAGCCGAGAAGAAGGCAGCCCCGGCCAAGAAAGCAGCTTCAGCCGAGAAGAAACCGGCCGCTAAGAAAGCGGCTCCGGCCAAGAAAACCGCTGAGAAGAAAGAATAGAGGTAAAAAATCATGGCACACAAAACTGGTGGCGGCTCCACCCGCAACGGACGAGACAGCGAATCAAAACGCCTGGGCGTGAAGAAATTCGCCGGAGAATACGTGCTTTCTGGGAATATCCTGGTGCGCCAGCGCGGCACCCGCATCAAACCGGGCCGCAACGTCGGCATGGGACGCGACCACACCCTCTTCTCCACAGTCGAGGGAACGGTGGTCTACGATCACATGCGCGGCGGGCGCAAGCGCGTCAACGTTACCCCACTCGAATAAAGGCAATTGCCTCTCCAACGTTCAACGTTTTAACGCGTTAACGGCACCCCATAGGAAATTAAGTTATGAAAGAAGCCATTCACCCCAAATATTACCTCGAGACCCGGGTTATCTGCGCCTGCGGCAACACCTGGTCGGTAGGTTCAACTAAAGAAGAAATCCGGGTAGACATCTGCTCCAACTGCCACCCCTTCTACACCGGCGAGCAGCGCATCGTGGACACCGAAGGCCAGGTTGAACGCTTCTACAAGCGTCTGGAAGCCCGCCAGCGGTACATCGAAGAGGAAGAAACCCGGGATGCCGACCGCGTCTCCCCGGAGCGCCCCATCGCAGAACTAGAACTGGGCAAGCGCACCAACTCGGCCCTGGAAAAAGCCGAGATCGCCAACGTTGGGCATATTCTGGATATAATGGCCGCGGGCGGGGACGCCGCTGTGCTGGAGCTTGACGGCATCGGCCAGAAATCGCTGGCTGACATCAAGAAGAAACTGCGCACCCTCGGCTACCAACTCCCCCACGAAGAACAAGAGGAAGCGGAGGCGGAGGCCTAATCAGAGACTGGAAGAGGAAGAGATAGCGACCGGGACATTCCTGGCGTATCCTCCCTCGCCGCTCACCTGAACTTCAATAAAGACCCCTCGCCGCAAAGTTAGATACTTCTAACCTTGAGGCGAGTTTTTTTTATCGTTCACCTAATCAACGCGGGGCCTATCTTTTTAACACGAAGTCTCAGTGACTAGAGTCTACATCATATATGAGGGTCTATTGTTTCCATAGTTTCTATGGGATCTGCACCAACTCAACTATATCAATTGGAAAGGCGACTCGTCGTTCTCACTCAGTAATGAAAAAATAGCTTGACTTGAGCTGAGTCATCGTTCACCATCTTGCAGCTTCCGGGGAATTCCCTAGCGACACCGCTCCGCTGAACGGATTGGTGGATGTCATTCTATCAGTTACCCAGGACATCCACTGCCTGCGAGACGCCACCCGCGGCGGTCTAACGGCAGCCCGATCAAATTGGCTGGGACCTCGGGCGTTGGCATTGAGTTTGAGGAACAAACGTTTATTGCGGATAATTTCGTTATTTTGGGGGTAGTCAGGGAACCCGAATCTCCACCCAGAACACCTCGTCGCCCAGAGCGCCGACGCCAAATGCCTGGCCGGTATCGCTGCGCAGCATCCAGTTGGCGCGGTAAAGGCCGGGTTTGGAGGGGGCGGTGAGGGTGATGGAGACCTGCATGCGATAACCGTTGGGGATATCGACGCCGGTGGATAGGGTATGGATCATCTCACCCATTTGGTCCCCGCCCACGAAGATCACCGAGAAATCCGGCGTCCAGGTGCAGTCGCCGGTGTTCATCAAGGTCCAGGTCTTGACGAAGGTTGCGCCTCTCTGAATGTTAGTCCCGTCGGGGATGGTGACATCGCGGATGAATTCGGCCCGGAAGCAAGATATGGGGGGCGAGGTGTTGGTGAGGGTGGGAGGGGTGGTGATGGTGGGGGTCAGGGTGGGGGTGT
>CBDUUP010000359.1:0-4523 GCA_965370435.1 uncultured Anaerolineales bacterium | reverse complement strand
CGTTGGAGCAAGGCTCGACCTTCGCCATCCGCGAAGGCGGATTGACCGTCGGCGCGGGCCACATCACCAAGATATTGGAATAAGCGAGAAATATGGCAAAACAGAAGATACGCATCCGCTTGAAAGCTTACGATCACCGTGTGCTGGACCAGTCCGCTAAACGAATAGTGGAGACGGCTGAGCGCACCGGGGCACGGATCGTTGGGCCGGTCCCTCTACCCACCAAGATAGAACGTTTTACAGTGCGCCGGTCCCCCTTCATTGACAAGGACTCGCAAGAACATTTTGAAATCCGTACCCATAACCGCCTCATTGACGTGCTTGACCCGGATTCCAAGACCATTGATATGCTGATGCGTCTAAATCTTCCGGCTGGTGTTGATATTGAGATAAAAATATAGAGTAGGGCTGGGCGTAAAACTTATTACGCCACGAGCCGACGAAAACAGGCAGTGTAAGAGCGGTTTGATCCGCGAACAACCAAATTTGAGTGTTTGCGGCAAATTGGCTGACTGCACTGCGGTCAGGGATGATGCAGCCTAAGCCCAGGCTGACAGTCCCCGAAAAACGATAAGTTAGGAGACAAGTGAGAGATGAAAGGGCTTTTAGGTAAGAAAATCGGTATGACCCAGATTTTCGATGAAGACGGCGCTGCAATACCCGTCACGCTCATCGAGGCTGGGCCTTGTTATGTCACCCAGATACGGAAGCCTGAAAAAGAAGGCTACTCCTCCGTGCAGCTTGGATTTGAAGAGGTGAAACCGCGCCGCCTGACGGGTGGCGAGGTAGGCCATCTCTTGCGCCTGGAACTTCCCCCGATGCGCTTCTTGCGCGAATTCCGGGTGAACGCCCCGGATGTAGAAGAAGGGGAAAAGCTGACCGTTGAGGTGTTTGAACTCGGCGACCACGTGGATGTGGTCGGCACCAGCAAAGGCAAAGGTTTCGCCGGAGCGATGAAGCGTTGGGGATTCAAAGGCGGCCCGATAACCCACGGCCAATCCGACCGCCAAAGGTCGGTAGGCTCAATTGGAGCCACAACGGGGACCGGCCGGGTGTTCAAAGGCAAGAAGATGCCTGGGCATATGGGGAATGTCCGGGTGACATCTTCAAACATCCGAGTGGCATACATAGACACAGAGCGCAACATCATTGGGGTGAGCGGCTCAGTGCCTGGCCCCAAGGGCGGTTTAGTCATCATCAAGGAGGTCCGGAAGCAGTAGCGGGAATCCCGCGGCTGATCTTCTCTCAGGAGTAAGGCGATCATGAAAGTAGACGTATATGACATGAAAGGCAAGAAGTTGGACCAGAAGGCAGACCTTCCGGCCCAGATCTTTGAAGCCGAAATAAAGACCGACTTGATGCACCAGGCCTACGTCCGCCAGATGGCCAATGCCCGGCAGGGGAACCATAAGACCAAGACCCGCGCAGAGGTGAGAGGCGGCGGCGCAAAACCCTGGCGCCAGAAAGGCACCGGACGCGCACGCCACGGCTCCCGGCGCTCCCCCATCTGGGTGGGCGGCGGACGGGCGCATGGCCCCCAGCCGCGCAGCTATGCAAAGAAGATGCCCCGCAAAATGCGGCGTGCCGCGCTGCGTTCCGCACTTTCGGTCAAGGCGGCCGATAAGGAAATTGTGGTGGTGGATGCGATAACGCTTCCAGAACCCAAGACCCGCTTGATGGCCGAGGCCCTGGAAAAATTGGTAGGTGATGGAAGCGCACTCATACTGCTGCCTGAAAAAGGCGCCCAGTACGACACGGTGGTGCGCTCGGCCAAGAATCTTCCCACGGCCAAGACCGTACTCGCAAACTACATCAGCATCCGAGACCTGCTGGGCCACGATAAAGTAATTGTGTCGCTCCAGTCTCTGGACGTGATAAAGGGATTTCTAGGGTAGGCAGGAGAGAAAAATGACCAATATATATGACGTGCTCCGCCGTCCGATAATCACCGAGAAAACGAATTACCAGGTGGGCCAATTGAACCAGTACGTTTTTGAGGTCGCCACTAGGGCCAATAAGACAATCGTGAAAGACGCGGTGGAAACATTGTTTGACGTGACGGTGGTGAAAGTGAGAATCATCAACGTTGCGCCCAAGAGCACCAAGAACCTGCGCAACCGCCGCCGGGCGATTCGTAAGATTGGCTACAAGAAAGCGATCATTACGCTGGAACCTGGCGACGCGATTGAACTCTTTGAAGGTGTACGCTAATGGCAGTCAAAAAATATAAACCTACTTCACCGGGCCGGCGGGGGATGACCAGTTATACGTTTGATGAGATCACCAAGACCAAGCCGGAGCGTTCATTGGTCAAGCCTCGCCGCAAACACAGCGGGCGAAACGTGCAAGGACGCATCACCGTTCGCCACCGGGGCGGCGCTCATCGCCGTAAAATTCGGATGGTGGACTTCAAGCGCAATAAACGCGGCATTCCAGCCCGGGTGGCGGCAATTGAGTACGACCCCAACCGTTCGGCCCGCCTGGCGCTGCTGTTCTACGCCGACGGAGAAAAACGCTACATCATTGCCCCGGTTGACTTGCAAGTTGACGACAAGGTGATGTCGGGGCCAGATGCGGAGATCAGCCCTGGCAACAGCCTGCCGATATCCAATATCCCGGTAGGCACCATGATCCACAACATTGAAATGCAGGAGGGGCGGGGCGGCCAAATGGTGCGCTCTGCGGGGACCTCGGCTCAACTGATGGCTAAAGAGGGCGATTATGCTCACATACGCTTGCCCTCCACCGAAGTTCGCCTGATCCGCCAGGTTTGCTATGCAACCATTGGACAGGTGGGCAACGTGGATCACGGCAACATCAAGCTGGGCAAAGCGGGACGCAAGCGCCATATGGGTTTCCGTCCTGCGGTGCGCGGTTCGGCCATGAGCCCCCGCGACCATCCCCACGGGGGCGGCGAGGGACGCTCGCCGATTGGTATGCCGGGACCGAAAAGCCCCTGGGGTAAACCCACCCTGGGCGCCAAGACCCGCCGAAACAAGAAGACCGGCAAGTATATTGTCCGCCGCCGCCGGAAGAAACGCCGGTAATTGAATTGGAGTAATCGTTATGGGACGTTCGCTGAAAAAAGGGCCTTTCGTAGCCCCTAAGCTGTTGAAAAAGATAGAAATGATGAACGAGAGCGGTGACAAGAAGGTCATCCGCACCTGGAGCCGATCCAGCCAGGTCTTTCCGCAGATGGTGGGCCACACCATTGCGGTTCACGATGGCCGCCGCCACGTGCCGATCTACATCACCGAAAACATGGTCGGACACCGGTTGGGCGAGTTCGCGCCTACGCGGACCTATCGCGGCCACCTCCCGGAGAAAAGGAGGCAACGGTAAATATGGCAACCGATATACGCGCTCACGCTCGCCAAATCGCCATTTCAGCGCAGAAAGTGCGCCTGGTGATCGACACCGTGCGAGGCAAGGACGTGGTTGAAGCTTTGAGCGGTCTGCAATTCATGACCCAGAAAGCAGCCATACCGGTCTCCAAAGTAGTGGCCTCCGCGGCCGCCAACGCCGAAGAGAATTTTGGGCTTAGCCGGGATAATTTATTCATCTATAAAATATATGCCGATGTCGGGCGCACCCGAAAATGGCGCCGGTTTGGCGCTCGAGGGCGATTCAAACCCTGGCTGCGCCGCTCCTCACACATCACTGTGATCCTGCGTGAACATGGCGATGAGGACTAATAATACAATTATGATGACTATTGAAGGTAGCCAGGAGTAATTATGGGCCGCAAAGTACATCCATTAGGCTTTCGTCTGAAAGTAAACCGCACCTGGGACGCGCGTTGGTACGCTGAAGGCGAAGAATACGTAGATCAACTGCACCAGGATTTCGCCATCCGCGACATGATCCGCGAACAAGCTCCCCGAGCAGGCGTCTCGCGCATTGAGATTGAGCGATTCCCCGGCAAGGTGAAAATATACGTGCATACTGCCAAGCCAGGCATCCTCATCGGGCGCAAAGGCGAGAACGTCAAGAAACTGCGCAAGGAATTAGAAGCCCTGGTGAGCATTAAGATTGACTTGGATATCAAAGAGATAAAGACTCCCGATCTGGACGCTTACCTGGTCGCCGAAAATGTGGCCGACCAACTGAGAAGGCGGATCAGCTATCGCCGAGCGATGAAAAGGGCGATCCAACAAGCCATGCGGGCTGGCGCGGAAGGCGTGAAGGTCGAAGTCTCTGGGCGATTGGGCGGATCGGATATGGCCCGCCGGGTGTGGATGCGGGAAGGCCGGGTCCCTCGCCAAACCTTGCGCGCAGATATTGACTACGCGCTGGCTGAAGCTATTACGAGCTACAGCGTGATCGGGATCAAAGTTTGGATCTATAAAGGCGAATCGCTGCTCACCACAGAAGATGTCTCTGAAACCACCGAAGGCGTTTACGTCAGTGAATGACGAGTAAAAGGTAATTATTATGTTAATGCCAAAACGAGTTAAATACCGAAAAACTTTTCGCGGCCGCATGAAAGGCGAGCGGCGTAGCAAGCGGAAGGGCCAAAGTGT
>CBDUUP010000358.1:0-4537 GCA_965370435.1 uncultured Anaerolineales bacterium | reverse complement strand
GTGGGTGATGCAGATTTGAATCTCTATTTGGAAAAAAACTCAACCCCGGAATTGGCAGCCGAAATTTGGAGTATGGCTGATGATTTGGGGTATGCAGAATATTTTATCCCTGAACTCAAACATTCCATAATTGACGATCACATCCCTTTCATTTCGGCTGGGATCCCCGCAGTAGACATCATTGATATTGAATATGCCTATTGGCACACCGTGGACGACACCCCCGACAAGGTATCTGCCTTCAGCTTACAAATCGTTGGCGAGACCCTCTATGCCTGGCTGACCGCCCCCTAAATAACGGTAAAGTTTTTCAGTGTTTCAGTTTTTTCAGTGATTCAGTGTTGCAATTAGCATAACATTACGCTAATTCAGGAATATTGCTATCCATCTGAAATGGAATACCCATAACCTGACGGTTGGCAAAAACCCCAACCTGTCGTAAACTAATGGTGATATGAGAATCAGCGACTTGCTGAACCAGATCCGCGAAACGTGGTTGACGCGGGTTTCCCATAGTCTGGCTCGCGGAGAGGGGGTGCGGGTGAGCTTTCGAGACCAACTGAACCGTTTCTACGATTTGGTGGAACAATCGGTAGAAACGGGCGATCCTGGTTGGATTGACCCTTTAATGGATGATTGGTCTCAATCCTTCACCCAATCCGATTTGCAGGAAGATGAAATCAGCCTGCCGCCCATTATGTCACAAATTATCAACCTTTCTTACGAAGTCGCTCACGAAATTTTAGAGCCTGCGCAGGCAGTAGAAGTGGTCGGCGCGCTTCTTCCAGTATTCACTCACGCTTACGAATACACCACTCAAAAAGAAATGGATGTGCGCTTACAGCATCTGTCAAAAGAATTAGGTGAAGCGCAAGCGGAGTTGGAACGGCTGGACCGGATTAAATCCGATTTTATCGCCATTGCCGCCCATGAACTAAAGACCCCCTTGACCTTGATTGAGGGATATGCCGCTATGCTTCGGGAGCTTTTCCCTAGCGATGACCACGAATCTCCGGCGACGTTGTTGCTCAAGGGAATTAGCAACGGCACCAGCCGCCTCGGTGAAATTGTTGATGACATGATTGATGTCTCCCTGCTGGATAACGACCTCCTGACCTTGAATTTCCAGCCTGTGTGGTTAAATCGCTTGTTCGATTTACTTTGTAATGAATTTAATGAGTCGGTCAAGGCTCGCCAGCAGACTCTTGAAATCAACGATTTCCCCGGGATTGACGAAATGACCTTCGGCGACCCAGAGCGTTTGTACCAGGCGTTCCGTAATGTGCTGTCAAATGCGATAAAATACACCCCTGACAAAGGATCAATCTCGGTGGATGGCCGAGAATTATCCGGCTTTATTGAAGTTGTCATAACCGACAATGGGATCGGCATAGACCCCGCAGAACATGCCCGAATCTTTGAAAAATTTGGCCGCCTTGGAGAAATTGAATTGCACTCCAGCGGAAAGACCAAATTCAAAGGCGGCGGCCCCGGTCTGGGATTGCAGATCACCAAAGGCATCCTGGAAGCGCATGGTGGAGCCATCTGGGTAGAATCAGAAGGCTATGACGAAGAAAACTGCCCAGGATCAAAATTCCACATCTTGATCCCAATGCGCTCAGAACCACCCGACCAGGATATTGCCAATTTATTCAAACCTTTATCGGAAGAACCAATAAAAAACGATGGCTAAGAAAACGCTTAAAAATACGATCCAGGCGCCAATAAAAACCTTTCTGGTGGGCGTGAAACTGCGCAACCAGGATGAAAGTTTGCTTTCTCTGGAAGACTCTTTATCCGAATTAGCCATGTTGGCCGATACCGCCGGGCTGGATGTTGTCGGAAACGCCACCCAGCGTCTCAACAGCCCTAATGCTAAAACTTTCATTGGCCCTGGAAAAGTGAATGAAATCAAAGCGTTGGTTAACGAGACGGATGCGGAGTATATTATCTTTGATGACGAACTCTCCCCTCGCCACCAGCGCGAACTAGAGAAGGCTTTCGACGATGACGTGCAAGTCCTTGACCGAACCGCGTTGATCCTGGATATCTTTGCCCAGCATGCCAATACCAGCGAAGGCGCCCTTCAAGTCGAATTAGCCCAATATCAATATCGCCTGCCCCGTCTGACCCGGGCCTGGACTCACCTGGCTCGTCAGGCAGGCGGCGGCGGTGGACGTTCAGGCGCTGGCGGGGTTGGTCTGCGCGGCCCTGGCGAGACCCAACTCGAAGTGGACCGCCGTGAAATTGGACGGCGCATTGACCAACTCAAGCGTGAATTAGAGAAAGTGCGCGCCCATCGAGGCCGCCATCGAGCGCGGCGGAAGCGCACCCGCATCCCGGTGATTGCCCTGGTGGGCTACACCAATGCCGGAAAATCAACTTTGCTGAATAAACTAGCCGAATCCGACGTTTACGTCGCCAACCAGTTATTTGCTACCATGGATCCCACTACCCGGCGGGTGGAGCTTGGCAACGGGAGCACCGGCCTTTTCACCGATACCGTCGGCTTTATTCAGAAACTTCCCACAACCCTCGTAGCCGCCTTCAGGGCCACCCTAGAAGAGATCGCCGAAGCTGATTTACTGCTTCACGTCGTTGACGTCACCCACCCCAACGCCCACGCCCAAGCCGAAGCCGTCTACCAGACCCTGGCCGAGATTGAAGCCGACCACATTCCCGTACTCACCGCACTCAACAAGATCGACCGCTTGAAGGATCCCGATACCGCCCGTCAATCGCTGGAAACTTTCCCGGACTCGGTCGCAATCTCTGCTTTGAGAGGCGACGGGCTGCCGGATTTACTCCATGCTGTCAATCAGAAACTTTACGAATCTTATTCTCCGGTTTTAGTTAAATTGCCTTATCAGGAAGGCGCGCTGATCGCCCTATTCCATGAGCAAGGTCAGGTTGAACAGATTCAGCATGGCCGTAAAGGTGTCAACATTCAGGGCCGCCTTCCTGGTCGTTTGCTGGCTCGATACGCATCCTTTATCCACAAACCCTCATAGCCAGGTGTTCTTATGAAAAGACTTTCCCGATTGCTTGATTTTGCTTCTGAGTATTTTGCATCCCGGAAAGGGCTGCTGCCTTTCTTGGGGATCTTTCTCATAATTGTGAATGCAGTTCTTCGGATTCTATTTTCCACTGGCTTTTTTGTAGAGACCGATCTGCTGCTGCATCTGGGGGCTGTTATCGCGATCTTAGGCCTGATGTTGGCCTGGGCGCTCTGATCGAGACCGAATGGAATCATCCCTAGCAGACTTAGCCAACGCTTTAGAAAAAGCGGGCGTCGGTGAGTGTCGATTCGATCTCGCTTCTCGCCAATTATACAGCGTTGATGCATCCATTTATCAGATTGAACCTCTGGGTGTCGTATTCCCTCAAGCCCAGGACGATCTTTCCGCTATCGTAGAATTAGCCGCTCAATATGGGGTCCCGATCTTGCCGCGCGGTTCGGGTTCCAGCCTGGCGGGGCAAGCTGTGGGTGAAGCCCTGGTGATTGATTGCACCCGACACCTGGACAACATCATTGAGATCAACCCAGAAGAGAAAACCGCTCTCGTTGAACCAGGGCTGGTGCTGAACGCTTTCAATCAATCCGTCGCTCAACATGGCTTGCAGTTTGGCCCCGATCCAGCCTCCTCCGACCGGGCGACCTTCGGCGGCATGTTGGGCAACAATTCTGCCGGCGCCCACTCGATCACTTATGGAATGACAGCAGATCACGTTCTTGCTGTAGATGCTGTTCTCTCTGATGGCTCGGTAACCACACTCGGAAACACAACCCTAGCGGAAGCAGAGCGTCTCGCCCACCAAGATACGCGTCTGGGAGCCATTTACAAAACCGCGCTCAATATCAGGGAGCATAATTCCGAGGTCATCCAAAAACGTTGGCCCCAAACCTGGCGACGTTCCTCCGGGTACAGCTTGAATTACTTGCTTCCCTGGTCGCCATCCTCTCCCCTCCGTTGGGATCATCAAAGCAATCCATACCCGCCCATCTCACCCGATTCGATCAATCTGGCCCTCTTGATGGTCGGTTCAGAAGGCACCCTGGCCGTCTTCCGTCAGGCGAAGATTAGGTTGGTCTCCAAGCCCCAAAATACCATCTTGGGTATTTTAGCCTTTGACAGCATTGCCGAGGCTTGCGACGCCGTCCCTGCGCTCCTTGAACACTCGCCCTCCGCAGTTGAGCTAATATCCCGGTCCCTCCTTCACCTGGCCCGGGCTGTGCCTGCCTATGCCCATCTATTGTGGTTTGCGCACGGAGACCCAGCCGCCTTATTGGTAATAGAATTTTCCGGTGATGATTCTCGGAAGCTCAAAGGTTTGGCGGAGAAATTAGGTAAAAATGTGGTGATTGCAGAAACCCCCGAACAGCAGCGTCAGGTATGGGCTGTGCGCAAGGTCGGTCTGGGCCTGCTCATGTCTCGCCCCGGTGATGTCAAAGCATTCCACTTTATCGAAGAGATCGCCGTTCCGGTTTAACAACTGGGCGAGTTTGTGCTCGTTATGGAACTCTTTATGGTTGCCC
>CBDUUP010000357.1:0-4556 GCA_965370435.1 uncultured Anaerolineales bacterium | reverse complement strand
CTGGCCAGCGCATGCGCGGGCGGCATCAGCAATGAGGATCTAGCGTTCACCTACGTAGCCGAAACGGTTGAGGCCTACACCGACACGCCTACCAACACGGCCACTTCAACGCATACCCTAACGCCTACCCTGACCAGCACAACAACCTATACGCCAACCTTCACCCTCACCTACACCCCCACCCTAACCCAGACCATAACGATAACGCCCACCCGCACCAATACGCCGGTGCCGACCAAAAGGCCTACTTCAACCCCCCAGGGATGCGGCGGAGAGCAGCCGGTGCGGTTTAACAACCAGACCGGAGGGAGCGTCACCATTTATTTCTACGGCCCCTGTGATTACATTTACACCATCGGCGGCGGCGTCCAAAAGGTTATGGTGCAAATGGGTAAATATAACCTCACCATTTACATGTGCGGCGGGGTTCTAAACATCTATGGCGCAGTCATCAACCCGTCCTGGCATTTCAAACTGAAGTGCGGATAGGCCGCGGGGTGATTTAGTCGAAAGATAAAAGATAGGGCGAGGGTTCTCTCGCCCTATTTTTGTAAATTCCTCGCTCCACGCGGGATGTCGCTGAACAATGGGGATGTAAGTAAGTGAGCGATCAACGCCAAAACATCAGACCCCAAGCCTCTAGACTCAGTGGTATGATTCATCTTGAGAATATATGCCGACCAGCCGCCAGAACATTAAGATCGGCGGCCATCGCAAAAGAGGTCACTATGAAAGAGATCGGTATCATTGGCGTTCCGTCCAGCATTGGAGCTAGGCAAACCGGGCAAGAAAAAGCGCCCCGGGCTTTTCGTCAAGCCTCGCTCATTGAAAAGCTCCAGGCGTCGGGTCATTTTGTGACCGACTACGGCGACCTGCCCGAAGTCCCATTCCGGCCCGATCCACAGCATCCCAAAGCTCAAAACCTTCAACTTGTAGTCGAGGTAGCCCAGCGGGTAGCCGAGAAAGTAGAGACAGTTGTGAGTGAGGATCATCTCCCTTTGGTCCTCGGCGGGGATTGCACCATTGCGCTGGGCGTCCTGGCCGGACTGATTCGGCAAACGCCCGATCTCGGATTGATGTACTTCGACGGCGATGTGGATTTGAACACGCCCGCTACCACCGAATCTGGAATCTTTGATGGCATGGTCATGGCCCATATCCTTGGCATGGGCGCGGACGAGCTGGCTCGTATAGGCCCTCGATATCCGCTCATGGCGGAAGAGGATATTGTCCTGTTCGGCTATAATGACGAAGCGGGTTGGATAGATGCGGCGGAGATGGAGGTATTGGCCCAGCGCAAAATGATGACCTACCCGGTGACTCAAATTCGGGGCAAGGTCAAGGAATCGGCGCAGGAGGCCCTTTCGCAGCTTGAAAGCCGGACCGAGTCCATCCTCGTCCATTTCGACGTGGACGTGATCGACTACGAGGATTTC
This sequence comes from uncultured Anaerolineales bacterium, assembly GCA_965370435.1. GTDB lineage: Bacteria > Chloroflexota > Anaerolineae > Anaerolineales > UBA11579 > CBDUUP01. Next base: position 3,120 of record CBDUUP010000357.1, on the reverse strand, counting down.
CCGGCCGCCGATCTAGCCCACCATCAAGGGGTGGGCTTCGACGACACGATGGCTGCGCTGAGCATATTCACAACCAGCCCCAAGCTCGCTGGATTGGTCATCACCGAATTCAACGTTGAACGTGACCCAGACGGCGCGCTCGCCCGCCGGTTTGTCGAGGCGGTTGCGAAGGCGCTGAAATGATTGCCCTGCTCATCATTGATATGCAAGTAGGATTATTTGAAGGAAACTTACCCCGCCACGACGCGGAAGGTGTTATCCGACGAGTGAATGAAATCACCGCTGCGGTCCGCGCGGCCGGAGGCTTAGTCGTCTTCATCCAGCATGAAAATAAAAGCGTCCTAAAGCGAGGGACTGATGGCTGGGAAATTCTTCCAGAGCTTGATCGACTGGATACGGATCTACTGGTGCATAAAAAGACCAGCGACTCATTCTATAAAACCGAGCTGGATGATCTTCTCCAACAGCATGGCGCTCAACAGATCGTGGTGACCGGCTGTGCGACGGATTATTGTGTGGATACCACCCTCCGGGCCGCGGCAATCAGAAATTATGACGTAAGGGTTGCCTCCAACGCCCACACAACCCGGGATAGGCCCCACCTGGACGCCCAGTCCATCATCAAGCGCCACAATTGGTTGTGGAAGAATTTGAGCCTATCAGGAAGTAAGGTGAAGGTTCTATCAGCGGCTAAGATTGTGAAGTGGTTGCGAGGGGAGTAGCGGGTGAAGGTTAGCCACGCGCCGACCCTCACCCCGAACAGCCGTAGGCTGTTCCGCGACCTTTGGCCGCTGCCGACGAGGCCGAAGGCCAAGTTCGGCGGGGTGAGAGTGACGACCTGCGGTCGTAAACCCCCTTGCTCCCCGCGGGCTGATTTGGTAGAAAGCTAGACATTACGACGAATATCCATTCTCCCTTATGTTTGGTATAATGTTCATGGGCGGAACATAACGCTTACCCCGCCCCTTCGGGTTTGCTATGAATCCAAATAGTGAAAACAGATGAGAGGATACTATGGATAACAAGCAGAGAACGCCATCATTCCAGTCGTTAGCGGCCATACTCCTGATCTTGATGCTTACTATTGCGGTCGCCTTTATTGACCTGGGAGATAAATCATTCTCGCCAGCTTTTAATATCACCCTTGTGCCCAATGACAAGTTTGACGAAAGTGGGGGACTCGTAACGTTCTCCCAAGATGGCCTCTTAATGGGTTCGGCTCGTGGATCGGCGGGAAAATTTTACCTCCGGGAGCTTCCAAGCCGAGACCTGCTATGTGAGAGCGAATCCGTTCGTTGGTATGCTGGCATGTCGGGCATTGCCATCTCCCCAATGAATGATCTGGTTGCAACTGCCGTTAATTATTCAGAGGTTATGTTGTGGCGAGCCTCGGATTGCACCATGATCACATCCTTTGACGCCCAGAATGTTTCCACCGGGGACTATTTTGACAACTTAGCATCCTATCCATCCACAAAGCCCACTGTGATACAAATCGAAGCGCTAGTTTTCAATCCCGCAGGAGATATTTTGGCCTTGGGGCTGCCGAATGGCGACATCTTACTCTGGAAAGCGCTTGAAGGTACGTTTATTAATATATCTTACGCGCACAGTGGCCCAGTGAGGTCATTAGCATTTTCACCCGACGGGTCTATGTTGGCATCAGGATCCGATGACCATACGGTAAAAATCTGGGAGATCCCATCCACTCGGCTTATTCACTCCCTAACCGGCCACACTGTGCCGGTAGGCGGTGTAGTATTCACGCCTGGAGGAGATAGGGTCATTTCGACAACCGCTTTCAGGTACGCTAACTATCCCCCCGCTCCCCCTTGGGTGGACGAAAATTCTGTACGCATTTGGGATGTGAGCGATGGACACATGATAGCGCATTACCCCGTACCTTCAAAAAGTGGCGACTCCGTTCAAAGTATTGCCTTATCACCGGATGGTAGGATACTAGCTCTGGGACTACACTCAGGCGTGATCCAATTCTGGAACACATCTCCGCTGTCCCTGATTTCCACATACGAAAATGATATGTTTTTCATAAAAAGTCTTTCGTTCTCCCCAGATGGTGTCTGGCTGGCTGTCGGGGAACCTGACCAATTCAGGTTGTTCAAAGTCATCATCACTGAACCCTAAACCCGACCCTCGCCCCGGCAACCTTCGGTTTCCTTACGACCTGTGGTCGTAATCCCCTTGCTCCCCGCGGGCTTTGACTGTGTAATGGGGTATAAAATTTGCTCGAGTTATCCGAGCCAATGCAATGACATTAGATTTGTCTGTTTTCAAGGAGAAGGAAGCATGTCGGAAGAAGTGAGAAAAAAAATTAGGATATTTATTATTGTATTGCTCATTGAAATTGGGGTTAATATCTTAGCATCCTCGATGATTGTTCTTCTTGGTTTAATAATGTTCTTTGTATTCGATCAAGTATGGGTAGCTTCTGCCATTGGAATGAGTGTATTCACCGTACAAATGATAACTATCGTGGGATCAACGATCACCTTAGGCCTATATATTCTATGGTTAAGGCAGCACAATCTTAAACTCCAATCTTGAGGGAATGGGAGGGAATTAGCTTGCTCCCCACGGGCTTTGACTGTACAATGGGGGTGGCCCTCAATATTACGATGCGGCTTTATGTGATGAAGTCGAGTAGGAAAACATATTAGGTTGGTTTACAATGATTATTTGGGTATATTTCAGTAAGAGTCGACGGCATGCGTAGATTATTCGAAATAATTAAGAGGATATTCATGGGTAATAGTATTGCACAAAAGCAAATGGAAGCCATTGGCAAGATGGCTGTCGAGTTTAGCAAACTTGAATGGTCTATCAATAGTTTTATTGGTTGGCTAATTAACAATGAAGATGATAAGATTGGTGTTGGACAAGTAGTCACAGCAGCCATTCATTCATTCTCAGTCAGAATAAACTTGTTGTTTTCTTTATACAAGTATAGAGCGTCAAGATTTGAGGGCTTTGGTAGGCCGCTTAGGGTTGAGATGGTTGAAGAAAGAGAGAAATCTATTGATAAGATAAAAGAATTGTGTGAAGAAGCAAAAACTGTAAATGGAAAACGAAATAAAATTATCCATTCCTTTTGGTTTACCC
>CBDUUP010000356.1:0-4561 GCA_965370435.1 uncultured Anaerolineales bacterium | reverse complement strand
CCCTGTTCCGAGACTAAAGTCTCGGAACGGTCCCTCTCCCTGGAAGGGAGAGGGGATGGTCAGTTAATCCGGTAGGGATGGGTCTCAGACCTGTTCCTACGAAGGCTAACTCAATATTGTGCCAAAATCAAATACGTTCCCCCCGCCCATACAGGAACTGCCCCAAGCTGACATCCCTTTGCAGGGCCTGACCGCCTACCTCTCCCAGGGAGAAGGCTGCCAGATCATCTTCATGGAATTCGACGAGGAGGTCACAGTACCCGAACATGCCCACGCGAGTCAATGGGGCCTCGTACTGGAAGGCCAGATTGATTTGACCGTGGAGGGCGTCACCCGAACCTATACCCGGGGCGACCGGTATTTCATCCCCGAAGGCGTCAAACACGCCGCCAAGATCCACGCCGGGTATGCCGACATGACCTTTTTCAACCAACCGGATCGTTACCCGGTGAAAGAGAAGTAGACTCTATTCCATGCAAACCGTAGAGACCCTATCCGAACTCCGCGCCGCCCGCGCCAAGTTGCCTGAACCGGTCGGCCTGACGCCCACCATGGGCTTCCTGCACGAGGGCCATCTCTCGCTGGTGCGGCGGGCGCGGGAGGAATGCGCCAGCGTGGTCGCCAGCATCTTCGTCAACCCCACCCAATTCGCCCCCACCGAAGACCTGGACGCCTACCCCCACGACCTCCCCCGTGATCTGGAGATGTTGGAGGCGGAGGGCGCGGCCCTGGTCTGGATGCCCACGCCGGAGGCGATGTACCCCGGCGGCTTCCAGACCTGGGTGACGGTGGAGGAGATCACCCAACCTCTGGAGGGGGCTGAACGCCCGGAGCATTTCCGGGGCGTGACCACCGTGGTCGCCAAGCTGTTCAACGGCGTCCAGCCGCAGAAAGCCTACTTCGGACAGAAGGACGCCCAGCAAGCCGCCGTCATCCGCCAGATGGCCCGCGACCTCAACTTCCCCATCGAGATCGTGATCTGCCCCATCGTGCGGGAGAAGGACGGCCTGGCGATGTCCAGCCGCAACGTCTACCTGAACGGTGAGGAGCGCAAAGCCGCCACCGTGCTTTCCCGTTCCCTGCAAGCCGCCCAGGACGTATTCGAGCTGGGTGAGCGAGACGCGGAAGGCTTGCGCCAGGTCATCGCCAACTTCATCACAGAGGAACCCCTGGCCCAGTTGCAGTACGTCTCCTGCGCCCACCCCGACACCCTCCAGGAACTGGAGACGGTGGAAGACCGCGCCCTGCTCTCGATGGTGGTGTATTTGGGTGAGACGCGGTTGATAGACAATGTTGTTTTGGGCGAGGAGGCAGGTGAGGGAGGTAAACAGGGACACAGGTAAACAAGGATACAGGGGAAAGCCCTGTCAACATTTCCTTGTTTACCTGTTTACTTGTTTACCTGTCTACCTCCCGCCCCGACCACTCAGACCAGTTAGACTAGTTAGACCACTAACACTAGGACAAAACGACCATGCTACTAACCATAGACATCGGAAACACTAATATCACCCTCGGCATCTATGAGGGTGACGAACTCGGCCCGCGCTGGCGGGTGGCGACCGCCCACGACCCCATGCCCGACGAGTACGGCTTGCAGTTCCTGGGCTTGCTGGATCACGCCGGGATCGCACCCGGAGACCTGACCGGGCTGTGCCTGGCCTCCGTGGTGCCGCCGCTGACCGGCAAGATCGAGGAAGCCTGCCGGCGTTACCTGGGGCAGGAACCGCTGGTGGTGGACGCGGGGGTGAAGACCGGCGTCCGCATCCTCTACGAAGACCCCCGGGCCGTGGGCGCAGACCGAATCGTGGACGCGGCCGCGGTGCAGCGGCTCTACGGCGGCCCGGCCTGCGTGGTGGACTTCGGCACCGGCACCACCTTCGACGCCATCTCCGCCGAGGGCGACTACCTGGGCGGGGCCATTGCCCCCGGAATCGGCATCGCCGCCGAGGCCCTCTTCGCCCGGGCCGCCAAGCTGCCCCGGGTGGACTTGCAGCGGCCTCCCAACGTCATTGGGCGCAACACCGCCCATTCGATGCAGTCCGGTCTGGTGTTCGGCTACGTGGGGCTGGTGGAGGGGATGGTGGTCCGCTTCCGGGAGGAACTCGGCCCGGAGATGAAGGTCATCGCCACCGGCGGCCTAGCCGAGACCCTGGCTCGCGAGACCGAGGTGCTAGAGATCATCGCTCCCTGGCTAACCCTGGATGGTTTACGGATCATCTGGGGGTTGAATCAGTAAATAACCTCCCGCAGGTTTAGATGGCTCGAAACCTAGACTCGATGTATGCGAAAGGATGTCAATTGCCTATTGCATCAAAAGATTGTCTGCGGTATGCTATATGAAGACCGTAAACGATATTTATTTTGGAGGTAGCAAATGAGACAAGTTCTTCTATTTACAGGTGAAGATGGTTACTGGGTGGCAGAATGTCCGAGTCTACCCGGTTGTTTCAGTCAAGGTGATACTAAAGAAGAAGCCATTGCCAACATCAAAGAAGCAATTGAAGTATTCATTGAAGCGTTGGAAGAAGACAATCTCCCCGTGCCCGAAGATCACTTTGAGGCCCTCATCATCGCTGTATGAGTAAATTACCAAGAGTTTCAGGTCGAGAGTGTATTCAGGCTTTAGAGAAGATGGGCTTTTATTTCAAACGCCAGAAAGGGAGTCATATCGTATTACGTAGAGACGATCCGATTGCTCAGGTTGTGGTGCCTGCTCACAAAGAACTAGATCGGGGAATATTGAGAGCTATTATTCGACAAGCTGGTCTTAGTGTAGATGAATTTGTGAAACTATTGTAGAGTGTGCATATCACCTCGATCTTCAAGGTAAGTAGGGATTCGTGAAATTCGCGAAAGGTAAGCGTCACCATTTCATAAAATAACATTTACGGTTCCCTAATCGCCTTATTACCCAATCACCAATCACTATTCTCCATTCACCATTCACAAATACCGGACCCCTATGCCAAACCCCCTCACCCAAAAACGCATCCTCCTCGGCGTGACCGGCTCCATCGCCTGCTACAAGGCCGCCGATCTGGCCTCCAAGCTGCGCCAGGCCGGAGCCGAAGTGGACGTGATCCTCACCCAGGCCGCGCTGGCCTTCGTCACTCCGCTGACCTTCCAGTCCGTCACCGGGCGCAAAGCCTATACCGAGGCCGACCTCTGGGGCAGCGAGGGCCACGTGCTCCACATCGGGCTGGGGCAGGCCGCCGACTTGCTGGTCGTGGCCCCCGCCACCGCCAACACGATTGCCAAACTCGCCCACGGCCAGGCCGACAACCTGCTCACCGTCACTGCGCTGGCAGCCCGTTGTCCGTTGATGGTCGCCCCAGCCATGGACGGCGGGATGTTCGACCACCCCGCCACCCAGGCCAACCTGGAAACCTTGAGGCAGCGCGGGGCCATCATCGTCGGCCCGGCGGAGGGGCATCTGGCCTCCGGGCTGGTCGCCAAAGGACGCCTGGTCGAGCCGCTGGAACTGCTGGGCCACATCCGGCTGGCATTGGCCCAAGGCGGCCCGTTGGCCGGGCGCAAGGTGGTCGTCACCGCCGGGGGCACTCAAGAGCCGCTCGACCCGGTGCGATTCCTGGGCAATCGCTCCTCCGGGAAGCAAGGTTTCGCCCTGGCCCAGGCTGCCCTCGACATGGGCGCGGAGGTTGCCCTGATCGCCGCCCCAACTCACCTCACCGCGCCGGTCGGCGCGCGCCGCGTTGATGTGCGCACCGCTGAGGAGATGGGGGTCGCCGTGCTGGACGAAATCCAGTCAGCCGACGCCCTGCTCATGGCCGCGGCGGTGGCCGACTTCCGCCCCGCAGACCTGTCGGCGCAGAAGATCAAGAAGACCGGCGGCGCGCTGGAGATCAAGCTGGATGCCACCTCCGACATTCTGAAAGCCGTCGCCGAGCAGAAAACTAAAATCGGCCAACCCTCTGTCACGGTCGGCTTCGCCGCCGAGAGCCAAGACCTGCTGGACAATGCCCGATCCAAACTGGAAGCCAAGAAGCTGGACCTCATCGTCGCCAACGACATCTCCGCATCCGATGCCGGGTTCGCGGTGGACACCAACCGGGTCACCCTGCTCTTCCCGGATGGACGCGTTGAAGAGCTGCCTTTGATGAGCAAGGAGGAAGTAGCTCAGGCAGTGTTGGCGCAGGTGGGGGGATGTTGGAAGCGTAATTGATTATTAGCAAGTGTTGTTTGGTGAGCCAACTATTTACCCTCACCCCGAACAGCCGTAGGCTGTTCGGGGTGAGGGTAAGAGCTTGCATCTCAGAAGGAGCGTATTATGAAAGCCGCTGTATTCACTGAATGTGGGGGGCCGGAGAAAATCCATCTCGCCGAGGTACCCAAGCCGGTTCCCGCCAAAGACGAAGCATTGATCCAAGTCCAGGCCTGCGCCCTCAACCACCTTGATCTGTGGGTGTTGGGCGGCCCGGCGGACGAATCCTTCCAGTTCCCTTTCTGGGGCGGATCCGACATCGCCGGGGTGGTGGCGGAGACCGGAGAGGCGGTCGATTCTGTCCAGGTTGGCGACCGGGTGTTGGTCAACCCCAGC
>CBDUUP010000355.1:0-4580 GCA_965370435.1 uncultured Anaerolineales bacterium | reverse complement strand
CCAACCAGCGAGGAAACCACATGAAATTTCACCATCTCCTCAAATTTAGCTTACTCTTGCTGCTTCTGGCCTCAGGATGTACCACACCATCAACGCCCACTCCTAGCCTGACAGGAACGGAACTTCCTCCCTCGCGCACTCCGCTTCCCACGCACACACTTTCCCCAACAATGACGCTTTCCCTCACCGCAACCCTCACACCGACATCTACACTTATTCCCTCCTTGACATCATATCCAACTATGTCATCGGAAGAGGCTGGAGTGTTGGTGCTGGAACTGCTCACGACCAATGGCGGATGTCAACTGCCGTGTTGGTGGGGGTTGACCCCTGGCGAGACCGAATGGCAGACCGCAGAGGAATTTCTGACGCCTTTCACCACCCTCATTGAACAAGGGGATGAAAGAACCTTCAATGAGGGTGGGCAATCAATCATAGAAACAAGTTACCGTGTGCACTATCGGGTTCCTGGAAAGGATGAGGAGGGGCAAACAGAGTTTATAGTGCGGAATGGGATAATTTCTTCTATATCTGTAAATGCAGTGGGTACCGATTTGAGTTACCAGCTTCATCAAATTCTTTCTGAATATGGCAAACCTACAGAGATATTTATGGATTTTGTACTTGTGAGTGGTCCAAACATATTTACTCTAGGTTTACACTACTCTGATTCTGACATGTTTGTAATATATAGTGGCAGAGTTGAGTATTTAGAAACTGATGTACCAGATTTTTATACTCTCGTTTGTCCTCAAAACATCGGTCCTTCACTTGAGTTATGGTCACCTGATGTGGAACTAACTGAAAGAGATATTCAGAAATTCATGGATGATGACACCCTAAAGCCTTTATGGGAATTTGTACTATATCCCGAGATGGGCATAGAATCGTTCTATTGGACCTTCATTGATCCTGATGCCACGGATTGTATTCGAGTGCCTGCCTCATGATTAGTTGAAGTCGTTGAAGAAGACTAATGAGGCGATACGATACAGCCTGTAAACATCTACAGGCGCGAGCACTTTTCCCAATTTTGAGTATAATTAAGGTCAACATATTCGCATCCTGCCCATTTCCTCAGGAGATTCACAATGAGTGAGATCGAATCACGCCGCCTCGAATACCATGACCGAGTCGCCCTCCAGCAAGCCGACCAGGCCATCCGCAAGGACGTACTGCGCGCCCTGGTCGAACTGGTCACCAACAGCAACGACAGCTACCACCGCCTGGAAGACGCCGGGCAGTCCACCAACGGCTTGATCGTGGTCGAACTGGTGCGCCGCCGCAAGAACGCCATCATACGGGTCCGAGACTACGCCGAGGGCATGAGCGGCAGGACCATGAATGAAAAGGTCGGCACCTACGGCGCGCCCACCAGCGGATTCATGGAGGGGCGTTCGGTGCGCGGGCTTTGGGGCCGCGGCCTCAAGGACGCCTTCTACGGCCTGGGACACGGCCAGGTTTTATCCATCCGCAACGGCTATTTCACCACTTGCTCCCTCTACATCAACCTCGGCGCGCCCATGTACAACCCCCCTGGGATTCCCGAGGTCGCCACCCCGGAAATTCGTCAGAAATACGCCATCCCTGAGGGCAATGGCGCCATCATGGAGATCTTCATCTCCCGCCCCGACGTCCCCGTCCCCCTCTATGACTCCCTGCGCTTCAAGCTCCAGCATCACTTCGAACTCCGAGACATCATGAGCAACCCCCTTCGCACCATTGTCCTGAAGGAGATGACCGTGCGCGGCAAGATCAAGCGGGAGACCGAGTTGGCCTACAAGCATCCGGTCGGTATGCTCATCATGGACTCGGACTTCGACATCCCCGACACTCCCGCCAGCGTCCGCATGCAGGTCTACCGTTCCGACCAGCCCCTCACCAGCGTGGCGGAGGCCGGGGCTTTCGCCGACGGCGGGCTGTTGATCCTCAGCAAGCGGATGGCGCTGGCCTTGACCTTGCTCAAGTTCGAGCATACCGAATACGCCAACCGAATCTACGGCACCCTCACCTGCGACTATCTCCACGAACTGCTCCAGCGGGAGGAGACCGAACCGATCCTCACCGTCACCCGCGATGGGGTGAACTGGAACCATCCCTTCATGCAAGCCCTCAAAGATGAGGTGGAGAAACGCCTGACCCCCCTGGTTGTGGCCGAACGCCGCTTTGCCGACACCCACATCGCGGTGGTGGAAGATTCTCGCCTGCGCCAGCGATTCTCCCGCGCGCTGCGGCGTTTGAACTCTCTCGCCAATCAGGTCTTGGTGGTTAAATCGAGCGGCAAGAAATCCGCCAAGCTGCCTCGGGTGCCTTTCCGTGGCTTTGGCTTTGTCCGGGAGTCGGCTGCCATTCAGGTTGGCAAACCCGCCTCGCTGACTCTGCGGACCAAGTTTTCCCCTCAATTCCGTCCCAACAGCCCGGTATTGCTATCCTCCAATAATCCTGAAGTGGTCGTCCAAACCCCCGTCGTCATCGTCCAGCCCCACGCTGACTTCGCCGACATTGGCGAGGCCCAGATCCAGATCGAGGGACAGCAGGTCGGCGCCGAGGCGGTCCTCACCGCCCAAATGAGCGGAATTGAAGTTGAACTGCCCGTGAAGGTGACCTCCATCCGTCCGCCCCAGGCAGTGTCCGCAGGCGGTTTCCTCACCGACATTGAGTTCAGCCCCCACGCCGATCCCCGCCAGCGCGTCACCTACGACCGCGACGCCGCCAAGATCATCATCTCCGTCAAAGCTCCCTCTGTCGCTCCCTATCTGGGCGAAGGCGGAAAAGGCGCCGACACCCCCCAGGGACAAGTCATGCTGGCCGAATTGGTCACCGAAGCCGTCTGCCGGGAGGTGGCCCGCCGCGGCGTTCAGACCGGCGTCCTCCCCGCCTACCACGAATCCATGGCCGACTCCATCCAGGTGCACTACCTCCGCCTGCTCCACGAATTCAGCAGCCACATCCACGCCTTCTTCGTAGACCAAAAATATCACCGCAGCGAGGAGGACCCCGACGTTAGCCTGTAGAGACGTTCCGGTGGAACGTCTCCGGTACCTATTCTCCCTTACATTTTTCTGAAATTCCATCAGGTGGCAAAAAATCCAGTGGTAAATCTTTTCAGTGTTTCATTATTTTTTTCAGTGATTCAGTGTTCCAACACCATTGAGCCTTGTTACATACGAATGTCCTGATTGTAGTAATTGTATAGATTGACTTACTTATAAAGAAATGTTATACTTCTATCAATAAGTAAGCCAAAGGAGGCGCTTTATGGAAGTTATCGCCACAGTCAAAGGCCAGATCGTGATCCCGGCCGCGCTGCGCCGGAAGTACGACATTAAGGCTGGGACCAGGATACAAGTGTATGAGCAGGATGGCAAGATCATCCTTCAGCCCATCACCCCCGGGTACATTCGAGAGGTGCGCGGTTCCTATAAAGGAACTGGAGCTTTGAAAGTTCTCATGGAGGAGCGCGACCGTGAGCGGGACCAGTAAACCTGCCCCGCGTCCGCGAGTATTCGATAGTTGGGCGGTGGTCGCTTTCTTGGAGGATGAACCTCCCGCCGCAGAGATTGAAGAGATCATCGTCACCGCTTCTGAGATTGGCGCGCCGCTGTTGATCAGCGCGGCCAATATGGGAGAAGTGTGGTACAGCATAGCGCGGTCCGCTTCAGAAGCGGAAGCAGACGCAGCTATCCTAAAACTAGTGGGACTTGGCTTTATGATCGTCGCGATTGATTGGGAGTTGACCCGGCAGGCCGCATTTTATAAGGCATTCTTTAGACTTGCCTACGCGGATTGTTTCGCCGCCGCCTTAGCCAAACAAAGAGAAACCTCCCTCCTCACCGGCGACCGGGAATTTGAGCGACTGGAGAAAGAGATAAAGGTGCATTGGCTCAATCATTAGGTAATCTCCTATTTTCCCAGGGTAACTGTCCCCCATAAAAAAGTACTATTGCCCCTTCTGTTTAGTTTACGAATCATGTATAATCTATTTTAAGTTGAAAGTTGTTCATTCTTTGTATTCGGAAAGGAGAGGACGATGAAGATCTATTTGGACCGCCGCGCCTGCCCCTGTTGGGAGGCCGCCTGCGAATCAGATTTTGCCAGCCGTTTGGAAAGGGTGATGACTGAAGAGTTTATCTCCGCCTGCCTTTTAGAACTCGTACATGATGGCGACCCAGACATCACCTTCGACATCATCGAGCGGGATAGCTCCAAGAAGACCCTGGTCGTCAATCATGAGAACCACCCCGACGCCATCGATTCCTGGATGCTGCTCTGGGAGAAGCAGGAACAGAATCGCCAAACAGCCGCTAACTAGACCGATACGGTTATTCGCTTCATAGGAAACCTAGATGAAAGTGTATTTAGATCGCCGGGTGTGCGAAGTCTGGGAAGCGGCCTGCGAGACCGATCTGGCCTGGCACATCGAACACGACACTTACTGCCCCGCCTGCCTGACAAAGATAGCCGACCCGGAAGACACCCAAGAGGTCGCCATCCACATCACCGACCGCGACGGTTCCGAGAAGACCCTCCTGGTCAATGAAGATAACAAACCTAAAGCGATAGAGTCCTGGATGCTCCTC
>CBDUUP010000354.1:0-4598 GCA_965370435.1 uncultured Anaerolineales bacterium | reverse complement strand
GTCTTCCAGCAGGATCTCCGGGGACCAGGTCGGCTTCCATTCACTCACCACCTCCCCGCCGCCACTCCCATAGTTCCGCCCCACCCGGATGAGGATGCTTTCGGCTTGATCCATTTGGTCGCAGGCGTAGCGAGTCAGGACGTTGGCGATCCCCGGCGAGAATCCGCACCCCACCAGGGCGGTCTTGCCGATGGCGATGAAGTCCTGGTGATATTTCGGGTCGCTCCCAGTGATCCAGTCCTCCAGGAATTGGAGACTGCAGGCCGTATCCACGTAATGGGCCGAGGAGGCCAACGCAGCCTCCATGATGAGGTCGTTAAACTTTATCAGGGTGAAGTTGAAGACCACCTCCACACCATCGGCGGCTAGGAGGAGTTCCTCCTTATTCCCCGCGTCCAACTGGAAGGGCTTCACCTTCCCGCTGCCGATCTTGTCCGCCACCCGTTGGGCGGCGTCCAGATCAATATCTCCCAACCGTATCTCTGCAACGCTCTCCTCCCCCGCCAGGATGGATGCGCAGGGTCCGCCTTGTGCTCCTGCCCCGATGACCAAGACTTTTTTCACTTCTGCCTCCTCACATTGTGTATGGACAATGGTTAGAGATTACTTATCAATTCCTTGATGCAGCTATGGCAAAGGTTCCAAACTCAAGAAATGAATACCATCGAAGAGATCAGTAATATACAATCTACCACTGACAGGGTCAAAAACGGCATCCATAACTGTAAAATAGCGTATGAAGGGCGGTTGGACATTTTTTATCTTACCATTGACGTACTTGTAGATGTTATTTCCACCCACAATATACACGCTGCCGGTGTTATCTTCAAAAATATGTCGGAGGTGATTGTTTGCGCCAGATAACTCCAGCGCCAGTTCAATATTTTGCTCACCATCGGTGGTTGTAATTCGATATACCTCTCTATCTCTACTAACCCAGACCGCGTTATCGCTGGAGACTAATAACAGGTTCATACCACCGGCCAGCTTCAAGTCGGCTACTATTTCCCAGGTCTTGGTAGGTTCATTGAAGCGATAGATATCCTTTTTTCTCGTCCCCGCCCATAATTGACCATTTGCATCCTGGGTGATGACTTCCACATTCGATATCCTATCGAGATTTAGATATTCCCAGGTCTGGTTGTCGTATAGGGCTGCGCCAAGCTCGCTGATGACGACTACGTTGCCATTGTCGAAAACATTACAGCTAATTGGCTTCCCAAGCGAATCGAGTTCGGGGTGGAAATCCCAGGTTTCAGTTTCCAGATCGTAACTAATGAAGTTGTCCGGCGCCCTTACCCAAATCTGGTCAGAGGGGCATAATTCTTTAACGTATTCTGGATTAGGAAGGGCTATGGTGCGCAATTCTGGCTCTCCGGCTTCGATCCCTTCTATAGGGAAATAGGCGATCTCATCCGCCGCGGTCAATATTTCCGCTTGAAGGACCCAAACACTGCTATCTTGCGGCCTTACCTCCAGATAAACGACTTGGGTGAGAGGATAGAAGCGCTGCCACCTTAATCCTTGAAATATAAATACCCCCAAAAGAATAAGTGGGATGGAAATGATTAACAATCCTAAGATAATTTTCTTTTTGGTATTCATTTAGAGGTAATCTCCATTAGGAAAGGATTCGGCATTCAAAGTCCAGCGCGCCTCCCATTGATCTAAAAAGGCCAGATGATGGGCAGGAAAATCATCGAGACGATAAAGAGGAAGACGGTCAGGAGACTGCCCACCCGGGTATAGTCGAAGAATTTGTAGCCCCCCGGACCAAAGACCAGCACGTTGGCTTTATGTCCCACCGGGGTGACGAAGCTGGTGGCCGCGCCGATCACCACCGCCATAACAAAAGTCAGGATGTTGGCGTCAATCCCCAGGGCGATATCCACCGCAATAGGCACCATCAAGACCACGGCAGCCGCGTTGGACATGGGCTGGGTGATGAGCGCGGAGAGGAAATAGATCCCCGCCAGCAAAGCCAGGGGACCCAAATCGCCAAGCGTACCCAGAAGCAGATCCGAAAGGAACCGGGCTGTGCCGGTGTTCTCCATGGCCATCCCCAAGGTGAGCATACCGCCGACCAGAAAGACGGTGCGCCAGTCAATGCTTTCGTAAGCCTCATCCATGGTCAGGCACCCGGTCAGGGCCATCAAGACCGAGCCGATCACCATGCTGGTGGCGATGCCCAGGCTGGAAAAGATCGCCAGGGCGATGACCAGCAAAATGATCCCGGCGGCCAGGGGCGCTTTTTTGTGGGAGTTGGGTTTTTCGAGGTCAACGTGCTGCTGCAGGACCAGGAATTCATTTCCATCCTTGAGCGCTTCTACTCGTGCGGGAGGCCCCTTCAGCAGGAGCGCATCCCCGAATATTAATGGTCTATCCCGCAGGCGCTCGGTGAGCATATCACCATCATGCCAGATGGCCAGGGCAGTGAGGCCAAAACGGTCTCGAAACTTGATCTCCTCCAAAGTCCGGCCGGCGATACTGGAGCGGGGCGCCAGGGTGGCTTCGAAAATTATGGAGTCCTCCGCGTCCAGGTCTACCAGTTCAACGTGATGATCTAGCTGGATTTTGAGATTGAGGTCATCCTGGGCGAGGGTCAGGTTTTGCACCGAACCTTCAAGGATGAGTTTGTCATTGGGTTGGATGATGAAATCTCGGTGCAGCCGGGTGATCAAATTCCCGTCTCGATGAACAGAAATCACGTTTAGATCGTATTTTTGTCCCAGGTTAGATTCAACCAGGTTTTTATCGACCAATGGGCTTTGGGGGGTCACCTGCACTTCGCCGATATAAGCCCGCAACTGATCAGAAGCTTGGGCGCCGGAGGCAGTTTCTCGCACCGGCAGCAGGTGGCGGCCGATCAGGGTCATATAGAGTATTCCTGTGATGAGGGCGATGATCCCCATTGGCGTGATGTCGAAAAAGCTGAAGCTGGGAAGCCCCCGGGCTACCAAGATGCCTTGGGCCAAGATATTAGCCGGAGTGCCGATCAAGGTCATACTCCCACCCAACAGGGAGGAAAAAGCCAGAGGAATTAGCAGCTTGGAAACCGGGACCTTGGCCTGGTTAGAAATCCCGATCACAGCCGGCATTAACACCGCCACAGCGCCAACGTTATTCATAAAGGCGGATAAGATGCCGCAAACCAGCATGATAACTGCGATGAGCCTTATTTCGCTGGCGCCCGCAAGGCGCAAAATCCACGACCCAAGGATATCTGCCACGCCGGTCTTGAAAAGCCCTCCCGAAACAATATAAACTGCCCAGATGGTGATCACGGCGGGGTTGGCGAACCCTGAAAAAACATCCTCCTGGGGGACCAGGCCCGTAATCGAAACCAGCAAAAGGACAATCAAGGCGACCAGATCGACGCGCAGCTTCTCAGTGGCGAATAAGATCAGGGCCATAAGAATAATGCCCAGGGTAAGCGCTATCTCTAATGTCATAGGCTGTGTCCTATTGGTGAGGAGGTTGGTAGGGTATCAACGTCAATTATAACGCTAAAGCCATTGCGCGTATGAAACTGAACAATAAAATTTCCTACTCTTTGGACAGGTTGATGTCCGCCAACCTTGCGAAGGTTGTTTGGCAAAATCACTTTTTTTGCCATCTAGATATTTTTTTTACCAGGTTTGAAGCCTGAGCAACCTTCGCAAGGCTTAGTGTACTGGAATATATTTATTAATCAGGCAGCCGGTGGAGAGCCTGTTGGAGAAACCTCACCTCCCCGGTGAACTCACGTTTCAGGATTTCGGCGATCTCCTCCTTCGATAAGGCTTCCTTATAAGACCGGCGGTGGGCCAGGGCGTCTACCACGTCGGCGACGGCCAATATCTGGGCCAGGACTCGAATCTGGGGATCTGCTTCTCTACGGTCGCTTGATTGGCGGTTGGTTTGGCGGCGTTGACCTCCGGTTCGGGGATAAGGGTGGATCGAAAACTCGTGATGGGCGGCGATGATGCTCTTCATGATGCCAGATTTCAGGTCATCCAATTCCAGGAATCCCCGCCGGACGTGTCCCCGCATCACTATCATCTCCTGAGAGTCCAGTCCGCCGGTTTTGGTTAAAATATCCAGCGGAATTTGGGTCTTGCCGATGTCGTGCAGCAGCCCGGCGTATCCCAACGCTTTCAGGTCATCAGATCCCAGCCCGTTTTCAAAGCCTATATCCAAACAGAGCCGGCAGACCCGCAATACGTGTTCGTAGGTTTCGGGGTGGTGGTCTCGCAGGATGGCGAGGATTTCCGCGATCTGCTCCTCCTGGAGCAAGGCTTCATAGACCTCCTTGGATTGAGGGAACAGGATGGTGATCTTCATTGTCTATGGGGTGGAGGAGGAGAGGCATTCATCCGGTTTGTATATTTTTCAGGAATCCAGACATGGCGACTTCCTTCAGGTAGTTGGCTGCTTCCATTTTACAGCATCCAATGGTGGGCGGCAAGCGGGAGTTGAGGAGGATATTGTAACTCCCAAGGCAGGAAGGCGCTACGAAATTATTTTTCATCGGATGAGACCTTGTCGAGAAGTTCTGGAAAACTGATTCGTAACGTTTTTTTTCTGTCATTCCGAGGCCGGAGACCGAGGAATCCCTG
>CBDUUP010000353.1:0-4623 GCA_965370435.1 uncultured Anaerolineales bacterium | reverse complement strand
CGCGCTCCCAAAAGTTCTCTGTATTGACCACACCGCCGACGCACGTTCGCTCGTGCGCCGGGTCTTGGAGAACGACTTTCTGTTGCTGGAGGCCAGCGACGCCCTCAACGGCATCGCCCTGGCAACCGACACCCAGCCAGACCTCGTCATCGTGGACGTCAACCTCCCCGACCTCAGCGGATTTGAGGTCGCCGTCCGCTTGAAGACTCTCCTGCCGGGCACGCCGCTGGTCGCCTTGACTGCCAACACCGCCCCCGGCATCCGGGAGCGTGCTCTGGCCGCCGGGTTCGCCGGATACCTGAGCAAACCCATCGACGTAGACCTGTTGAGCGAACAAATCTCTGAATTCCTGCGAGGCAAGCGCGAGGTGCTATCCAATGCTTCCGAATATACCCAAGCCTACCAGGAAGAATTAGTTGAGCGGCTAGAAAACAAAGTGCGCGAACTCAGCCAAACCGTAAACCGCAACGATTTTCTCAACGAACAAAACTCCCGCATGATCGCCACCCTCCAACGCCGCCAGCGCCTGCTGGAAGCCGCCGCCCGGGTCAGCCGGAACATCACCTCCATCCTCGATCTGAACGAACTGCTCCGCACCACCACCGAGATCATTTGCGAGGAATACGATTTTTACTTCTCCGCCATTTTCTTGCTCGATTCAGCCGGTGAATGGGCCGTTCTGCGGGCCGGAACCGGAGAGGCCGGGGCCAAGATGCTGGCCGAGAACCACCGCCTGGAAATCTCCGGCAATTCCCTGATCGGCGCCGCAGTCCGTGAGTGCAGCCCCCAGATCGCCCTGGATGTGGATGAAGATAGCCATTTAAAAAATCCCCACCTGCCCAACACCCGTTCCTCGATGGCCTTGCCCTTGATTGTCAAAACCATAGCATTGGGCGCCCTATCGGTTCAAAGCGACCAACCCAACGCCTTCAGCGACGACGACGGCGCCGCCCTGCAATCTCTGGCCGACCAGATCGCCATCGCTATTGACAACGCCCAGCTTCTGCACGACCTGGACGCGGCCAACGATGAGCTGCTGCGCACCAAAACTTTTGAAGCCATCGCCACCGCCACCGGCGAAGCCATCCACTGGGTGGGCAACAAAGCCGCCCCGGTCCCCGGCAGCGTACACCGCATCCGGGAAGACCTCAACCATCTTATGGCAATGGCGCAGGCCCTCCTCACGCTGCCCGCCGAATCTCGCCCCCAACACCCCTTCTGGTCGAGTTTCCAGGCTTCGCTAGAGGCCGTAGCCGCTCAGGGCATCGACCTCCCCACCCTGGCTGAGGAACTGGCCGGGTACACCCCCAAACGCCTGCAAGTCATAGGCAGTCTTGAATCCATCATCGAAGACCTGGACATCATCAGGATAAGCGCCGACACCATCCTCAACATCAAAGAGGATCTCATCGGCCCCGCGCGGGAACAGAAAGTCGCCCCCGTAAACCTCCCCAAACTCCTTGAGGAGACCATCGCCGGGATGGGATTGCCTCAGGGCGCGGTGCAAACCGACTTCGCCGAAGGGTTGCCCCCCATCCTGGGGGACCACCAGCAGATAGACCGGGTCTTCATCAACCTCATCAAGAACGCCTGGGAAGCGATGGAAAAGACCCAATCGCCCCAAATCAAGATAAGCGCAATCCCAGCAGGAGATGAAGGTTTCATCCAGGTCCAGGTGAGCGACAACGGCCCTGGCATCCCTCCCGAAATGTTGGAAAAGATTTGGGTCTCATTCTTCACCACCAAAGGGGAGCGGGGCGGCACCGGCCTGGGGCTTTCAGCCTGCATGCAGATCATCAATCAAACCGGCGGCAAGATTTGGGTAGACAGCGAGGTCGGTGTGGGGACTGTCTTCACCTTGCTCTTGCCGCGGGCCAAGAAACAAAAGAGGCTTATAACCTAAATGGAAGTTAAGAAACTGCTTCTCGTTGACGACGAACCCTTGATCCGCCGCAGCCTGGAAAAAACCCTGACCCGGGCCGGATTTGCTTTCGAAACCGCCAAAGACATGGATCTACCCTTCAACCTGGCCGTGCTGGACATCAACATGCCCAACTTCAACGGCATCGAAGAAGCCGGAGCCGGTCTTGAACTTCTCAGCCGCATCAAAGCCATAAACCCAGACCTGCCGGTCATCATGCTGACCGCCTACGACGAAGTAGAAAAAGCCAAGGACGCCCTCAAGCGCGGGGCCCGGGCTTACTTTGTAAAAGGCCGTGAACAAGGCCTGGTTGATCTGATCAACGAAGCGCTATCGGACTGATTGATAACGAGGATTTCCCTATGAACGCATCCAAATCTGCTTCCGCCGAACGCCAAGCCCATCTCCTCCACGCTGCCGCCCAGGCGACCAAAAGCCTCACCACCATTCTCGACCCCGATGAGTTATTTCAACGCGTCTCGGACATCATCTGCGACGAATATAGATTTTATTACGCCGGTGTGTTCCTCCTGGACGATGAGGGCGAGTACGCAGTTCTGCGCGCCGGACGCGGCGAGGCTGGAACCGCAATGGTCGCCGAAGAGCACAAGCTCAAGGTCGGCGGCAATTCCATGATCGGCGCGGCTACCGCCCATCGGGAGGCCCGCATCGCCCTGGACGTGGGCGAGGAAGCCGCTTTCTTCAAGAACCCCCACCTTCCCGAAACCCGGTCCGAGATGGCCCTTCCCTTGAGCGTGGGCGAGGACGTGATTGGCGCATTGACCGTCCAAAGCACCGACGAATCCGCCTTCACCGAAGATGATATTTCCTCCCTGCAATCCATGGCCGACCAATTGGCGATCGCCATCCAGAACGCCCGCCTTCACCGCCAGAACCAGGACCTCCTGCGCCGCATGGAACGCCGCGCTCGTTTGCTGGAAGCCTCCCATCAGGTCGGGCACGAGGTGTCCACCATCCTGAACCTGGATGAGATTCTTGAAAAAACTGTAGATATTATTTGCGATGCTTATGGATTTTATTACGCCGGGATATTCCTCCTGGACGAGAAAGGCGAATGGGCCGTCTTGCGGGCCGGACGAGCCGAAGCCGGAGCCGCAATGGTTGCCGAAGGCCACACCTTGAAAGTGGGGAGCGTCTCAATGATCGGCGCAGCCACCAGCCTCCGCGAAGCCCGCATCGCCTTGGACGTGGGCGAGGAAGCTGTCTTTTTCAAGAACCCCCACCTCCCCCACACCCGCTCTGAGATGGCCCTGCCGCTTGTTGTTGGAGATGAAGTGTTGGGCGCTCTGACGATACAGAGCGTGGAGGAGTCCGCTTTCAGCGAATACGACATCACCTCTCTGCAAGCCATGGCCGACCATCTAGCTATCGCCCTCCACAATGCTAATATCCTTGTAGAGTTAAATACCGCCAACGCCGAACTCATGCGCACCAAAACCTACGAAGCCCTGGCCACCGCCATCACCCAGGCCATCCACTGGATCGGCAACAAGACCCTGCCCATCACCACCGCCATCGCCCGCTTGCAGTTCGAGCTAGAGATGGACGAGATTGACAAAGAGTCCTTCGCCGAAGACCTGGAGATCATCGAGCAAAGCGCCAACTTGATCGTGCAGGTGAAAGAGAACTTGCTCGGCCCGGCCAGGGAACAGCGGCCCCGCCCGGCCATGCTGGGCGATATGCTGAAGGCCGCCGCCTTTTACAATGATATTTCCCCAGAGGTCATCAACATAAAAGTCGCCCCCAACACGCCCCAGGTCCTGGCCGACACCACCCAACTGATCCGCGCTTTAGGCAACCTGCTGACCAACGCCATAGAGGCCAAGGCCAGGAACATTAACGTGGAGATCAGACCGGCAAAAGAGTCTGGTCAGGTCGAGATCATCATCTCCGATAACGGGGGCGGAATCCCAGCCGATGTGATTGACAAGGTATGGGCTTCGTTCTTCACCACCAAAGGCCCATCCCATAACGGATTGGGGTTGGCGGCCTGCCTGCATGTCATCACCCAGCATGATGGCCGCATCACCGTTGACAGCGCTGCCGGAAGAGGCGCCCGCTTCACTATTCTGCTGCCGGTCTGCCCTCGCATCCCGGAGGGCGACTTGAGCAAGTCTCCCAGCCGCATCCTGCTCATTGACGATGACGACGAATGGGCCGCCTTCATCGTAGATAGTCTGACCCGGGCCGGAAAGATCGTCACCCACCAGACCACCATCCACAAAACTGAGGACGCCGACCTGATCCTACTGGACGAAACCTTGGTCGCCGGGCCGCTGGCCCCCATCATTGAAGCCATCCGGGAGATCGGCGCGGCGGACAAGACCATCGTGGTTACGCCTGCGATGCGGGTGGAAAACGCTACTTATTACATGCAATGCGGTGTGAAAGATGTAGTTCCGAAGCCCTATTCAACGGCGGAATTGGCGGCGGTGTTGAGTTAGGCTATCGGCAGGGTGGAAACTGGGGAGGCTGAGGGAGGGGTAACGTTGTTGTGCGTGTTGTAAGGCGCTGGGGGCCGTAAAAGGCTTTTTTTTCGCATTTAGGAGCATTTTTTTAGGGGTAGGGGCGCTGTTGTGGATGTTGTGGGCGTTGTAGGTGTTTGGGGAGTGTTTTTGGGGGGCTGGGTGGGTTCTGGGGAGGTGTTTGGGTGGGGGTGATTAGAGACAGTCATGACGATG
>CBDUUP010000352.1:0-4624 GCA_965370435.1 uncultured Anaerolineales bacterium | reverse complement strand
TTGTTTTTTATATTTTAGTTTTATTGTTTTTCCCCGGGCCAACAATATAACCCCTTGGGGTGGCCCCCCCCTGCTTTTTTGGTTGGTTGGTGGGGGGGGGGGCCTAAGCAACGCAGTCAACCGGATGATCGAGTTGGGGCTGCGGGGGGTGGAATTCATCGCGGTGACCACCGACCTCCAGGCAGTAGAGAGCAGCCTGGCCACGACCAAAATCCAGATAGGCCCCAAGCTGACCCGAGGGCTGGGGGCGGGCGGGGACCCACTGGTTGGCGAGGCGGCGGCGGAGGAAAGCCACGCGGAACTCAAAGCGGCTCTATCGGGGGCGGACATGGTGTTCTTGACGGCGGGCATGGGTGGGGGCAGCGGGACGGGAGCGATCCCGGTGGTCTCAAAAATCGCCCAAGATATGGGAATCGTCACCATCGCGGTGGTGACCACGCCATTTGCATTTGAAATGGGCCGGAGGCAAGCCAACGCCAATGAAGGATTGAACAAACTCCGCCCCTACACAGACACCTTGATCGCCATCCCCAACGACCGATTGCTGTTCGTCGCCCCTCGGAACCTGCCCATGGAAATCGCATTCCGGCTAGCGGATGACGTATTGCGCCAGGCGGTTCAGGGCATCTCGGAGCTCATCACAGAGCCGGGCGTAATCAACGTGGATTTCGCCCACATCCGCCGGGTGATGCAGTTGGGCGGAGGGGCGTTTATGGCTATCGGCCACGGGGTGGGACAGAACAAAGCCCTCAAAGCGGTCGAGCAGGCCCTAAATCACCCACTCCTGGAGACGGTATCTTTGAGCAGCGCGACGGGCATCATCGCCAATTTTTCGGGAGGCGAGACCTTGAGCCTCTATGAAGTCGGGGAGGCGTTGGTGCATTTGCAGACTCTCTCCAACACCGAGATGGAAATCGTCATGGGGGTGACGGATGACGAACGGATGGAGGAACGGGCGCAGGTCATCCTCATCATCACCGGACTGGGCGCGCAGACCCTGGAGGATGCCATGACGACCACCGATAGTCCAATTCGACTTCAAACCCAAGCAGCCTCCCAGCCCCAGTACCTATCCGCGGAAACGACCCAACCCCAGGATGTCCCCGCTTTCATCCGCCGCCGCCAACAGAACCAAGTTCAGACGTGAGGAAGCGATGAAATCAAAAACTATCCGCACATTGAGCAACAAGATCTACAGCCGGTTCCCCGAAATGAAGGGGAGCAAGCCCAAGGTACAGATGCAGAAGTCGTTCAATAAACGAAAACTAAGCGGACAATCCAATTATCTGCTCACTTTCCGAAAATCGGTCTCTGGCCCGGGCGGGAAATCCATCCCTCGTTCGGTGCGGGTTGTGGCGGATGCGGAGGGGAAAATTTTGAAGGTGACTACGTCCCGTTAAAAACTGATTCACCACAGAGACACAGAGAACACGGAGTTTTAAAAACTTTTTTTAGGTTTCAGGAGAACGCCATGAAGATGAACTCATTGGTGAACGAATTGGAAATCAAATTCTGGGCGTTCGCTATTCCTCTGATGAAGAAATCACCCAGGCTGCAACACGCTATGAGAAATGTGTATGCTTTTAGTCAAACCGAAGCCTTGCGCCAGAAAGCATCCAAGGCTTTGATCGCGGCGGGAGCGGTTGGGGTGTTGGGACTGGTTAGCGGATTAGTAAGCGCATTTATATTCTTCTGATAGGGTTCTCCGTCCGCTCCAACAAATGATAGTGTTATCATGAAAATTCAGACATCCGGCAGGCTTATTCTCCTCCTCACAGCAGCCTGTCTCTTCACGCCCTTGGCGGCGCAGGCTTCCGGCGGACTGCCTGGGTCTCCGGCTTTTGGGTTTGGGGCCTGGCTGGATACTTCGGGGCAGCAAGTGGAACTTTCAGTCCAGAGAGCGGGGGAAATGGGGATAGAGTGGTTGGGGGTGGAATTGGATTGGGCGGCCTTGCAACCAGAGAAAGGCGTCCCCTTAGATAGCGCAAGCCTGGACTACGCACTGAGTTTGGCTTCCACAAATAACCTGTCAGTTATGGTCAGCATCCGCAACGCGCCGGATTGGGCGATGACGGCTGCCGGCCCAAAGCCCAATCTCACTGCAAAGCTGGTATTGTATTTGAGCGGTTTGCATCCTAACTTGATGGCGGTTGAAGTGTTCCCCGAAGCTAACACGATTCAGGGATGGGGGGCGGCCCCGAACGCAGAGGCCTATTTGAAAGTTATCCAAAAAATTGGAAGAACCCTACAAGAAGGAGAGAGTGTCATCACCCTGGTTGCGGGAGGGCTGGCCGCGCTGCCTCCCAACCACGCCCCAGAAGATATTGATGACCTGCTCTTCCTGGAGGAGCTGTACCGGTTGGGCGGCGGAGGTTTGCTCCCAATCCTCAGCATAAGGTATAATCTGGCTGGCAGAGAGCCGATGAAGACCCCTTCCGATGATCCTTACACACTCCGCCGGTATGAATTGGTCCGCAACGTGATGTTGAGATACGGCCAAGAAACGGGCACGGTATGGATCACAAAATTCTCCTGGCCTTTGGACCAGCCCGCCGCCGAACAAACTGCCTGGATGCAACAAGCTTACAGCTTGATGAACTCCCAGCTTTATATCGGGGCCGCGTTTTTCGACCAACTCAACCCGGGAGCAGAGGAGAACTCGAACAGTTCCCTGGCGCTGCCTGACGGGAGCCTGCATCCAGCAAGTGAGACGCTGGCGGATTTCAATTTATCAGGAAGCGCCACGCCCACGGCCAGTTCACCGGTACAACTCGGAAAAACAATCCGCTATCGAGAAAGGAACTTCGAACCAAAGAGGTAATGAGTCTCCAGCGTATTATTCCATATTTATTCATCTTCTTGGCCTGCCTAGTATTGGGACTTGCTGCAGGCTTTTACTTTAAGGATTCTGGCGAAATCCCCCCTACCCCTACGCATATCCTTACGCCAACGCCAACCAGCATCGCGCCCACATTCCCCCTGTCATCCAACCAGTTAAACGTCCTGGTGATCGGGGTTGACCGCATAAACGCTCAAGCCCGTCTGATAAGTGTGTGGATGGTCATTCTACTTCATGATGATTCTGAAATCACATTCATGCCTTTTTATCCCACACCGGCGGAACACACCAGTATTGACAATGCGCGTTTGTTAGAGGCATTTCAACTTGACCCGACAGGTAAACCGGACTCTGAATTCCTGAATCTTTTCGGGGCCAGTTATCTCATGAGGGGGTATATTGTTCTGGATGAAATTGCGATGATCGAAATGGTGGATTTCCTGGGCGGCCTGGAACCTGGGGTATCTCAACAAATCGGGGCAGTGACCATTGGGGATATGCCGCTTCCCTGGGTAGATCCTTTCGCCGCCTACGAAGCGCAAAACGAACTACTTTCAGCGTTATGCGAAAAAGCTATTCAACTCTCAACCACAACCGAGGTCGGCGATCTGTTGAGCTTGATCCCCAAACACGTGTACAGCGATCTACCGGTCCTCGAAATTGTTGAAGAATTGCGGGGCTATGCGAATCGCCAACAGCCTTTGAGGTGTAATTTTCCAATGTGGTAAACTCTGACTTGTCTTAGTGGTCGGAGTGGTCTAAGTGGTCTGAGTGGTCAAAAACATTTGACTTATCGTTGAAATTGTCCGATTGGGGGGAGGATGGTTTAGAAAAAAACTTTAGGAGAGTAATATGCGATTGAAAGATAAGGTGGCGTTGATTACGGGAGGGGCGAATGGGATTGGGAAGGCGACGGCGGCGCGGTTTGCGGAGGAGGGGGCGAGGGTGGCGATCTGGGACCTGGATGATGAGGCCGGTCGGGGGCTGGCGGATAGTCTGGGCGAACAGGCGCAGTACCGGAACGTTGACGTGACCGACGAGGAGGCGGTGGAAGCGGCGGTGAAAGAGTTGGTGAGCGATTGGGGACGGATTGATATCCTGGTCAACAACGCAGGGATCTTGCGGGACGCCCAATTGGTCAAGTACAAGGAAGGCGAGGTGCAATCTCGGATGACGGCGGAGAGTTTCGACGCGGTCATCAGCGTGAATTTGCGGGGGGTGTTCATTTGCACGCGGGCGGCAGCTCCGCACATGATCGAGAATGGTTATGGGCGTATTCTGAACGCCAGTTCGGTGGTGGGCCTGTATGGAAACTTTGGGCAGACCAATTATGTGGCGACGAAGGCGGGCGTGATCGGGATGGCGCGGGTGTGGGCGCGGGAGTTGGGGCGGTATGGGATCACGGTGAATGTGGTGGCGCCGGGGTTCATCGCTACGGAGATGATCCGGCAGATGCCGGAGAAGGTTTTGGAGAGTATGCTCAAACGGACGCCGGTGGGACGCATGGGGCAGCCTGAGGATGTGGCGAACGCTTATCTGTTTCTGGCGAGCGAGGAGGCTGGTTTCGTCAATGGCAGTGTGTTATCGGTGGATGGAGGCATGGTGACGGGGACTTAAAAAACATCACTACTGATACACAGAGAAAAACAAAGATTATGTTTACCACAAAGGCTCGAAGGCACTAAGAAAACCTGAAACACTGAAACGCGGATAAAATATTAGTACTATGTTCAATACCTTCGCCAATTAAGGCGAGTTAGTAAGCACATTAACATGATGAATACG
>CBDUUP010000351.1:0-4628 GCA_965370435.1 uncultured Anaerolineales bacterium | reverse complement strand
AGTTTAATATTGGTCCCGGCGGTTTACATCGCGGCCTATTTCGTGGCTTTATTGCAGTATCTACGTGAGCTGGGGCCCATCACCGATAAGGTGCGGGAATCTTTTGGGCAGCTCAACACCCGCCTGACCGAAGCCATTGACGGCATTGAGACGGTGAAGGGCATGTCCCAGGAGGAAGGGGAAGTAACTCTGTTCACCCGCTACGCCCGCCGCTTCCGGGACGCTTTCGTCCACCAGGGCAACGTGGAGGCCCGTTTCGTCCCTTTGCTGCTGCTGGGACTGGCCCAGGGCAGCGGTCTACTGCAGGCTCTGCTGCTCCATCGCCAGGGCTTGATCGAGGTCGCCGACGTGGTGGCTTATTTCGGCCTTTTGCAGTTGTTGGGTTTCCCGACCTTCATCTCGCTTTTCGCCTATTCCCAGGTTTCGCTGGGCATCGCCAGCGCCCGCCGGATCCTAGAACTCATCAACCGGGAGACCGACCTGGACCAGAACGAAGCCGGTCACCGCGGGGAGATGAAGGGGGAGATCGTTTTCCAGAACGTGACCTTTGCTTATCAGGGGGCCGAACCGGCCCTGGAAGAGGTCTCATTCACCGTCCAGCCGGGGCAGACGGTGGCGATTGTGGGGCAGACCGGCACGGGCAAAACCAGCCTCATCAAGCTGGTCAACCGCACTTATGACATCCAGGCGGGCCAGGTGCTGGTGGACGGGGTGGACGTGCGCGAATGGAACCTGGAGAGTTTGCGCCGCAGAATTTCCATCATCGAGCAAGACATTTTCCTTTTCTCGCGCACCATTGCGGAGAATATCGCCTTCGGATGCCCGGAGGCCGCGCAGGAGGAAATCGTGGAGGCGGCCAAAGCGGCCCAGGCCGACGAGTTCATCCTGGCGTTCAAGGACGGCTACGAGACGGTGATCGGGGAGCGAGGGGTGACTCTTTCCGGCGGCCAGCGCCAGCGGTTGGCCCTGGCCCGGGCTTTCCTCACCGACCCCTGCATCCTGATCCTGGACGATTCGACCAGCGCCATTGACAGCGCCACCGAAGACCAGATCCAGCAGGCCATCTACGCCGCCGCCAAGGGCCGCACAACCTTGATCATCACCCACCGCCTCTCCCAGATCCGCTGGGCCGACCTGATCGTGGTGCTCCGCCAGGGCCGGGTAGCCGCCATCGGCGCGCATGATGAACTGCTGGCAACTTCGGAGGCCTATCAGAGGATATTTAGTGAGTAGTGGACAGTTGTCAGTAGACAGTAGGCAGTTATCAGTTACAGACATTGCCACTCTCTACTACCCACTGACTACTGTCTACTACCTACTGACAACTGAACAATTATGGGCTTTTTCTCTAGCTTAGGACAAGAATCATACGACCGGCAATATTCCGACCGGCAGCTTGTGCGGCGGATGCTGGGGTATTTCCGTCCCCATTCGCGGCTGCTGACGTCCATCGGGATATTGCTGATAGTTTTGGCGCTCCTGCGCTCATCAGTGCCGATGTTGGTGGGGTATGGGGTGGATCTGATCGCGACGCAATCTACGGCGGACCAGATCACCCTATTGGTGGCGGCGGTGTTTGCGGCGGGGGCGCTGTTCTGGTTGGCGAACTGGAGGTATCGCCGGTTGATCGCCCAGGCCGTCGGCGACATTGTGATGGCCATGCGGACTGACGCATTCGCCGCCTCGGTGGCTCACGACCTCTCTTTCTATGATGAGTTCTCCTCTGGGCGGATCGTCTCCCGCATCACTTCGGATACCCGCGAATTCGGCCAGGTGGTCAACTTGATCACCGATTTGATGGTCCAAATTACCCAGGCGTTATTCTTGCTCATCGTACTGGCTACTATCGAATTGCGATTGACGATGATCCTGGTGTCTATCCTGCCGGTGGTTTTCCTGGCGGCGAGCGGATACCGGCGGCTGTCCCGCAGGGTGACCCGGCGGGGGATGCGGGCCATGTCCAACGTCAACGCCACCATCAAGGAGACGGTGAGCGGGATCGCGGTCGCCAAGAACTTCCGCCAGGAGAGCGGCGTCTTCGAAACTTTTGATGAGGTTAACCAGCAGTCTTTCCAAGTCAACATCCGGCGCGGCCTGGTAATATCGTTGATTTTTCCAACCCTGGAGGTGATCTCCGGGGTGGGCACTGCGATGCTGGTTTACGCGGGGGGCATGACCGTCGCCCAGGGCGCGGTCTCGGTGGGGGCCTGGTATTTGTTCATCATCAGCTTGCAGCGGTTCTGGTGGCCGATCCTCCAACTCTCCGCCTTTTGGACGCAGCTGCAGGCGGGCCTCTCGGCTGCCGAGAGGGTATTCGCTTTGATAGACGCTGAACATGCCGTGGTCCAGGAGGACGACCGGCCGGTGACCGAAGTCAAGGGCGAGATTATTTTCGATAAGGTTTGGTTCCGTTATAGCGAGCAGGAGCAGGTGCTCTGTGACTTTGACCTGCACGTCCAGCCCGGGGAGAGCGTGGCCCTGGTGGGGCATACCGGCGCGGGCAAGTCTTCGATTGCTAATCTGGTGGCGCGCTTTTACGAATTTCAAGAAGGGCGGATCATGATTGACGGACAGGACATCCGTTCCTTTGATCTGGGTAGTTACCGCCGAAAGCTGGGCATCGTCACCCAGATACCCTTCCTATTCTCCGGCACGGTGATCGAGAACATTCGCTATGCCCGCCCGGAGGCCGGCGACGCCGAGATAGAAGCCCTGGCGAAGCAGATCGGGAAGGGCGAGTGGCTGGAGACCCTGCCCCAGGGCTTGCACACTACGACCGGGGAGCGGGGCGGAATGCTCTCGATGGGCCAGCGGCAGTTGGTGGCTTTGCTGCGGGTGCTGGTGCAGAATCCGGCCATCTTCATCCTGGACGAGGCCACCGCCAGCATTGACCCTTTCACTGAGTGGCAGATCCAGCAGGCGCTGCAATTGGTGCTGTCCAACACCACCAGCATCCTCATCGCCCACCGGCTGTCCACGGTCAAGGCCGCCGACCGGATCATCGTCTTGGAAAAGGGCCGCATCATCGAGGAGGGAAATCACGAGGGATTGATGTCTCAGGGCGGGCATTACGCCAACCTGTATAACACCTACTTCCGCCACCAAAGCCTGGCTTACGTGGAGGAGGCGCGGACGATGGTGGAAGGGGATTGAGGGGGGGATTGGATCGCGAAGGGCGCGAAACAGACGACCTTCGGTCGTTTCGAAAGGCGCGAAAGGTTGTTAGGGCGGAGTTGTCTTTGTCTGGCATAGTGAATATTAGATGGTATAGGGGCGAGTCTGAGACCTGCTCCAAACGCATAAAATTAAGCATTGATAAACATATAGAGTTCATTCTCACCACCCATAGCCTGTCATTCTGAGGAGGACGGCGAAGTCGGGCGACGAAGAATCTCTCAAGCCGCGGTCTCACATAACCAGGGAAAGCGACAAATCAGCATGGTTATAAAGATTCCTCGTCGGGCGGTGAAACTGACCTCCTACTAAGAAACTTCAGGGTTTTGGACATGGTTTGGATTGTCGGCGCGTGACTGGGCGAAGCAACGCTTCGCCCCTACAGAAGAGCTGGTGTTTCTTTTCCACTGAACGGCGCTTTTGACGCTGTGGGGCGCTCGGAATGACGTTTTTGAAA
Source organism: uncultured Anaerolineales bacterium (assembly GCA_965370435.1). GTDB lineage: Bacteria > Chloroflexota > Anaerolineae > Anaerolineales > UBA11579 > CBDUUP01. The sequence continues at coordinate 997 of CBDUUP010000351.1, read as the reverse complement.
GATATTGTAAATTGCAGAGGAGATTGCTGCGTCCATTGTGTATTCAACGTCACTGTTATTCCTTGTATAATGTAGGGCATGAGCAAACACGATCTGCCTTTTACCGGGACGCTGCTCAACGCGGCGGGGAGTTTGGGGTTCTACCCCGATCCGCGGGGGCCGGTGGATTTAGCGTTGCTGGGGGGATTCTTCACCAATCCGGTCAGCCGGGGGAGGCGCACTCCGGCGCGCGGGCCGCGGCTGTTGGGGTTTCCCGGCGGAAATTTGATCCACACCGGATTGCCCAACCCGGGCTTGAGCGCGATCCTGCGTCTTTATGCGGCTCGCTGGGCGCGGTCGTCCCTCTCCATTGTCGTTCATCTGTTGGCAGAAGAATTATCGGGGTTGGCGGGGATGGTGCAGCGCCTGGAGGAGGTGGAGGGGGTGATGGGGATCGAGGTAGGCTTGCGGCCGGATATTGACGCTGATGCGGCTCATCAAATCACGCTGGCCGCGCTGGGCGAGTTATGCGTGATCGTACGCCTGCCGTTGGAAAGGGCGGTTGAATTGGCTCCCGTCGTCATCGAGGCGGGAGCGGACGCGGTCAGCCTGGCCGCGCCGCGGGGCGCGCTGCCTGGCCCGGAGGGTGAAGTGGCGACAGGACGATTGTATGGTCCGGCGGTGTTTCCGCAAGCATTGGCTGTGGCGCTGGCGGTGGCCCAACTGGAGGTTCCCGTCATCGGCGGGGGAGGGGTTTACAAGCAGGAGGATGTAGAAGCTATGCTGGCTGCGGGGGCGATGGCGGTGCAGGTGGATACGGTTTTGTGGCGAGGGGGAATAGAGTGAGAAGGAAACTGGGGGATAAAGTGTTATTTCTGTCGTTATACAAATAAATCGTTCTCTGGGATTTGCCGTGCTAGTTGCCACATATAGGGGTATAACTCGTATTTTGGCGGTGAATAGCCCCCTGGCTGTCTAAATACTATGGGGGATGTTTGTTGACTTCAATCAGGAAGGG
>CBDUUP010000350.1:0-4630 GCA_965370435.1 uncultured Anaerolineales bacterium | reverse complement strand
CTCCCCTGAGCTTTCCGATTCTATCGTCGTGGTCATGGCGACATCATAGGATGGAATAGGGATCCCGTTGACCTGAACCAATATCTCGCCTCCCAAACCAAAATGCCAGGTGAGAGTTTTACCCTCCACTTCGTCTGCGCTGTTGTCGCCGACCATGCCGGGAATAATAACGTTCCAGGTGAACTGCACATCCTCCTCCCCATCGTAGGGCACCAGGATGTCGTAGGCCAACTCACCATCCGGGTTCATTTCCAGTTGATTGATCTGTATTCCGATCAATTCTGTATAAAGTTCTCCCAGAGACTCAAGATTGGCAAAGGGAAGGGTAAAGAAACACGTAACCCCTTCACCCTGCTCCTCAAGGTTCATCTCACCATCATCAGGGAAATCCGGAGCATCCAGCCATTCTCCACATACATCTTCAGGAACAACCCCATAAGTTTTCATTTCTCGGATATCGCCTTGATCATAAATCCACCCGATAACCCACTCTCCTGATTGGTCGGCCTTGATCGTCGTGGTCATATCGAGGTCATGGGCTGGAACTGGAACTCCTTTAGCCTGGATCAATGTATCTTCCCCCGGCGTTAAATTCCAGGTGAGCGCATTGCCCTCAACCCCGTCTGCGTTGTTTCCGCCGACCATACCGGGAATATTCACCGTCCAGGTGTATTGGATACCTTCCATCCCAGCAGACGGCACGAGGATGTCGTAGATCAATTCGCCTGCTTCATTCACCTCCAATTGATTGATTTCTACTCCGATCAATTCGGTGTAGAAAAGCGCCAGATACCCCAGGTCGGTAAAGGGAAGGTTGAAGATACAAACAGTTCCATCCTCGCCCTCCTCGGTCACCATCTCGCCATCCATCGGGAAATCCGGGGCCTCCAATAAATTTCCACAAACATCTTCTGGAACGAGGTCATAATCACCCAATACTTGGATATCGCTTTGATCGAATATCCACCGGAGGACCAATTCCCCGGCTTCTTCCGTGTCTATCGTTGTAGTTGTATCGATATCGTATGGTGGATGCAGACTGCTTTTCACCTTGAAATATACAATATTTCCTCCCTCCAAATTCCAAGTTAGGGTATTGCCATCCACTGAGTCAGCGTTATTCTCACCAACGATTCCTGGAACAGTCAAAACCCAATTGATTTCCATACCGGGAATCCCCAGGTCATCCGTTTGAAGTTCACTCGTATCCATCTGAATATCATATATAAACAGTCCAGACTCAAATTCCAGGGTGTTTATGATTATATCCCCACCAGCATAAAGCTCAACCAATCCTTCGATATCTTCGAAGCTATTGGCAATAATGCACCAGGTTTCATCGCCGCGTTCTTCAATCTCAAAACTGCCGCCCTCGGGGATGACGCCCATCTCGTTCTTCATTTCCTCACAGAATTCTTCAGGCGTGATGTCTAGTTCGTCTTCCATCATTTGTTTGTCAGTTTCATTGAAGCCAAACTCTATAGCAAAGATTCCAGAACCGTCCTCCCTAACAATGGTGCTGTACTGCATTATGCACGCTGAGAGCAGCAAAGTGATCGTCAATCCCCTCATAAACTGGATTATTCTCTTCATGATTCAATCTCCTTATGTTTGGATGTTTCATAGAAAAAGCATAAAATCAAGGCCGATTTTATCACTACTATTAGTTTATTGCTATCGAACAAGGAAATGATTTAAAATCCGCTCAATAGAAAACCTCCAAGGCCGTCGGCGAACGACCTTGGAGGTTCTTTTGTCATCTACTTCTCATGGCTCTTCTTTACAGGGATTCCACCTCGTCGCCAGCTTCTCCAGCCTTCTTCTGGCGCATGTAGTAGAAAACTCCCGCGCCCCCGCCGCCCAGAACTACCACCCCACACAGGCAAGCCAGGCCAATCCCCAACACCCACCATAATAATGATGAACTCGGGCTGCTCTTGGCCTCTATCTCGTTAGACCCATCCCGCAAATCCCAGGTAAGCGTCCGGCCGGATTCATCGTCAGCATTACTGTCCTCAACTGAGCCGGGCATGACTACAGTCCAGGTGGCTTCCTCGTCATCCGACTCGTAATAATATACATCCATTTCATAAGTCAATTCCCCATCATTCATTCTTAGTTTTACCACATCAAAACCAAAAAATTCTTGATAAATCTCTTCCAACTCGTCCAGGTCGTCAAAAGGAATTGTGATTATACAAGTTTGTTCATTCCGGCTCTCTTTATACTCAATGGAGCCAGCTCTTGGAAAATCGGATTCGTCCTCAATATCTTCACATAGCTCTTCCACACTATCCCCGTCATCCTCGAGTTCCTCGATGTCATCTTCACCAAAAACAAGAGTGACGGTCATTTCCCCAGATCCGTCGGATTCTATCTCGGTACTAAAATCTATAGTATATGCGGACAGCAATAGCGCAGAAACGATGAATAACGTGACTAACCAGAATCTAGATTTCATTTTTTCAACCTCCGGGAATTTATGAAGTAATATGCCAATAATACCTTATCCTGTCATTTCAGCCAAGTCTTTTGATAGCTTATCTTTAATCTATGGCAGTACCCAATAAGCGAATTCATCCACCCAGACCGTGAAACCAGGGGTGTTGGCCGCGCCGATTATGGGGCCAAACCTGCCAGATGCATACGTATTGTCGGTCAACTCGGTCAATTTCACACCATTTCCGTAGAGGGTGATCTTATTCCCCTTTGCCATGAAGCCCAGGCGGTTGGTCTGGTTTGGTCCGGCCTGGATGAGACCATTGGAAGTCCAGTCCACCAGGGTGTTGTACTGGGCGCCGTCCCAAATGCGGAGCGAATAACGCCCGTCACAGGCAAAGGCGAAAAGATAGCCCTCCGAAGGATCCGGCGCTCTGACGATCATCCCGTAGCGGTCCAGGCCAGAACAGGCGTCCCCGGTCTGAACGGTCATCTCCAAATAGAAATTCTCCAACACCGGCCAGGATACCGCCCAAGATTCCCAATAATCGGCGTTGTGGGCGGTCATCACCATCCGGCCATCTTCCACCGCGAAGCGGGAATGCGCGTCATCATACAACGACCAATTATTATCGTTTTCAAACGTGTCAACCCAACTCGGATTGCCCAGCGTATTGCGCACATCTTCCGCCGCCAGGGTAGTAGTGGCGGTGAGGGTCAGGGTGGGCGTGATGGAGGGAACCAACGTCTCGGTTGAGGTGGGAGAGTCGGCGGGCGGTTCAGGCAGCATGGGCGAAGTCGCCGCGGCCGCCGTCTGGGTGATTTCGGCGATCATGGTCTGGGCCACCTTCGTATGGATGGCGCTGGTCGGCAGTTGAGTTGGTCCAGCGGACTGATTCACATTACATGCCGACAACGCCAGGATGACGATCATCACAGCGGCAAGCGAGCGGATATTCGTTTTCATCAACATTCTCCTTTTCTAGGTCAGTTAATATTCTATCATCTCTCACCCGATTGCCAACCAACCTAACCGCACCTCCAGCACGCCAAAACCGTAGTATATATGTAGTCTCGAACTGGACCCACGAAACAAAATGCCTGATGGAGAAACCACTTACTTCCAGGACGATCTCGCCACCATCACCGATAGAGAGGCGAAATTAGGTCCCCGTACTTTCCTTTTGGAGAATATTCACTCCGCTTCTGTGAAGAAGATAGACAGCAGTTTTTATTCCCAGTTATTCTACGTCGTCATTGGGCTGGCTGCGATATTCTCTCTGGGGATTGAAAACATCCTGGATAATCTGTTCTTTGTGTCCATGCTCTTCATCCCCATTGGATTCTACATCCTCGTCACCCGGCCCCGGTACGCCATCCTCCTCACCCGTTCCGAGCGAAAGACCCTCATCCTGGCGACCAAAGATCGCCGTTATCTCCAAAAGGTATCCCAGAAACTCAACCAAGCGTTGAAAGAAAACCCGCCCCCAAAACCGCCTTCCTTCACCGCCTCAAGCGCAGGCGGAACCTTCACCCCTCAAGTCCCCAGCGCGTGCGTTAAATGCGGCGCGCCAATTGGAATTGCCGTCGTCGTCTGGCAAGATTCCCGCACCGCCAACTGCCCAACCTGCAACAGCAGCGTTGAAGTCACCTGGCGCAAGGTAGAGTAGGCGCGCCTATTGTTTCCGGGGGAGAATCGATTTCATGCTACAATACCTGCCGTACACTATCCTATCGCGGAAAAGATCATGACCAAACCTCAAATTCTTTTAACCAACGACGACGGCATCCAATCCCCAGGTCTGTGGGCTGCCGCCGAGACACTCTCTCAATTGGGATACGTCACCGCCGCCGCGCCCCGGGACCAAGCCTCCGGCGCCGGGCGAAGCTTGCCCACCACCTCCGATGGCATCATCCATCCGCAGGAAGTTACCATGAACGGTAAAACTTGGACCGTCTATTCAGTGGGCGGTTCCCCGGCCCAAACCGTCCTGCATGCCGTTATGGAAATCATGCCCAGCCCGCCTGATCTGGTGGTATCGGGGATAAACTATGGGGAAAACCTGGCTAGCGGGGTGACAATTTCCGGCACCATCGGCGCGGCGCTAGAAGGGGCCTCTCTGGGGATTCCCGCCCTCGCGATATCTCTGGAAACAGAGGTGCGCCACCATCTTTCATACTCAAAAGAAGT
>CBDUUP010000349.1:0-4653 GCA_965370435.1 uncultured Anaerolineales bacterium | reverse complement strand
CCTCCGTCGCGATCTGATTGTCGCGCAAATATCGCCTCCGCGCAAGTGTCCGGGGACGCGAGGGTACACAGCGATTGAAGTCCGGCGACTAAAGCCGCGCCAACAACGACGAAGTCCGCCCTTCGGCGGACTAAAAGCTCGTAGAGTCGGCACAGACCGACTTTGTAAACGTTTGCGTGACTTCAGTCACTCAAACCCCCTACCCCAAATAAAACATCGCCGCGCCAACGATGATCCCCACCTGCCCCAGATGATAGGTCATCATGATCCACAACCGGTGGCGAGGCACGGGAGAGACGAAACGATACCATCCCTGCAAAGCATCCGAGACAAAGAAGAGCAGCGCTCCCCCGCTGGCCAGCAGCGCGGGACCGGCGGGCCAGTCATCGCCCGTCAGCGTGGTCAGGGCCGAGACCAGCATGGCCGAGATCACGATAGTGTATACCAGCACCGGGATGCGCAGTTTCACCATATCCTTCTCCACCAGCCCGTCGGACATGCGTCGGTAGAGTCCCCCTGCCGCCACCACCACCGCCACCAATATGAAGGCGCTGGCGATGTTGAAGTCCACCGGCACGGCGTTGAACCCCACGATGTAGGCCGCGTGAGCCAACAGGAAGGAGACCAGCCCGGCCATGAACTGCTCTTTGGGCAGCATCAAAAAGATGTCCCCCGCCAGAGAGAACACGATCCCCAATGCGAACCAACGGGTGGGCATCTCGTCCCCGCCGCCCATGCTTTGCAGCCAGATGTAGAGCAAGACCATCACAGCCGGTTTGGTGAAATATTCCAACTTCTTGTTCTCCTGGTCGGCGGCGTACCAGTTCACCGCCGCAACCAGCAGGGCGATAATGACCCATGTATACATGTCAGCCTCCTCGTTTGCGGAATCCAAATTGGCGCAGGGTTTTGTCGTCGTTGCGCCAGTTCTTGCGCACCTTCACTCGCAGCTCCAGATAGACCTTGCGCCCGCTCATGGCTTCGATCTCCTTGCGGGCCGCGGCCCCGATCTGCTTGATCATCGCCCCCTTGCGCCCCACCACGATCCCCTTCTGCGACTCGCGCTCCACCAGCAGGGTGGCGGAGATGAAGGTCACCCCGTTCTCACGCTCGGTGAACTCATCCATCCGCACCGCGATGGCGTGGGGGACTTCATCGCGCAGGTTGATGAGGGCCGCCTCCCTGACCAGGTCGGCGGCGATGTCGCGTTCGTAGGTGTCGGTGACCTGCTCCTCCGGGTAGAAGGGCGGGCCGAGGGGCAGGCGTTCCAGGATGGCCTCCACCAGTTGGCCCAGGTTGGCCCCCTCGATGGCCGAGATGGGCAGGGTGTGGGCTTCCGAGGCCAGGGCTTGATATTCCTCGGTTCGGGCCGGGAGCACGTAGTCGGCCAGCATGTCCACCTTGTTCAAAGCCAGGATCACCGGCAAGGCGCCCCGCAGCCCGCGCACCAGTTCGGCCAGCATGTGATCTTGCTCGTTGGGCGAGCGGCTGGCGTCCACCACCATAAGCACCAGGTCGCCGTCGTCCAGCACCGATTCGGCCTCATAGTTCATGCGCTGTCCCAGCTTGTGATGGGGCTTGTGCACCCCGGGCGTGTCCATGAAGATGATCTGCGCCCCCTCCAACGTCAGGATGCCCAACTGCTGTTTGCGGGTGGTCTGCGGCTTGGGCGACACCGCCGCGATCTTCTGCCCCATCAGGGCGTTTATCAAAGTGGACTTGCCCACGTTGGGCTGGCCCATCACGGCGACGTAGCCGGTCTTATGCGTAGAGGGTTGTTCTTCGGTCATGGACACATTGTATCAGAAATGAGTCTGAGGGGGCGGGTAGACAGGGAAACAGGTATACAGGTAGACAAGGGACAAGTAGACAAGGACACCGGTCACTGGCTGCTGACGGGTGGCTACTGTTCTGCCTGCCACTTGGCAAGCTGCACCCGCACCATCTCAGTGTCGAGGTCTTCAATTTGCTCGTAGATCTCCAGCGCTGCGGTCGCGTTGGCGACGGCACGTTCCCGTTTCCCCAGTGTATCCAGCACCAGGGCCAGGTTCCAGAGGGCTGTCCCCTCCCCTCGCCGGTCACCGGTCTCTTGCATGATTTCAAAAACCTTCTCTAATAACTTGATAGCCCGACGGTTCTCGCCCAGGGTGGCGTAGGCGACCCCCAGGCTACCGAGGGCATTCCCCTCACCGCGCCGGTAGCCGATATCTCGTGTGATTTCTAGCTGTCTCTCGTAATATTCGATGGCCTGGCGGGTCTCGCCCTGTTTGTAGTAGGCAATCCCCAGGTTGCCGAGGGTGGTCCCTTCGCCGAGGCGGTCTCCAATCTCTCGGGTAATCTCAAGGTCTTGTTCGTAATACTCAATGGCCTGGCGGGTCTGGCCCAGAGCGGCATAGGCCAGCCCCAGGTTGCCGAGGGTACTCCCCTCACCGCGCCGGTCTCCAGTCTCGCGGGCGATCTCCAGGTGCTGTTCGCAGTACTCAATGGCCTGGCTGGTCTCGCCCAGGACGCGGTAGGCACTCCCCACGTTACCGAGAATTTGCCCCTCCATGCGCCGATCGCCGATCTCCCGGGCAATCTCCAATGCTTCCTGGTAATACTCGATGGCCTGGCGGGTCTCACCCAGGTTGGTGTAGGCCAGCCCCAGGTTGCCCAGAGAGTTCCCCACCCCGCGCTGATCACCGACCTCACGTTTGATCTCTAGCGATTGTTCATTACACTCGATGGCTTTGCGGGTCTCGCCCAGGTCGGTGTAGGCCAGCCCCAGGTTGTTGAGGTGATGCCCTTCTGCTTTTTTATCCCCCAATAAGCGGGCGGCTGTTAGTGCCGCATCCAGCCAGCGAGTGCGCTCACGGGCATGGAGTCTAAATTCAATTATATAAGCACCTACGTTCGGGTAATCGCAAACCAGCCGTGCGATCTCCTCCTTCCCCTCCATGTGGGCAGCAGCCCAGGTCTGCCCGGCGGTAATGTTTCCCGCCTCCTGGTCATACTGCTCCAGTCCCTCCAGTACCCCTTCCCCGCCCTTCAAATAAATTCTATCAGCCACACGGAGAACTTGTATATAGTGCTGGGCATGGCGCAGCCGGTACTCCTCACCCTCCTCTTTCCCCAACAACCTCGAGGCGCAGTCCCGCGCTAGGTCGTGCAGGCGATAACGGCTGGCAGCCTCCTCCCATTCCAGCAGGCTGTAGCGCAGCAGGCCACCCAGGACAGCTTGGACCGGGCCGGGTTCCATCTCCCACACCGCCGCGGCAGCCCCCTGGTCAAACCCGCCGGGGAAGACCGCCAGGGCGCGCCAGCGTTCTTTCAATTCCTCGTCCAGCAGGTCGTAGCTCAACTTGAGAGAGGCTTCTATCAACTCGACGCGTGCGCTTTCATCCTGCAAGCGTTCTACATAGTCCTCCGGGGTGAGGTTGGGCGTCTCCGCTATGGCCGAGGCAGCGACACGTAACGCATAGGGGAGATAGCCACAAGTCTTGGCGAGTTGGGCAGTCAGTTTCGTTTTCCCTCTCAGCCGTTCGGCGATCCTACGGAGAAGCGTCTCCGCATCCCCCGCCTTCATCTTGTCCAAGTCCTTCAGGTATATCCCCGGCAGAATGAAACGAAATCGAGATGTTACCAATAGACAAGAACCCTCGGGAGGCAACAGGGGGAGTACCTGTTCCTTGCCGCGGGCGTTATCCATCAGCAGAAGAACGCGCTTGTTCGTAAATAATGAATGGTACATCGCCAGTAATCCGGCTTCATCCTCCGGCATTTGCGCTTCAGGATGGAAGCTGCGCACCACATGGGCCATTGCCTCCGCGGGGGTGAGCGGGTCTTGCTCGTGCGCTCCCCGCAGGTCGAGGTATATCTGGGCGTCGGGATAGCGGTCTTTCAGTTCCTGGGCCAGCACCAAAGCCAGCTCCGTCTTGCCAATGCCACCCATCCCCTGCAGGCCGGTGATGGTCACGCCCTTTTCCGTCATCCGCTTGCGGAGGTCGTTCAGTTCTGCCACCCGCCCGGTGAAATCCTTCCGCGGAGGGCGAAGTTGGTGGAGGGGTGTGAAGGTGAGATCGGTTCTGGGTTGTGGAGGGGGTGGAGGTGGAGGATATTGTTCTCTATTAGCCTTTGTGAGCTCGATATAGTTTTTAAGATAAGAAATCAGAGAACTCACAAAAGAAGTTCCCCCAACCAATGAGGCGATGACAAGCGTTAGAAAACCTAGCGGTGTATTGGCCCATTCGGGGAATTTGTACCAACTGAATCCCACAATCACGAGAATAACACTTCCTAGGATGAACAAGGGCAAAACCAATTTGCGTATCATCTTTCACCCCTCCCCCTGCCACTCGGCTAGCTTATTCCTCACCATCTCAACGTTGGGGTCTTCAATTTGCTCAAATATCTCCAGCGCGGCGGCGGCGTTGGAGATGGTATGCTCTTGTTCTCCTAGTTTATCAAGGTTCACGGCCAGGTTCCAGAGAGTGTACCCCTCCCCGCGCCGGTCGCCAGTCTCTCGGGCGATCTCCAGGCATTGCTCATATAATTCGATGGCTCGGCGGGTTTCGCCCAGGGCGGCGTAGGCGTTTCCTAAGTTGCCAAGGATTACCCCTTCAGCACGCTTATTGCCTGTTTCTTGCATGACTTCCAGCGCCTGCTCGTGAAGCT
>CBDUUP010000348.1:0-4656 GCA_965370435.1 uncultured Anaerolineales bacterium | reverse complement strand
TTTCACCACAGAGACACAGAGAACGCCGCTTCGCTAGAGAGAAAAACTTTGTGTCTTGGTGTAAAAAAAGATTCACCACGAAGTCACATAGGCACGAAGAAAAACAAAAAACTTCGTAAACGATAGAACGTTGAAACGTTTCAACGTTCTATCGTTCAACCTTCAACCACAGCCAACCGTCGCCAACCCTCTAGCCTAATCCTTCAGCGCGTTGTAAAATGATGGTGAAATTATCTCACTCTTCACCGGAGGACTCATGCAGGCATTGAAAGAGCGTATCTTAAAGGAGGGGAGGAACTTGGGGGACGGCATTCTGAAGGTGGACGGCTTCATCAATCATCAGGTGGATCCGGTATTGATGGATGCCTGCGGGAAGGAATTGGCTTTGCGATTCAAGGATATTGGGGCGACCAAGATCTTGACCGCCGAGATATCGGGCATCGCCCCGGCGGTGATGACCGGATTGTATATGGGGCTGCCGGTGGTCTATGCCCGGAAGAGCAAACCGGTCACCATGCCCGACCAGGTCTTTCTCACCCTGGCGCCTTCCCACACCAAGGGGCGGATGGTGGAATTGATCGTCTCGCCGGAATACCTGGGGGCGGGCGAGTTGGTGCTCATCATTGATGACTTCTTGGCCAGCGGGGCGACCATTCTGGGTTTGGTGCAGTTGGCCCGGACGGCTGGGGCCACTATCGTCGGCATCGGTACGTTGGTGGAGAAGACTTTTGAAGAGGGCCGAAAAGCGCTGTCGCATCTGAACGTCCGCATTGAGGCGCTGGCCCCGGTGCGTGCAATGGAGGGAAATCGGATCTTGTTCGATGACTGAACCCTTGATGCAGGACGGTATCGCCATCCTTGACTTTGGCTCCCAGTACGCGCAATTGATCGCCCGCCGGGTGCGGGAGGCGCAGGTGTATTGCGAATTGTTCCCCTGGAACGCCTCCCCGGAGGAAGTGATGGCTTTGCGGCCTAAAGGCTTTATTCTCTCCGGCGGCCCGGCTTCGGTCTACGCGCCGGGCGCGCCCCAGGTTCCTGAATACGTGTTGGAGTCGGGGCTGCCTATCCTGGGGATCTGCTATGGGATGCAGGCGCTGACCCATGCGCTGGGCGGGCAGGTGGCTCCGGCGGCGGCGCGGGAGTATGGCCCGGCGGAGATCGAGACCCTGGCCGCCAACCCCCTGCTGCCGGAGGGAGCGCTTCCGGTTTGGATGTCGCACGGGGACCGGATCGAGGCCCCGCCGCCCGGATTCCGGCCTTTGGCCCAGACCGATAACGCCCCTATCGCGGCTATGGGAGACCTGGAGACGGCCCGATTCGGGGTGCAGTTCCACCCGGAGGTGCATCACACGCCGGGCGGGGCGGAGATCCTGCGCCGCTTTGTGGTGGAGGTGTGCGGGGCGAAACCGGATTGGACGCCCGACTCCATCATCGCCGAGAGCGTGGAACGGGTGCGCCTACAGGTGGGGGAGGCTCAAGTATTGGCGGCGGTGAGCGGAGGGGTGGATTCCAGCGTGGCGACTGCGCTGGTGCACCAGGCGGTTGGCGACCAGTTGGTTGCGGTCTTTGTGGATAACGGCCTGCTGCGCCAGGGCGAGGCTAAACAGGTTGTCGAGACCTTCCAGCGCACGCTGGGCGTGGAGCTGGTGGTGGTGGATGCGGTGGATGAGTTCATGGGGGCGCTGGCGGGGGTCACCGCCCCGGAAGAAAAACGCAAGATCATCGGGGAGAAGTTCATCCGCATTTTTGAGGCCCAAGCGGCTCAGTTGAACCAGCCGCCTTTCCTGGTGCAGGGGACTATCTATCCCGACGTGGTTGAATCCAGCGCGCCGGACCGCTCCCAGGCCCATCGCATCAAAACCCATCACAACGTGGGCGGTTTACCGGAGGATATGCAGTTTGAATTGGTCGAGCCGCTGCGCTATTGTTTCAAAGACGAGGTGCGGGCGGTTGGGGAAGCGTTGAGTTTACCTGACGAACTGGTCTGGCGGCAGCCTTTCCCGGGGCCGGGATTGGCGGTGCGGTGTTTGGGGGAGGTGAACCCGGAGCGTCTGGCCCGGCTGCGCTCTGCGGACGCCATCCTGCGGGAGGAATTGGCCGAGGCGGGGCTGCTGCGTATGAGCCGGGAGGGGGGCAAGTTGTCCGGCAGCGCACAAGCTTTTGCGGTATTGCTCCCGGTGCGGACGGTGGGGGTGATGGGCGACCTGCGCACTTACCAGGAGGCCGTCGCCCTGCGGGCTGTGACGACTGAAGATTTCATGACTGCGGACTGGGCCAGATTGCCTTATGACGTGTTAGGGCGGATCGCCAACCGCATCGTCAACGAGGTGGACGGGATCAACCGGGTGGTGTATGATATTACCAGCAAGCCCCCGGCGACTATCGAATGGGAGTGAGTGGTCTGAGTAGTCTTAGTTGTCTGAGTGGTCTTAGTGGTCTAAGTAGTCATTTATCAAGTTTGTGCTGCTGAATGGATAGAAAATTCTACAGATAAGGAACCTTATGAGCACATATATGCAAACTCTCCTTGAAACTCCTCTGCTCTCCCGCATCCGGCGGAACCATGGGTTGGAACATGCCACGGTCCACATTCTCGCCAAGAGATTTCCGGGACTGAATATTGCCGGACATTCGGATACGGGCGGGTTTTGGATATTGGGAAATGTCCCCACGGAGGAAGTGACGGAAGCGGTCACCCAGGCGCATAGCCGATTGCGGGCCGGGGAGATCAAGCTGGCCGTGCATCCCGGGTGTGGGACCAGCCGGGTCACTGCGGGGGCGTTGGCCGGAGCGGGCAGCATGGTAGCGTTGGCGGGCGTAGGGCGGCGATGGCGGGATAAGTTGGAACGCTTTCCCCTGGTGGTATTGCTGGCAACGTTGGGGATGATCGTGGCAGAGCCTTTGGGATTGCTGATCCAAAAACGAGTCACCACCTCGGGCCATCTTGGGAATTTGGAGATCGTGGAGGTTGTCCCTCACCGGCGGAGAAGAGTCATGGCTCATAGGATTACGACAAGAGGCTGATCGTGACCAAGGCTGATCCGGTTGTTTATTTGCTGCATGGAGACGATGAGTTTGCGATGACTCAGGTGGTCGCCAAGATGCAGGCGAAGCTCGGCGACCCCGCCACCGCGGAGATGAACATCACTCGTATTGACGGGCGATCATTGGCCTTGAATGACCTGCGGAATGTAACCTCGGCGATGCCTTTTTTGGCAGACCGTAGATTGGTGATCCTATCACAACCGGCGGGGAAGCTGAAAAGTGAGCGCGATCGAGATGCTTTCCGCAAAATAATGGAAGGCCTGCCGCCTTCAACAGCATTGGTGATCCTGGAGAATAAGAAGTTAAAAGGGAATAGTTGGCTCTTAAATTGGGTAGGGAAAAATAAGGAGCGGGTTTTCGTCAAATTATGCGAAAAGCCAAAAGGGGGAGCGATGATCCGTTGGATACTTGACCACGTGAAGGAAGTTGACGGGGAGATCACCCACCAGGCGGCAGGGTTGTTGGCTGAATTGGTGGGAGGGGATACGCGGACCGCGTCCCTGGAAATTAATAAGTTGATGTCTTACGTGAACTGCCAACGGGCAATCGAGGTTGAGGACGTTGAGAGTCTGGTGGCTTTGGTGGCAGGACATGGAGAGTACTATTTTGCATTAATCGATGCTCTGGCACAAAGGGAGGGCCGTCAGGCAATGGATTTGTTATACAAGCTGTTAGATCAACAACCGACGTTGTTACTTTTCCATAGTTTGGTAGGGCAATTCCGAATGCTGCTGCTGACCCGTGAGGCATTGGAAGGCGGGGGAGGAGATCAAAGGGTCGCCGACAAGTTGAGCATCCATCCCTATCGGGCCAAGAAATTAGCTGAACATGCGAGAAGGTTGGAGCTTTCCATGCTGGAAGATCTCATGAGGCAGATGTTAGATTTGGACGAGAAAATCAAAACGGGCCAGATCGAAGCTGAACTCGCCCTGGAGACTTTGGTGGCTTCTTTGACTTCTCAACCAGTGTAGATTCGTATACTTAACTTTGGCAAGGTAAATGTTGATGAAATATTGAAACACTGAATCACTGAAAAACTTTTCCCTTGATAAGCTCAGTGTAATTATGATTTCTTTAAGGTGGGAAGAATATACAATAATCATCATAAAAACACAATTAGGTTTCTACACCAAAATAAAAAGACGCCCGTATGGGCGTCTAAATGTTTTTGTTAGAGGGAATGTTAGGCTCCGTTCTGGGAATTTATGCCAATCCAAAAATGATTGGGGAGAACTATAGGATTGGTTTTGATCTTGATGTTCCCGGATGAGCTTTTCTTTTTGGACATCATGCTGGGATGGACGTAACATAAGTCGGGGATTCTCCCATATTTCTGCTCGTAATACGTGGCCGCACGGGAGACTTTGGCGGGTAAATCTGTCTTGGCGTCGTTATCAAACCAAAGCATGCCAATATCCATGATCTTGCTCCTAAAGAAATACTAATAGATCCCTACCACACCGGTGGTTTGGGGGATCCAAACTTCTACTTGGTTGTTCACCGACCTCACCAGGGCTTGTTCTCCGGGGATGAATCGGCTGGTATTGGCTCGGGGGAGTCCGGTCAGGTGAGCGGTTAGTGACGGATTTTTCTGGCGGCTGACGATCCGGG
>CBDUUP010000347.1:0-4661 GCA_965370435.1 uncultured Anaerolineales bacterium | reverse complement strand
GGTGAAATATTGAAACACTGAATCGCTGAAAAACTGAAACACTGAAAAACTTTTCTCTTGAAAACTGTCAGGCGGTTTACGCAGGATCTGCAGATTCTTCTGATTTTTCCTGAGGAAGCCAGCAGCACAGCACCAACTCCTTGGCGGCTTTCACTTCGTCCAGGCGGCCGGAGGGGGTGGTATGGGGGGCTTCTTGGAGTACTGTGGGGTTGCTGCGGGCTTCATCGGCGATTTGGAGCATGGCCTCGACGAAGGCATCCAGGGTTTCTTTGGTTTCGGTCTCGGTCGGCTCGATCATCAAGGCTTCCTTGACGATGAGGGGGAAGTAATTGGTCGGCGGGTGAAAACCAAAATCCATAAGGCGTTTGGAGATGTCCAGGGCGTGAATGTCGGGGGCGTCCTCCCAGCGACCTTCGGCCACGAACTCGTGCATGCAGATGCGGTCGTAGGGGATGTGGTAGGTATCGCGCAAGCGGGCCTGCAAATAATTGGCGTTGAGGACGGCATATTCGGACACTTTGCGCAGCCCTTCCGGTCCGTGCATCAGGATGTAGATGAAAGTGCGGACGAAGATGCTGAAATGTCCGTGGAAGGATTTCATCCGCCCGATGGTCTTGGAGGGCGTGACCAAGCCGTAAAGCGGGGGGGTTTCATCGTCGCCGTCATCTACGACGCCGACAACCGGCGCGGGCAGGAACTCAACCAGATGGGAAGCAGCGCCCACCGGCCCGGAGCCTGGCCCTCCGCCGCCGTGGGGGGTGGAGAAGGTTTTGTGCAAATTGAAGTGCATCACGTCAATTCCCAAATCACCGGGACGGGCGATTCCCAAAAGGGCGTTGAGGTTGGCGCCGTCGCCATAGACCAGGCCGCCCGCTTCATGCACGATATCGATCACAGTCTGAGTGTTCTCGTCGAACAGGCCCAAGGTATTGGGGTTGGTCAGCATCAGTCCGGCCACAGTTTCATCACATTCGGCGCGCAAGGCTTCTAGATCTACGTTGCCCCGTTCGTCGGAGGGGATCTCGACCACGTCAAAGCCGCTCATGGAAGAAGTGGCGGGGTTGGTTCCGTGGGCTGAGTCGGGGATCAATATTTTCTTGCGGTTGGTATCCCCGCGGGAGTTGTGGTAGGCGCAGATCATCAGCACGCCGGTCAACTCGCCGTGGGCGCCGGCGGCAGGCTGTAGGCCGATCCCGGCAAAGCCGCTGATCTCTTTCAACCATTCCTGGAGAAGGTGCATCAATCCCAACGCGCCCTGCACAGTTTCAATGGGCTGGAGGGGATGAATTTTCGCAAAGCCAGGCAATCGAGCGGCAACCTCGTTTATTTTGGGGTTGTATTTCATGGTGCAGGAACCCAACGGGTAGAAGCCGGTGTCAATAGAATAGTTGAGCTGGGAAAGGCGGGTGAAATGGCGAACCACATCCAGCTCGGAGACTTCCGGTAGAGGCAGGTTCTGGCGCACGAACTTGTGGGGCAGTTCGGCGGTGGGAACGTCGGGGTCAGGATAGCGCACGCCATGCCGCCCGGGGGAGGAGATGTCGAAAATAAGAGGTTCAGTCATGGGCGGCCTCCGATAAAGTCTTGACCAATAAATCAATGTCTTCACGAGAATTCATTTCGGTGACGGCAACCAGGAGATGGTTCTTGAGTCCGGGATATTCCTGGCCCAAGTCGTAGCCTCCGAGAATCTCATGTTCCAGCAGGTGGGCGTTGATCTCGGCGGCGGGGCGGGGGCATTCCAGGATAAATTCATGGAAGAAGGGTTCATCAGACCACAATCCGAATCCCGGCAAGGCAGCCAATTGCTCGGCGGCGTAATGGGCCTTGTGATAGCAAAGTTCAGCCACTTTCCGCAAGCCATTCTTTCCCAGCAAGCTCATATAGACCGCGGAGGTCAGGGCGATCAGGCCCTGGTTGGTGCAGATGTTGGAGGTGGCTCGTTCGCGGCGGATGTGCTGTTCGCGGGTACTGAGGGTGAGCACGTAGCCTCGCTGGCCGCGGGTGTCTATGGTCTCTCCGACCAGGCGTCCGGCCATCTTGCGGACGAATTTTTCACGGGTGGTGAAGATGCCCAGATATGGCCCGCCAAAAGCCAATGGCACGCCCAACGGCTGTCCCTCCCCCACTACGATGTCGGCGCCGAACTCTCCGGGAGGCTTGAGCAAGCCCAAAGCCACAGGGTTGACGGCCACACAGAACAATGCGCCAGCTTCGTGGGCGGCTTCGGCCAAGGGGGCAAGATCGTAAATACGGCCAAAGAAATCGGGGTACTGGACAACGACTAAAGCGGTCTCTTCGTTAATCAGAGGGAGGAGGGCTTCAGGACCCGCGCTCAGATCGGCAGTCTCTTCATCTCCAACCAGGGAAAAATCCATGTCGTGGATGTAGGTGCGCAAGGTACTGCGGTAGTGCGGGTGGAGGGCCGGAGAGAGGACAACTCGTTTGCGCTTGCCTCGGGCATGTGAGTCGGCCATGTTGAACGCTTCGGCTACCGCGGTTGCGCCATCGTAATGGGAGGCGTTGGACACCTCCATGCCGGTCAGGGCGGCCATCATGCTCTGGTATTCGAAGATGGCCTGGAGGGTGCCTTGAGAGACTTCCGGCTGGTAGGGTGTGTAGGCGGTGAGGAACTCTCCCCGCCTGACAATGTCGTCAATCACCGCGGGGATGTAGTGGTTGTAAGCGCCTGCGCCCAGGAAGGAGATCAAATCATCGGTGGTCTCGTTGACGGCGGCGATGTCTTGGAGTTCGTTAATGGCTTCCATTTCGGTCAGGGCGGGGAGCAAATCCATTTTCGGGAAGCGGGAGGACTCTGGAATGTCCTGGAAGAGGTCTTCGAGGCTTTCCACGCCGATGGTCTTCAGCATGGCTTCCCGGTCTGATTTAGTATGAGGGACAAACATGCTTATTCTCGTCCTTTCACGTAAGCGGCGTAGGCGTCCGCGTCCATAAGACCCTCCAACCCGGAGGGGTCGGTGATTTCTATCTTTATCATCCAGGCTTCGCCGTAGGGGTCGCTGTTGACGAGTTCGGGGGCGTCCATCAGGGATTCGTTGGCAGCGGTGACTGTGCAATCCACAGGGACGTATACATCCGCTGCGGCCTTGACCGACTCTACGGCGCAGAAGATGGCTCCCTTGCTGAGGGAATCTCCTTCGTCAGCGACGAAGTCCACATAGACGATGTCAGAAAGCTGGTCCTGGGCGTAATCGCTGATACCGAGGGTTCCGGTGGTCCCCTCCACGCGAATCCATTCGTCGTTTTGGGTAAATTTGAGGTCCTGGGGAAAATCCATGTCTGGCGCTCCTTACTAAGGTGGTTGAGAACAATTAAACCAAAAGGCGCACGCCGATAAAGCGTGCGCCCTGTCGTCAACCTGAGAGATTCACGCCAGAGGTCTGGCGTTTGCCCCTTCGGTGCCACCGGATAAGGTGAGCTTTCCAGGGTAAGACGGAAACAGGGTCCTTTGACCTGAGAGTTTCACCTGGCGTTGCACTTGCCAGGCTTGCCCCTTCGGTGTCCGGCTCTAGACCGGATCTCTCCCCGGTTCCCGTTGAGTTGTTATATACATTCTACAGACTAGTTGCTAAAAAGTCAAGAGGCGAGGGGTGCAAAATTGGGAAAGTTGCAGGTGGCAAGTTGCAGATTGCAGATTGCAAGTTGCAGATTGCAAGTTGCAGATTGCAAGTGGCAGGTGGCAAGTGGGCAAGTTGCAAGTGGGCAAGTGGGCAGGTGGCAAGTGGCAGGTGGCAAGTTGCAGGTGGTAGGTTATGATTGTTTTTTGTGTGCAATAGATATTATTCTATCGCACCGTAAAGGCGAAGTAATAAAAAGCCCGGCGGAGACAACCGCCAGGCTTATGGTGAATTCTTTATCCTTCGTAGGTATCGCGCATCCAGCCGCCTACAAGCCAATATTGGAAATCTTCGCCCTGGTAACATTTGATGCCGGCAATGATGCCGTAGACCACGGCAACCACGGGCATCAGATATGGAATAGTCATCAAAGGGAACAAGAATATATCTGGAACTATCGAGGACAACAATCCCGATACCGTCCGGATAATTCCAATTATGGTCCATCCTCCAGCCCACAAAATTAGCTGAAATACAAATGACTGGAGGGCCTGGTAGGCAACATATCGAGAACGATCCTTATAGGCGATATAGACCAAAATTGCCCCCAGCACACCCAGACCGCCGGTAAACAAATTTACCAGCACGCTCAAGTGGGCGATCGCGGCCCAGGTGTTTTCGTCAGATTCTGAGAGCGGCGGAGGCGGGTAGTTTGACATATTTCAACTGAAATGCATTTAAGCGGAAGGCGTTCAGTAAATGCTTTAATTTAAGTCTTGAGAATTTAGGGCCTCAAAATAAGCTTGAGTTTCCTGGTCGTTGTAAAAAACCAGCGCCAATATTCCAATCACCAGGCTGGGAAGACTGAGGAAAAGAATATTGATTATCTCCATGACGGCTATATATTGAGCGGGTTTTATTGGAGCGGGTTGGGCTGGCATTAGTTTGGCTCCGTATATGATCTCCAAAACGCCCAAAATGATGGGATACAAGGTGAATGGAATACATAGAATGGTGACCAACCCAAATAAGAGAATTATCGCCAAAACGAGGCCCCATAGTATATTCAGAACCCCGCTAATC
>CBDUUP010000346.1:0-4709 GCA_965370435.1 uncultured Anaerolineales bacterium | reverse complement strand
TGTTTCGCTATGCCTTCACCGACGGCGCCACGGCGTCACAGATCGGGTTGATGTTGGGCATTGTGACGGGAACCGCGCTGCTGGCGTTGTCGGTGGTGGTTTGGCTGGTGGGTAGGAGGGATCGATAGGCTGGACAACTAGGTCACTCGCCCGAAAAAGGGTGAAGGATTTTCCCCTCAGAAGCGTTATATATATGGAGTGAACCCTCGTCACAGGCTGTTCGCCTGTGACGAGATGCTTGCCCTTATCGATTCACCGCTAATTCATTCTGACCAGGAGAAGAGAAGAATGGCCGCCCGAAAAAGTGTCGAGGCTTCCGAAGTCCTCGAACAACTTAACCTCGGAGAGAACCTCCATTACGCAGGCGTCGAGATCGTGGGAGATCTTGATTTCTCGGCGGTCGAGAATCCCACCGCCATAGAGTCCGACTCCCGCGACATCACCGCCCGGATGACCTTCAAGAACTGTGAGTTCCAAGGGAAGGTGACCGTCGGAGACATGGCGGATGAATTCCCCCTCGAGACCCAATTTCTACGGTCCTGCGTCTTCAGCGATTGCCGGTTTTTAGGGGCGGTAAATTTTGTTGGGGTTAATTTCTGGGAGCCGGTGAAATTCGATAACGCCATCTTTGAAGCCCCGGTTTCCTTCCGGGAAACCTTGTTTTCAGGGGTGGCCGATTTTGATAACGTCCAATTCCTCTCCTCGGTGGATTTTGAAACCGCCCAATTCTCCCATCCGGCTTATTTTGGCGGCATCCTGTATCGGGGGAATGCAAACTTCCTGGCCGCTCGATTCTTGCGGAATGTTTTCTTTGGAGACAGCAGCTTTTTGGAGCATGCCTGCTTTTATGGCGTCCAGTTTCAACGCAGAGCCGATTTCTGCCGGACCGAGTTTTCCAAGCACGCCGATTTCGACGGGGCCTTGTTCGCGACCCAGGTTGAGTTCAATGCGGCCCGCTTCCGCAAGTCGGTGGGCTTCGGCGAGACCCATTTCTTAGGCCCTGCCGACTTCAGCTCAGCCTCCTTTTCGGAGAGAGCTGTCTTCTGGCAGGCAGAATTCCAGGATGGACACAACTTTTACGAAACCACCCAGATGGGAGAACCCTACAACCCGCTAGGGTAAGGCCCCATTGGCATCAATTTAGAGCGCTTCGGGGAACTAAGAACCGCTTACCTTAATCCCGATCAGGCCGGTCACCTAGACCGGCCTGATTTTATTTTTACTTAATCAAGCAATTCAATCCCTGCCAGTTTCTCCAGCACCCCGATCACAGCGGAGTTGTCCAGGTCGGCCATCCCCATCTCCAGCATTGCGCCGAAGAGTTGGGCGTTGACCGCGGTGGCGGGCAGGGGCATGCCGTATTGGCGGGCCGTCTCCATCACGATGCCCAGGTCTTTCTCCTGCATGTGGGCTTTGAAGCCCGGCTCCCGGTTCCCGGCGAAGAGGCGCGGCGGTTTGACATCCAGCGCCCAGCACTGGGCCGCGCCCCCCTGGATGGCCTGGACCACCTTCTCCGGGTCAACCCCGGTCTTTCGGGCGAAGAGCATCAGTTCGCCCATGGCTGCCACCTGGGCCGCCACCATGATCTGGTTGGCGCACTTGGCGACCTGCCCGGCCCCGCTGTCCCCCACGTGGGTGATGGACTTGCCGATGGCGTTGAAAATAGGCATCACAGTTTCCAGCGTCTCCGCCGGGCCGCCCACCATGATGGCCAGAGTCCCTTTGATGGCCCCGATGTCCCCCCCGCTGACCGGCGCGTCCAGGCAGGCCACGCCGACCTCCCCCAATTTCTTGGCGATGTGTCGCGCCGTTGCGGGCTTGATGGTCGAATTATCTACCAGGATCAACCCTTCATGCGCGCCTTCTATGATCCCCCCCTCCCCCAGGGCGACCAGTTCCACGTCCGGCGAGTCGGGCAGGTTGGTGAAGACCACCTCCACTTGTTTTGCCACCTCGGCGGGGGAGTTGGCGGGGATTGCGCCCTCGGCGGCCAGTTCGTCCACCGCGGCCCGGCTGCGGTTGTGAATAACGAGGGGGAATCCGGCCTTGAGGATGTTGCGGGCCATGGGCTTGCCCATCAAGCCCAGGCCGATGTAGCCAACGGTTGGTTTTTGGGTCATGGTTAGCTCCTTGAAAATGTTGATTTAAGATTATGAATTGCGGATTGCACCGTTCACGGGCAGCTATGCGGCTGTCCTATGGCGGAGTCTTCGTCCCAGAACAGGTGGAGGGCGGCCAGATGGCTCCAGAGGGTGGGCGTCTCGCTCTGCCAGACCTCCAGGTAATAATGCTCGGCCATGCAGGTGTTGCCTTCCAGTTCGTAAGTGAGTCCGATAAGGTAGGTGAGGCGTTGCCAGAGATAGTAGGAATAAGGCAATTCGAGAATGATGAGGCCGCGTGTTTCTTCGAACGAGGCGCGCACCTGGGATGGATTCTCTCCATCCAGCAGCCTGTCGATCGAATCATCAAATCTTAAATCAATCTGTTCTAACTCATCCCCAATTATCCCTTGAAGGATTTGTCTCAATTCCGAATAAGTGATCCAGGGTTGGGTGATTTCGACCGCATCTACTTCTATGCCATACTCCTTAAATATATTTACGTATCGCTCCACGGCCCAATCCGATAGGCCATCTCCGTCAGAATCTTGAAGCAGGTCTGTCAATTCAAAGGTTTCATTAGACCGGTAGCAGGAATGTTCGGAAAAAGCGAAAAACAAGTTTTGTTCAACTTTTATGATCACATAAGTAGCATGGATAATGTCACCTGAATGACATCCCACCCTCCCCCACCAGGGATCGTAAGGGTATGGATAGGTGACGGCAAATTCAGGAGATCCATCGCCGGTCAAATCTTCGTACAGCCAAGTTATTGAGCCATTGGGATCATAGCTAGCGCTAAATACTCTTTCCCAGTGATAAGTAGACCCATCCTGGAGATAAGCCATGATGATCGGGTCAACCGTATCGATAATGACAAACCAGGTGGGATCGCCGGTGGGGGTGAAATAGAAAGGTTGGGTCACAAAGTTAAAGCCCGCCTCGGTAAGCACAGCCTCCGGCGAACCGGAAGGGTCAAAGACGATACCCTCCATGATCTGGGAAGTCACCTCGGGGAGATAGCAAACGGCTGGGGGATAGGGCTTATGGTTTCCATCATAACGGCTCCAGGCTGCATATTCCGTGATGTATTTTGCCCAAACACTAGATATGGTTTCATCTCGTATCATCGCCAAATAGGTAATAGAACAGAGCGGGACCGCGTTAACCTTCGGCTCGTCTAGTAATATTTCAATCTCACCGGCCAGGAAGTCGGCTGCTTCGGCGTTGTCATTTCCGGCGTAATTCAGAATTGCCCTGAGGTGCCGGCGGACGGCCTGGTCATTGCCTTCAAGAGCGTAAAGCATAGCCAGCCGGTAACGGGCAAACACGTCAAAATCTATTTCTACATTGGAGGCGTTCGAATATAAGTAAACGGCCCTTTCCAGAAGTTGGATCGCAGTTGGATCATCTACCTTTGGCCAGTGATCGACTGCTTGAGCGATGGCGCATTCAGGTGTGTCGGGAATCTCTGCGTTTTGGGTGGTACGCTGTTCCACGCCATGAGGCCACTGGTAGGTTTCCACCTTTGTATACTCGCAGGCCCAATTATAGTCATACTCTGTTTCGACCTGTACGTAGGGCCAGGAGCCGTCTTCTGGAGAAACGAATGATTGGCTAATCCAACTATCGTTATTCGATTGCCATTTTATGGAGGTCATCAATACCAAGCCTTGTTGAGAGCCGCGAACCGCTTCGACCTGTCCCCTACAAGTTGACCTGAAACATGTACTGCGAGTGATAACGGCATCGGCTAACCCATCCCCGGTAATATCTTGAAGACTCGTAATCTCTAGATAATCCACGTAATAATACTGGGGTTCCAATTCTGTGTTAAGTTTTTTATATACGCCGCTTGAAATTTGATCTACAGTCAACCAGGCCGTGATACGGTTGGGAGATTGAATCTTCAAAAACCATTCTGGATCGGGGTCATGGTCAATTTCTATTTGGTGAACTTCAGCGGTGAAGTTAGGGCCACGTAGCGTTCTATTATCTGTCAATTGGGTTTGGTTGATGTTCAAATACTCTAGAACACCGTCCTCTACTATCTGAAAAATAAATGGCGGAGGCATCATGTTTAGGATGATCCAGTCTAGATCGGTAAGCGCTTCCAAGGGGTTTGGGACCCCCTCTGGATAGTATCGCTCAAATTCAAAGCCAATTATGCTGGCGAAAGCTAGGGCATCTCCTCGCAATGCTTCATAGGCTTCTTCGTCATCCAAAAATATGTCGCTTGCGTATGAATATTGCTCCCCAGCCACTGCGAGCAAAGCCAATAGGTCATCTACCGTGGGTATTGTAAATTGGTACCCCGAAGTGTCTGGGTGGATCGTGGGAAGGGGGATCCAGGGTGAAGGGATTGATAAAGGCGTTGGGGTGAGGGTGATCGTTGGGGTAAGAGTAATTGTTGGTGTAAGAGTAACTGTCGGTGTACGTGTTGGCCCCCGCGTGCTTGTCGGCGCCAGGGCAGTGAGAGTTCGTTTGGCATCCGAGGTTGCATAATGGGCGGCGTTCTGGGTCTGCCCGGCGGAAAAGGTGGCCTGACGCAGGGCGGTCGGGTCTAGTGCCGCGGGTACGGTGGGTGTATTGAACACCATCACCGTGGGT
>CBDUUP010000345.1:0-4715 GCA_965370435.1 uncultured Anaerolineales bacterium | reverse complement strand
AGAGGGATGTGCTGTTGTGGATGTTGTGGGCGTTGTAGGAAGGTTAGTTGAGTAGTTGGGTAGTTGAGTAGTTGGGTGGTTGAGTAGTCTTTGGGCGGGTGTGGGTTTTTAAGGTGCGGGCGGGGGGGATGGGGAAGGGATGCCCCGATGGGGGGAATTATAGCACATTTGTTCTGGTTTGTCAAGGTTAATATGAGTTGGCGAACAGTTTTGTCAATATATTGACATCCTTCGGCAGGCTCAGGATGATCCTTCGGCAGGCTCAGGATGAAAGGGGGCGGTAGAAAGAGGATGTGCCGCTTGACCGCTTTCTGTCACTCCACCCGGAATACTTTCATGACCTCATCGCCCAGATGATTGATCACTTTCACCGCGATGCGCCCCGAGGCGGGTTTATCAAAGGGCCGGGAGGTGTCGCTGTGGAGTGACTCCCAGGCTTCCTGGTTGATCTCCGCTTTGAGGGTGATTTTGAGGGATTTGTAGGGATCGTTTGCGCCCAGGAAATAGGCATGGCGGACGAAGAAGCTCTCTTCGTCGTAGTCGGTGTCAATGAACCAGCAGGCGATGCCTTCAGCGCCGTCGCTGCGGATCTCGCCGGTGTTGGGGTGGAAGACGTCCACGCCGTTGATCTTCACCATGACCTGCCCGTCCTCGGCATCCAGGATGTCGATATCCGGCTCCCCGAAGATGACGAAGAGGTTGCCCTTACCGGTGTTCTTGAGGTCGTCGGCCATGTGCAGGTCGGCGTTCATCCGGGCTTTGAGGATGGGGATGCGGCCGAGTTTGTCGAATTCAGTCGAGCGGGCGTCGTAGTTGAAGGCGCAGGCGATCAGGGCGTCAAATCCGGCGTCGCCAGCTTCACGGGCAGCGGCGACCAGGTCGGGACGGGCCACGGTGCCAAACTCTGGCCCGATGAAGATGCCCGCTCGTTTCTTGGTCCCCTCCTCTTCCCCGCCCTCGAAATAGCGCCCTTCGGCGCAGACGTAATGCCCCGGCCAGGGCGTCAGCGAGGAGAAATTGATCTTGTCCTCTTTGTGGGCTTGCTGCACCCCGGCAATCTTGAGGGTTTCCAGGATCATTTGCACGAAGCTCTGGCCTTTGCCATAGCCCGCCTTGCCCTCGGCGACCGCATCAATCAATTCATCGTCCTCATCCACGCCCAGGACGCGGTGGGGGGAGAGGCTTTCAACGGTGAAAGGCCCCGCCACCCGCACTTTCTTGTTATCGGTGTAGGGCTTATCGTACAGGTATTCATAATTCGCTTTGGCGGCGATGGAGGCGTCTATCTCCTTCTGCCGGGCGATGCGCAGTTCCCACCATTCCCTATGCAGGTCTTTGGCCTCCTGCGACCAATCCTCTTCTGCTTCGCGTGGAATTTCCCATTCTTCCCAGGTCTCGCCCACGGCCTGGTTGAGTTGTTCCCGCAGCGGTTCTAATGCCTCTTGATGGGTTTCCCAGATAACTTCGATCTCTGTGTTGTTGGCAATTGTTTTGAGCATAATGTGCGAGATACGCTTATAGACAAATCCTTGTCGAATATTTCCAAAAGTTGGCTCTTCGGAGGGAACTATTTGAGAAATACTGGCCTCTTTCTGCTGTCCACCGTGACTGTCCGATAATAAGTAATAAGGATATCTTGCGCCCATGATGCGAGCACGTGCTAAAGCAAGTGCAACTCTGGAAGTGTCAATCGTAATCCATCGGCGACCCCATTGTTCGGCGGTATACGCAGTTGTGCCGGATCCGCAAGTTGGATCGAGTACCAAGTCGCCTGTATCGGTCGTCATCAAGATGCAGCGTTCGATCACTTTTGTTGCTGTCTGGACCACGTAGACTTTCGTGCTGAACGAGCCAATTATTGTGTCATTCCACACATTGTCGTAAGGCATAATCGGAAAGTCCGTTTCTTTACGCTTATAAGAGAGAATCTTGCCTAGAGGCACAACGCGTCCAGCTTTGATCAGAGTCTGCATTCCATTTGTTGTTGTCTTCCAGTGTGTACGTGGACTTGGCTTGTAAACACGCCCCTGAAACTGGATGTCATCACCACCAGATGCCGTCACTCCTGAACTGACAATCGTGTCAGCGCGAAAACACACACCATTGGGTAAAGGATCGTCTCCTCTCTTTTCGGCAGCAGTTTGCCTTCTGATTGAACCGTTTTCTAACTCGATCCAGTTGTACGTACCCATGCCGCTACGTTCGCGCCGAATTCTCCAAAGGCGGCGAAACTTCAGAGTCTTCTTGTTTTTTGCATACCACAATATGTAGTCTGCAGATCCACTGAGATTGTCTGCCGTAAAAGGCGAAGTCGTTACAAAAGTGATCTGGGAAACAAGATTGTCCTCACCAAATACCTCATCCATTAACGCCCTCACTCGATGAACGTTCTCATCCCCGATTTGGATGAAAACCGATCCAGAGCCAGTCAGCATATCCCTCGCAACCGTAAGCCGATCTCGAAGATATGTCAAATACGAGTGAATCCCATCGCGCCAGGTATCGCGAAAAGCCTTCACCTGTTCCGGCTCACGGGTGATGTGATCGGCTTTGCCATCCTTCACATCCCGGCTGGTGGTAGACCACTGGAAATTCGAATTGAACTTGATGCCGTAAGGCGGGTCAATGTATATACACTGCACCTTACCCCGCAGGCCTTCGCGCTCGGCCAGGGAGGCCATCACCTGGAGGCTGTCCCCCAGGATCATGCGGTTGCTCCAGTTGGCGTTGTGCTGGTAAAACTCGGTCTTGGCGGCGTCGCTGGGCAGGCCGTTGAAATCGGCGAAGAGGTCCAACTGCTGGACCACGCCCTCTTGCTCTTGGGCTTCGGTCTGTTTGCGCAGGTCGTCAATCAATACGATGGGATGCACCTTCTCCTGGATATACAGCGGCGGCACCGCCACCACCAGGTCAGACCAGCCCTGCTCATCCTTGCCCCGCCAGACCAACTGGGGGTCCAGGTCACGGTTGCGGCGCTCATAGGCCACCTGGATGAGGGCTTTCTGGGCCTCATTCATCACCGATTGGTATTCGGCGGTGGGGATGTGCTTGCGGGAAGCCTCCTGGTGGGTGAAGGTCTCTACCGATTTGGTTTTTTTCTTGCGGGGTTTCTTGGCCATAGTCCTATACCTGGTCCGCCGCCTCGGCGGCTGCATGGTTCACAAATTTTTCAAACTCGGCTTCAATCCGGTCCTTGAATTCTGCTTCCATCAGATAGACATCCCGGAGTTCGAGGAATTCCCAGCGTCCGTGGCCGCCCAGGTTATTGACCCCGGGGATCCAATAGGTGTCCATAGTCGCTTTCTTCTCTTTGGCGTCTTCGCCCCGATAGCCCTTGATCTCCACGATCAGGTTCAACAGATCTTCCCGCCCGTCATCAATCTGGACGATGAAATCGGGCAGGTATTTGCGCATATTGGAACCATAACGGTAGGGTACTTCCAGGCCCAGGCCGTGGTTCTTCACGTAGGCCTTCACCCGGGGATGCCCCTCCACCACCCGGCAGAACTCGGCCTCCCAATCGCTGTCCAGAACCACCCAGTTAATGTGGCACTTGCGGGCGTCGGTCTTCCAGCGGTGGGCTTTGGAGGTGTTGAAGTTCACGTGCAGGGTTGACCCCGCCGGATTGTAGGGGTCCAGGATGGCCCGGATGGGCTTCTCCCCCTGGAAACGGCGCGTGATCCCGGTATGAATGCGAGCGCAGGCCATATCGGCCAGTTCCTGATACATCAACTGCGCCGGATGGGCGCCGCCTTTGCAGACCAGATAATCCTCTAACCATTCACCGGTAATGCGCTTGAGCTGCCCAAATAGATGCATTTCCGGCGCTTTATTCGAGTCGCGGTAGCGGGTGTATAAAAGCCGCCTGGCAATATGGAACAACAGGGTTGAACGGCGCAGGTCTTCCAGGTGTTCAAGGTCCAGGTCAACATCTTCGCCAATGATCCCCGCATTTAGGGTGATGGAGGGGCCAACCAGGTCCGGGGTCAGTTCCAGAACAGAATCCTCATCGAACTCTGCGGCCAGGCGTTCATCCGGCAATTCCACCCGATACCCTTCAACCCGGGGAAACTTGATCTCAAGAGGGTCGCGTTCAGGGCGCACGGCGCTAACCTGCACGGTCTCGCGGGGCGTCTGGGGCTTGGAGATCACCGGCTTGGCGGTGAAGTCGAAGGGAATGCCCAAAATGTCGGCATATTCGGTATCGAACAAGCCTTCTGGATTCAATTCATCTTTCAAATCAGGATTCAGGTCATAGGATTGGCGGCGCAAGGCGCGCCCCACAACCTGCTCGCAAAGCAGTTGGGTGCCGAAAGCTCGGATGCCTAAAATATGGGTTACGGTATTCGCATCCCAGCCCTCGGTCAGCATAGCAACCGAAACCACACAGCGGATCGAACCGCCCAGCCGCCCCGGTTTGCCGACCGTGTTCATCACTTCGCGGAGCAGGTCAGTGTCAGAAATGTTGTCGGCCGCATGTTGATCGCCGGTTCGCTGCCTGATCTCGCGGCGGAAACTCTCGATCTCACCGGCGGCCATCTTCCGGAAATTCCGGTCCAACGCATCCCCAGACTCAAGTTGTTCACTGTCGATCAACAAAGTGTTGGGGCGCGCCAACGGGCTGCCATCCTCATTGAAATTACGGAACAACGGCAGCCTCCCATTTTCCAGGGTGGTGGAGCCGTCGTCATTTGGGCGGTGAAAGCCTGAAACAT
>CBDUUP010000344.1:0-4736 GCA_965370435.1 uncultured Anaerolineales bacterium | reverse complement strand
CCTTTTGTGACGACTGCCAATCAATTTCCATCCCTCACCGCCCAAGAGGTTGGATTGGATCTACATCCTCAAGCCACGGTGGATTGTTTGCCAGGCGTTGCCAGTTATGTGGGCGCAGACATCACCGCTGGAGTATTATCTTCCGGCTTGGATGGCACAGAAAAAGTCACCCTCTTTATGGATGTGGGTACGAATGGCGAAACCGTACTCGGCACACGGGACTGGCTGGTCACGTGCGCCTGCTCTGCCGGGCCTGCCTTTGAAGGCGCTGGGGTAAGAGATGGCATGCGCGCCACAAAAAGCGCTATCGAAGAGGTCTGGATTAACGGCGACACCCTTGAGCCTTCAACGCGAGTGATCGGCAACGTGAAGCCGCGAGGCTTGTGCGGCAGTGGCCTCATTTCCTTGTTGGCGGAATTGTTCCTGGCCGGCGTGGTGGATAAAGCAGGTAACGTCAAGGTAGATCTGGATACTACCCGGGTCAGAGAGGGAGAGCATGGCGCTGAATACGTCATCGCCTGGGCAGATGAAACCGCTCACGGGAAAGATATCGCAATCAATCGCGTTGACATTGATAATCTATTGCGGGCTAAAGCCGCCATCTACGCTGGATTTACGGTGTTGGCTGAACGTGTTGGCGTTCCCTTTGAGACCATTGAACAAGTGTTGATCGGTGGGTCTTTTGGCCAATATATTAATATCGAAAAAGCAATTGAGATCGGCCTTCTTCCTGATATGCCCTGGGAGCAGTTTCACTTCCTGGGGAATACCTCAGTGCGCGGCGCATACCTCTCCCTGATAGACCACAAGGTGCGGGAGCGCGTCAACGATATCGCTTCTCGGATGACGTATATTGAACTCTCGGCAGACAATACATTCTATGATGCATTCATGTCCGCGTTGTTTTTGCCGCATACCGATCTCTCGCTGTTCCCAACTATCGCCAAGGCATTAGACAACGAGTGACAATTAAGGAGAAACTTTATGTATATCATAGGTGAAAACATCCACATCATTTCACCAAAAGTAAAAGAGGCGCTAAAGGCGCGGAACGCCAAATTCTTCCAGGAATTGGCCGTCAAACAAGTTGAGGCTGGAGCACAAGCCCTCGACTTGAACCTCGGCCCCCGCAAGAAAGACTGGGAGGAAGTCTTCCCCTGGATGGTAGAGGCGGTTGAGGCTGTCGTAGACGTACCCCTGAGCTTTGACAGCACCAACCTACAAGGCATCGAGGCTGGATTAAAAAAGGTCACCAAAGCTCAACCTTTCATCAACTCAACCTCTGCAGAGCCAGAGCGATTGGAAAAAGTTCCTCTTTTGGCAAAGAAGTACAACGCCAAGTTGATCGCGCTGACCATGGGCAAAAGCGGTATCCCGGTTGGGGCTGACGAGCGCGTCACTATCGCCCTTGAGGCTTTGATCCCCCGCATGCTGGAAATTGATTTCCCAATTGAAGATTTGATAATTGATCCCCTCGTGTTGACGGTGTCTGGGTGCCAGGAATACTGCCCTGAACTCATCGAGGCCGTCCGAACGATCCAATATGCTTGGGATCCAGCTCCAGGCATCTCAGTTGGTCTTTCAAATGTCTCTAACGCGGTGCCTCATAAAAATCGCCCTCTGCTCAACCAGGTCTACTGCGCAATGTTGATGGGCGCTGGATTACAAATGATGATCGCAGACCCTTTGGATGAAGGGCTTATGGAAACTTTCCGCATCATTGAAGAGCGGGATGAGAGCACATCTACTGGTCGCCTGTATGTCAAGATCTATGACCGGATCGCCAATATGGAAACCCCCACTGTTGAGGATGTGGATATGGGCGACCTGGAACAGGCCGCCATTTGGAAGACTGTGCAAATCCTCCTAAATCAGGTGATTTACGCTGACTCGTATTTGCAGCAATAAGATTGCCGCAATAATTCGTCAGCAAGTGAACTAAACCATGAAGGACCCCCAGGAGACCGATTATGATATCGGATGATAAAACCATTAACATTGAGGAGCTTCTGGCAAAAGCGAAGAAACCTTCCGCCGACGCCATGACGCTGCATCCTTTCTACCGGGGGAAAGTAGAGACGGTGCTTAAATGTACAGTTCGTGATTTCAACGATTTCGCCATCTGGTACACACCCGGGGTTGCTGCTCCTTGCAGAGCCATCGAAGCAGACCCTGAATTAGTGTACGAATACACCAACAAATGGAACACCGTGGCCGTTATCAGCGACGGAACCCGTGTGTTGGGGTTGGGAGATATCGGGCCAAAGGCGGGTTTACCGGTTATGGAAGGCAAGGCGCTGCTCTATAAATATCTGGGCGGCGTGGATGGCGTTGCCATCATGCTGGACACCAAAGACCCCGACAAGATCATCGAAACAGTGCTGATGCTCCAACCCTCCTTTGGCGGGATAAACTTGGAGGATTTCTCCCAGCCCAAATGCTTCCGCATATTGGATACGCTGCGGGAGAAGGCTGAAATCCCCATATGGCACGATGACCAACAAGGCACCGCCACCGTCATGTTATCAGCCTTGATGAATGCCCTCAAGGTTGTGGGCAAGAAAAAAGAGGGTGTCCGAATCGCCTTTGTTGGAAGCGGAGCTTCGAACGTAGCTTGCTCTCGCCTGATCTTTGGTTGGGGCGTCAATCCGGCCAATTGTTTGATGGTGGACAGCAAGGGCATTCTGGGTATGCATCGAAAAGACCTGGAGATGCGCAGGGCGGAGTATGTTGACAAATGGAGGCTATGCCAAATAACCAACGAACAAGGGCGAGAAGGGGGCATAGCTGAGGCCCTGGAAGGCGCTGACGTCGTTATCGCGCTGTCGAAACCAGGTCCTGGCACGATCAAACCCGAGTGGATTTCCAGGATGGAAAAGGACGCCATCGTTTTCGCAGCGGCCAATCCTGTGCCAGAGATCTGGCCCTGGGAGGCCAAGAGCGCTGGAGCAAAGATTGTCGCAACCGGGCGGTCCGACTTCCCCAACCAGGTCAATAACTCATTGGGCTTCCCCGGGATATTCCGCGGGGCGTTGGACGTTCGGGCCAAGACCATCACGGATGAAATGTGTTACGCGGCCGCCCAGGCTCTCGCAGAACATATCGGCGACCGCCTCGACGAAGAACACATCTTGCCCAATATGGATGATTGGGAGATCTACCCCCGTGAAGCTGCAGCCGTGGGTATGAAGGCTCAAGAGCAAGGGATCGCACGGCTAGAAAAAACCTATGATGAGCTTTTTGAAACCGCTACCAAGATGATCAAACGCTCCCGCGACTTGACTCAACTCATGATGGAAAAGGGCTTCATCGAAGAATCGCCCATTGATTGAGCGTTTCGTTAGAAGCGATGTGTATTAGAGATTAAATCAAAGTTTGCCCCAAGAGGTGAAATATGTACGATCTAATTGTAATTGGCGGCGGCCCCGCAGGCCTGACGGCGACGATTTATGCAATTCGAAAGAGATTGAACGTCCTGATGGTCTCCAAGGACCTGGGCGGAAAGACCAATTTTCGCTTGGCTCTTCCGTGGGTTGAAGACTATAAAGTGATTCGCGGGCTAGAGGTTGTCAACAAATTCAAAAGCGAACTGGAGTACTTAAATTTTGCCCGGCAAATGGAATCAACCAAGAAGGTTACCAAGGACGGGGATGTTTATACAGTCCATACCGAAGGCGGAGAGAAACTCCAAACAAAATCCATCATTGTCGCTACCGGCGCAAGACAGAAACGCTTAGACATACCTGGGGAGAAACAATATACGATGCGCGGCCTGTGTTACTCGGCGTTAAGTTATGCTCCTTTGCTGATCGATAAGAACGCGGTCGTAATTGGCGATTGCGACTTGGCCTTGAGCGCGGCCGGAGAGTTGGCAACCGTAGCCAACAAAGTTACCCTGGTTGGCGCATGTGGTGATGTGCTCGATACTCCTTTGGGAAAGAAACTGAAAACTGCTCAGAATGTCGAAGTCATTGAAGACTACGCAGTAACCGAAGTGCAAGGGGGTGAATACGCCGAACGGATACTCCTCAAAAACAATGGAGATAAAATGGAGATTGAGGCAGACGCATTCTTTGTTGAGATGGGCCTAACGCCTAATTCACAGATGGTCGCTGACCTTGTAGAAATGGATGACGAAGGGCGTATCATTGTTGATTCAAACAACAAAACCAGCGCGCCGGGTATTTTTGCCGCCGGAGATGTCACCAACATCCTGGGCGAACAGGTTCTCATCGCTGTAGGCGAAGGCGCTAAAGCGGCGTTGAGCGCATATGAGTATCTCTTGCCTATGCTCTAACGCCCTGCAAACTGGATAAAACACCATACCGTATCCGTTCATCTACGTCTATTTTCAAACAGATACGTAGATGGGCGGATGCTTTTTATGTTGACATTGTTGAGGGGGACATTTATCATTGTAAATAGATGTCAATTATCACTTGTTTACCCTGGTTTGTCCGATATAGTTATCATTGGAATATAGCAGAAATATGGTAAAAATAAAATCACCTCAAGACAAAGATCATCTGGCCCGGCGCGTGAGGGAACTGCGCGCCAAATTACATGCGGAACAGCCACAAGTTCTTGCAGCGCATACTGGCGCTACCTATATAGCTTCCGGAGAGGGCGGGGGAGAGTTTTCATTGCTTTTATGGGGTAATGAAGTGACGGTAGTTTATCCCGATTTCGTAGCTTTAAATACCCATGACAGAGAGCCATTACAAGTGTTTGACCAA
>CBDUUP010000343.1:0-4757 GCA_965370435.1 uncultured Anaerolineales bacterium | reverse complement strand
TAAGAAAGCCCAAAGAACCAAAGTTATTTGTTTTTCTTAGTGACTTCGTGCCTTCGTGGTTAAAGTTTTTTTATGCATAACCCTACCCCTAAGCCGGATTCCCCTCCAACCCCAACTCAAGCGCGATTCCCTGCATCGCCTCCAGCACGTTCCCCGCGTGCTCCCAGAGTTCGATCCCGAATTCATCCGTCGCCTTCAAGACCTCCTCCCGGTTCACACCAGCGGCGAAGGATTTATCCTTCCACTTCTTCTTGATGGATTTGACCTTCACGTCATGGATAGAGCGGGAAGGGCGCACCAGCGCCACCGCCGTGATCAACCCGGTGATCTCGTCGCAGGCGAAGAGAGCCTTTTCCATCCGGCTCTCCCGCGGGATGTCCAGATGGTCTCCGTGGCTGAGAACCGCCCGCACGATCTCCTCCGAAACCCCCCGCTTCCGCAAGATCGGCGCGCCGTCCTGGGGATGTTTCTCCAGCGTGGGATGCATCTCATAATCGAAATCATGCAGCGCCCCCACCACCCGCCAGAGTTCGACATCCTCCTCGAATTTCTCCGCATACCAGCCCATGGCCGCCTCCACCGCCAGCATGTGGCGCACCAGGTTCTCGTTCTTGGTGTATTCACGTACAATGGCTAAAGCTTCTTCACGGGTCATCTCATTGCTCCAGAATATGGGTTTATGGATTTTCACTGGGAGGGGGATGGGGAATGGCATCGGAAGCCCAATCATCTTCACTATCTTTGGCCTTGCCGATTTCCCCGGCACGACTGATGGCATACTTTACTGAAATGGGGCCAATGATCTGAACCACAAAGGTTGTGGCTGTGATGACATTGATAATTAAAGAACCGAATGCTTTGCCCTCCTCGCCAAATTGGGAAAAGCGGCTGGCGGAGGCGAGCGCTAAACCAATAGCAACCCCAGCTTGAGAAAGCAAGCCAAAGCCTAGATTATCCCGCACGGCCGGTTCCGCCCCGCCTAGCCAGCCCCCGATCCAAGCTCCTGTAAATTTGCCAAAACTCCGTAATCCGATATAAGCAAGCCCCAACAGTCCCATGGTCGGCAATAAGCTAATTTGAAATCGCACCCCAACCAGAGCAAAAAAGAGAACGTAGATAACCGGGCCAGCCTGCTCGATGGTGTGGCGAATATCTTTGCCTAATATTGGGTCCTTATTGATTACGACCATCCCCATGATCATGGTGGTTAAAATTAACGAGAAGCCCATCGCTTCTGAGAGACCCACAGCCAATAACACGAAACCAATCGCAATCGCCATCGAGTCGTGCAGTTTTTGCATCCTGCATAAAATCCGGTTGAGGACCAGCCCCATCACAATGCCGAGTATTAAAGAGCCGCCTATTTCAATCAAGGGAAGGCTTAAAATTTCCAGAAAAGATGGAGAACCAGCGCCGGTAAAGACGTTTTCAGCGATAACGGCAGCGATACTGTAAAGTAACAAGGCAAGCGCGTCGTCCAGCCCAACCACAGCCAAGATACTGGTGGTGAGCGGCCCTCTGGCGTCATACTCTGCCAGAACATCAACCGTGGCTGCCGGAGCCGTGGCGGAGGCCAAGGCGCCAAATATGATGGCTGTGTGAAAACTTTGGGTGATTAAATAGACTCCCACTGAGACCAGTGCAAAGGTGCCAAGAGCTTCGAACAAAAGAATGAACGTTAAACTTTTTCCCAGTCGGCGCAGTTCATCAAACTTCAAATGGCTGCCCATATCAAAGCCAATCAGCCCTAAAGCTATCAAACTAATGAGTTCCATCTCATTGGCTAACTCAAGGGGAATTACGTTTAAAAATGATGAACCCAACAACGTGCCCAGGATAATATATCCAACCACTTGAGGGATCCCAAAGCGTTGGAAAACCTTGCTGCCCAGAAAAGCAATGGACAATAAGATGCCAATATAAATCAATATATTTGGGGAAAAGTGTAGGCCAATTTCTTCAAACATTAACTCCTCACCGAAATTTCATCCTTATTTCACTGAACGGACTGAATAAAGCGCTTCTTGTGCAGCTATTGTGATTCCAAAAATACGTATAAATCCAACCGTAATTGTACCATTGCAGAAGAAAGTGGGTAGTGGACAGTGATTAGTGGACAGTCATCAGTTATCCGTAAGTTGGGTGCATTCAGAATGGAGGTGTTTGGCGGCTAAAATCTCGGATTAAAGTCATGGCTACATTGGCAAAGTCGCCCTTTGCCAACTATAAAGAGTTTTTTTTAGTCCGCCGAAGGCTTCGTCCTGAGGCTTAGCTCGAAGGGGCGGACTTCGTAAATGTTAGTGCGACTTTAGTCGCTGTGTCGCGCCCAAGCCATAACGGGTGTTTTTACTGCCCACTACCCACTACCCACTGACTACTGCTCCCTTACACAAATCGCTCGCGGATGTTGGAACTCACAAAGTCCAGCGTGGCGACAGTGATCGCGATGAGCCAAACCGCCATACCTACATATTGGTATTGGAAGAGGCGCTGCCATTGGATCAGGATGAAGCCGATGCCGCCGCCGCCCACCACACCGATAATGGTGGACATGCGCACGTTGATGTCCCACCGGTAGATAGTGAAGGAGATGAAAGGCGGCAGGATCTGCGGCACCACCGCGAAGATGATGGTTTGCAAGCGATTGGCCCCCGTGGACTGCAAGGCTTCGATGGGGCCGGGGTCAATGCTTTCAATAGATTCAGAGTACAGTTTTCCCAGAGCGGCGATAGTATGCAATGTCAGCGCAATGTACCCCGCGAAGGGGCCTGGCCCGATCCAGATGATCCCGATGACCGCCCAGATCAAGGGTTCGATCGAGCGGACGATATTCATGCATGTGCGCGCCACCGAATAGACCAGCATCCCCAATCTCACTTCCCGCTCCACCCCGGCCCGGAAAGCGTAATACAGGCTTGCCAGTCCCAGGATAACCGCGCCGGCCAGCCCGACCTGAAGTTTGATCTCGGCGGCAACCTCTTCGCCCAGGGGGATGGACAGAACGCCATAATTGAAACCCAGGCCCAGCAGGTAACCGGCCCCCGCCCCGATCAACCCTAATCCGAGCGCGGTGATCGTTCGGCTGACAGATTCTGGCGCACGTTCGGCCAGGGCGGTGAAGGACCCGGTGCCCAGCCGCCAACCGGCGAACCCGAATCCCAACGTGAAAACCAGAGCCAGCAGCGCTGTGGGGATGGGCGCGCCATCTAATCCGCCCCAAATGCTGGAAATATTTGTGGTGATAAATCCGCCTAACCACAATCCCGGTATCAGTAAGAGTACGCCGCCCACGAAGTCGCTCAATTTAGAGACGATGGGGGACATCAGGTTGCGGGCCGCCAGGAAGCTGAAAGGGACCGCCGCTATTATGCCCGTGAAGGTAGCCATCAACCCCATCAAAATAGTTTCGAAGATACCTTTGAGGGCTAAATTCATCTCCCGGCTCAAACGGCCGGTGTAGTGTTCATTGGTCTCCTGCCGGATGATCAGCGTGTGGATCTGGTCGCCAACCGCGACCGTTGGTATGACCACGTCCGGGATAATGAGAGCGCTTTCAAACTCGCCGTTTTCATCAATTGTGATGCGTGTGTCCCCCCCAGAGCGGGGCCGAAACGGATTGCCAATGGGAGTTTTCCACCACACCTCAACGATCAGGCCTGGCAAGAATCCTCCCCCCGTGATGGTCATATCAGTCCCCGGTTCGAATTCCCCGGTTAATTTGCGCACGCTTAGTTCGCCGCAGGTAGGAGTGACTGAAATCCAGGGTTCCCCTTCCAGCCGTTCACTTACGTCCGGGCCGGTGGCGCCTTCTGGGCAGGGGGCCTGGATTTTCGTGGTGACTTCAACCGTGTCCACGGCCACTTCAAAGGCCGCCGCCCACGGCCAGACGATCTTCCGGAGGATGACCTGAGTATCCTTGTATTCGCGGATCGCTTTGTCAATGTTGATCTCGGTGATATTCCATCCCAGAATCAAGATCACGCTCAAGGCGATCAAAAGCCCTGGCTGGATGGAGGCGGGCGCTTGTTTGCCGCCCAGATTGGCGGCGTCTTTGGCCTGCCACCACCACAAGGCGGCCACCCCCATTGCGGCCAGAACCGCCACGAAATTATGGATAGTCTTCAGGTCAGCCTCGCTGCCGGATAGACCAAGAATAGCCGGGGAGGCGATAATGGCGAGTATGATGTAGGAGACTATCAGCAGGCCCTGCATCAAAGATTCGGGGGGCGGATCTTTGAGGACGAAACGCCGGACCAAGTATCGCAGCGCGGTCACGAATACCAGCAGCGCAAAACATTGCGCCGTAATGATTGCGAAGAGACGGATGCTCAACCCGATGTCTGGAAAGCGCGCCCTTTGGGCGACAGACCAGGAGCTAATAAAGATCAGGAGCGCCAGAGTTAGAAAAATACTCAGGCCCCGTTTCATGTAGCCTGCAACCGCTTGGCCTAGGCCGGGGAGGATCAGGGATAAGAATCCGTGCAGGGGCGATTGGCGTTGGGATTGCTGAACCTTTTCGGACATATGATTTCTCTTTTTCCAGCGTTCAGACGACAGAGTCTGATATATTTATGATTGGAGTTACGCAGTTGCTCGAAAAATTAGAGAGTGGTGAATTGAGATTGGAGATTAGGTTGTAAACAACTTACGGATGATTCAAGCATCGCAACATAATTCACTATTCACTATCCTCTATTCTCCATTCACTATTCACCAATATCTTTTGCTCATTTATTCTTCGCCCAAACGAACCGCTT
>CBDUUP010000342.1:0-4762 GCA_965370435.1 uncultured Anaerolineales bacterium | reverse complement strand
TGAAACTTCGTGTCCGGCATCTCTTAGAGTCGAGGCTTTAGCCGGGCCGCGCACCTTTACCAAAGGGGTGTATAATTGAATCAAGATTCCAACCTATCCGGGATATAAGCGCCCAGGGAGCGTACGACCATGAAGAACCACCTACGTTATTTCCAGTCCATGTTTTGGCTGTGCCTGCTGTTTGTGATCGCGCTAAATGGCTGCGCCACATCTGAAACCCCTGTCACAAGCCTGACGGATACTTCGCCGCCGCCGACCCACACGTCTATACCCACCCACACCTCCTCCCCGACGGTGACGCTCTCCCCCACGGGCACCACATCACCGACGATGACGCTCTCCCCTACCATAACGCCCACGCCAACCATCACTCCTACCATAACGTCCTGGCCTACACTACCCGCCGATGATGCGCTGGAGATCCTCATGGGGATCCACGAGAACAACGGAGGCTGCGAACTGCCCTGCTGGTGGGGGATCACCCCCGGCGAAACTTCCTGGCAAGAGGTGCACCAGCGTTTTTCTCCGCTGGGACGTGTGAGGATTAGTTATCATGGGGAAGAAATTACCTCAATTTCGTTATTGTTTGATATTCCTGAAGATCATTACTTCTATAATTCGAACTCAATACACTCTACTTCATTGGTAGAGAGAGAAATTGTCCAATTGATATTCGTAGAAAGTCTGCTTGTTGAACCCACATTCGACGAGTCAACCAGTGGTCTGCTGGCGCGTTTTGGCCTACCCGAGGATATCTGGATGAAAATCAGCGTAGACCAACAATGAAGTAATTGAAGCTTTTCAATAATGAAAAGATAGTGCATCATAGAGGCCAACTCGAACCACCAAGGAGGCCCCAAATGAGCACTATCCCAACAAGTCTAACAGAAAAACAATTTGATGAACATATTCGGCCGCATATTTCTGTCGCAAAACGAGGCTTTGAATGTCAAATTCCATTGTACAAGGTCTTCAATTACATTCTCTATCGCATGCACACCGGCTGTCAGTGGCTGCAATTACCAATTGAGCGTGATCCAGACGATCCAGAAAAAAAGGAAATCAGTTATCATGCTGTTTACTACCATTTTCGCAAGTGGAGCCGGGATGGCAGCCTTGAAAAGGTCTGGCAAGGTAGTATTATGAGGATCGCAAATGACCTGAATTTATCTGAACTCAATATGGATGGCAGTCA
Source organism: uncultured Anaerolineales bacterium (assembly GCA_965370435.1). Lineage (GTDB taxonomy): Bacteria > Chloroflexota > Anaerolineae > Anaerolineales > UBA11579 > CBDUUP01. Next base: position 3,567 of record CBDUUP010000342.1, on the reverse strand, counting down.
TGCAATTGCCAAGAAAGGCGGCGAATCAGTTGCCTATCAAGGTCGCAAAAAGGCAAAGACGACCAATATCTTGCCTATCACAGATGCGCAAGGCTACATCATTGCCTCGACAGGATTGTTAGCTGGTAATCACAATGATGCCTATAACCTAATACCTCATTTGCAAACCGCTTTCAAGTCACTCAAACGGCTGGGCTTAGATATTGCCGGCGCTTATTTCAATGGCGATAAAGCATTTGATACAAAAGCTGCCCGCAAAACATGTTTCAACTATGGTTTGATCCCCAATATCGATGAAAACAAGCGCAACCGAAAAGCACCAAAACGAGGACGAAAGCGACTTTTCAATCCAGAAGTTTACAAGCGGCGTTTTACAAGCGAACGCTCATTTGCTTGGATTGATAAATTCAGAGCTTTGCTAGTAAGGTTCGACCGCCGCGATGCTTATTTTCTTGGCGCTCACTTTATCGCTTTCGCAATGATCAATTTGCGCCATGTCCTTAATCAATAAGTTTCAATTAGTTCAATATGATTACTATGAACTCGTACTGTTTTATCCACAGCAAGCCATAATGTTAAATACTTTTAGTATAGCAGAAGGAATAGTCGATAATAAAATCGAGATATGCCCGAATCGAAAAAATGTTCCTGATTATTTATTCTCCCAATATTTATATCTCTGGTCGCCAGAGGAAGAGAAATCCTTTCAAGACTTTGACATTAACTTTGGGATTGACCCTTATACCTTCAAGTTGCTGGAAGATCTCACGACAGAGATTGATACGCAAACGTTTTATGAGACCTATCTGGACCCCAACACAAACGCTTGTTTTGAGATAGATATGGACGTATGGTATGACCGCTAGAATACTTTGTTTGATAGGTGAGACTACACATCAAATATCCCTTGGAGTCGAGGCTTTAGCCAGGGTATACCGTTATCAAAGGGGTGTATAATAGAATCAAGATTCCAACCTATCCGGGATATTAGCGCCCAGGGAGCGTAAGACCATGAAGAACCACCTACGTTATTTCCAGTCCATGTATTGGCTGTGCCTGCTGTTCGTGATCGCGCTGAATGGCTGCGCCACATCTGAAACCCCCGTCCCCAGCCTGACCGATACCTCGCCGCCGCCGACCGACACGTCTATCCCCACCCGAACCTCTTCCCCGACGATTACGCTGTCTCCTACGATCACTGTTTCACCGACGAAGACCCGCAGACCGACCCTCACTCCCACCTGGACACCGTGGCCTACTCTGCCAGCGGATGAAGCCCTGGAAGTCATTCTTGCCCTATACGAAAACAACGGCGGTTGCGAATTGCCTTGCTGGTGGGGAGTAACACCTGGGGAAACACTCTGGAAAGATGTATATGCGCGCTTTGCTCCTTTCAGCCACATAGGGGCGGCTCGGCCTTTGGAGGAAGGAGTGGTACGTTATGAGATTGAGATTGAAGTACCAGAGGAGCTCAGTCCAATTGAGTACTTCTTTCCTATTATGTATGTTGATCATGGCATTGTTGTAGATATAAGCCTAAACACCAGATATGTGATGCGCTCTTTCGACTACAGCTTGGCAGGTCTATTGGGGAGGTTTGGACTACCCGAGGAAATCTGGCTAAAGTTCGTGTCAGGATACGGTGATGAGGGATATTATTATATTAATCTGTTCTATCCACAACAAGGCATCTTTATCGGCAGCAATGGCACTAGAGAGAGAGTGGGAGATTCTCTGGTTGTCTGTCCGCAGATATTGTTCACCCGTTCAGTCTTTGCGCCAACTTTGTATCTCTGGTCACCGACAAAACAAAGGGAATATACGAAAGAATATTTTCCCTCTTTCTATAGCGAGTATTTTGACACTTATTATTTACTGGAGGACTATACAACGAATATTGATACCCAAACGTTTTACGAGACCTATCTGGACCCCAACACAGAAGCGTGTTTCGAAATAGATATCACCGACCTGCCCTGGAATAGGTGAAACTTCGTGTCCGGCATCTCTTAGAGTCGAGGCTTTAGCCGGGCCGCGCACCGAAAATCTTCGGCTGAAGCCTCGACTCCGGCTTCAATAGGGGGAGTCGAGAAGAACACCCCCTCCTCTACGTTGTTTTGAGAGACCCTTCAATTATTTTCCATACCCCAAACAGCCTGCATCCCTTTCTACTGCGCCCAAAAACATCCTAATCTGCAATCTGCAACTTGCAAACGGGTGTATTTCAGTTTTGGGGGTATTTAGCGACTGAAGTCGCACAAACATTTACAAAGTCGGCCTTCGCCGACTAAAAGCTATTTTAGTCCGCCGAAGGGCGGACTTCGTAGTTGTTGGCGCGACTTCAGTCGCTGTGTCGCTCCAAACTCACCCCCAAACTGAAATGCACCCCTTGCAAACCTGCAACCTGCAAACTTGCAACCTGCAACTTGCCAACCTGCAACTTGCCAACCTGCCCTATTTTGGGGGCTATAACCGGTTGCCCTCCACCATTTGGCGATGCTATAATGCTGGCACACACTTTGCACCCTGATTAAGCTATGTCTTTCTTGCTCTCACTGCTTTCTGAAATGCGCTACGTCCTCAGCCTGGAGGGGGTTTCCGGTTGGCTGGCCTGGCTTGGCTTCTTGGCCGGGGTAATATTCCTGGCCTGGTATTGGCGGGGCTATAACCGTCCCTGGAACGGCCAGCGGTGGGCGCTTTTCGGCGTTTTGCTGGTCCTCACCATTCCGACCACATTGTTCCTGGGGGTGCGGCTTTCAGCGGCCAGCGCGCCACTGCCCCTGCCGGGGATCGCCCTCAGCCTGGACACCCCCGCTCTGATGTTCTTCGCCGCCCTGCCCTGGCTGATGGCGGCGGGGCTGTTAGGACCACTTCCGGCCGCGATTCTGGCCTCCCTCTCTGGGGTCTTATTGACCAACTGGGACACCCACACCCTCTTCACCCCCCTGGAACTGGCCTTGCTGGCTCTGCTGTTGGGGGCCGCTTTCCAACAGGTCTATCGCACCCCCTTCTACCGGTTGCAGCGTCACCCTCTCTTCGCCGCGTTGATGGCTACTTTGATCTACCCAGTCTTCTTCCTCTTTGACAGCCTCTTCGTCGTCACCGGGCCGCTGCCCACCCGCCTGGACTTCGCCATCACCCGGGTCGGCGGGGCCACCCTCGCCATCGCCGGGGAATTGTTGGTCGCCGCCTTGTTTGCGGAAGCGGTGGCTCTCACTCTGCCGGGACTGTGGGGCGGACAGGACGAACCCATCCCCTCTCCCTCCGAGCGCAGCCTCCCGGCGCGCTTTTTGTACAGCATCGGGCCGATCTTCTTGTTCCTGGTGATGGTCTTGATGGTGGGCGACTGGTACGTAGCTGGGACTGCCGCCCAGGATCTGCTCAAGCAGCGGATGGAAAATACCGCCCAATTGGCCGCCGAGAGCGTCCCCTTCTTCCTGGAGACCGGACAGAGCCTCATCCGCCAGATCGCCGCCGACGAGGAATTAATTACCGGTACGCCGGAGGAAGTCCAGGCCAATCTGGAAGAACACATCCGCACAGTGCCTTATTTCAGCCAGTTGTTCG
>CBDUUP010000341.1:0-4773 GCA_965370435.1 uncultured Anaerolineales bacterium | reverse complement strand
AAGATTTCTTTTACATAACTCACCTCGCAACCTTCCAGTATCGAACAAAATTATATCTAACACATTCCACCACAGAGACACAGAGAAAAGCTTAAAAACTCTGTGCTCTCTGTGTCTCTGTGGTAATATTTCCGAATCCCATCACCGTTTGAAGAAATTAGAAAGAAAGAACCACAAATTGGCCGGGCGTTCCGCCAGACGCCGGACGAAATAAGGATACCATTCTGTACCGAAAGGGACGTAAACGCGCACAGGATACCCTTCAGCCACCAAGCTCTCTTGGAGTTCCCGGCGGATACCGTTCAACATCTGGAACTCTAGGGCTTCCTTTGGAAAGTCCACTTTTTGGGCGTAGGCCTTGGCGTGTAGAATGCGCTTTTCATCGTGGCTGGCGATAGCGGGAATGGGGGGAGTAATGCCATCTGCGCTGACCAGGGTAGAGCCATTCGCCCGCGCGCCCTCGATCAGGATTTCGGTCATCCGGTCATAGCTGGCGTCTACGTCTTTCTTTCGAGGAAATGCGATATCCGGCGGCTCTTTATACGCGCCCTTGCACAGCCGGACTCCAGCGCCTTTCTCTACCAATTGGCGAATATCCTCCTCGCTGCGATAGAGATAGGACTGGATCACAATGCCGACATTTTCATACCCTCGCTCGAATCGCATCCGCCGAAATATGGATAAGGTTGCCGCCGTCCAGGGTGAATCTTCCATATCAATACGTATATAAATGCCGCGCTCTCTTGCGCTCTCCAGGATTTGGGCCACGTTCTCCGCGCACAGGTCTTCTCCCAAAGCTAAACCCACCTGAGTGAGCTTGATCGAAACTCCTGAGCGAACCCCCTTCCGGTGAATAGCCTCGATGATCTCCAGGATGTCCTGGGTCGATTTTTGGGCCGACTCAGGGTCGCCGGTATGTTCACCGAGGTGATCCAGGGTGGCATTGATCCCTTTGGCGTTCAATTCTTTGACGACTTGAAGCGCTTCGGAGAGAGTCTCTCCGGCCACAAATCTCGAAGCCGCCCGCCAGGCAAATTTCCAACGGGTGACCAGACGCCGCGCCCAGGCGGCCTGGGAAAGATATATCAGGACTGTGCGAAACATAGGGTGGGTTGATGTCCTTCTTAAGGTATTGATATTTTATGCACGCTCTCGTAACTCATGCGCCACAGCGCAGGCCAGATTCCACCAATAATTCCATCAAACGGTCTGATTTTAGCACAATTTTGGGGTATGTTATACTAGCAAAATATGAAATTCACCATTACCCAATTCGGAGATAAGCGTGCGAAGACGTAGACGACGAAGCTCCTTCCCAAGTTTCCTGATCGCGGCCTCAATCTTCCTTCTGGCTGTGATCTTATTGATGATCCAACTTGTCAGTTACAGCCGGCAACGGGCCAGCTACCCATCCGGCATGAGGATTGCGGGCGTGCCGGTCGGTGGATTGGATCGCCTGCAAGTTCAGGCTCGCTTACTGGAGGTATATTCGCTGCCGGTGGAAATGTATTATAACGACTCTGTGGTGCTTCTCCACCCTTCCCTGGCCGGTTTTGAACTCGACCTGGAAAGTATGCTGGCCGCCGCCGACCTGGAACGCACCGAGCAAACTTTCTGGACCGGGTTTTGGGATCACCTTTGGGGCCGCAGGCCGGAGGCTAAATCCATTCCTTTGGATTCCGATTTCTCCGAAACGCGGCTGCGCACCTATTTGATCAACGAAATCACCACCCGCTACGACCAACCCCCGACCCCGGCCAGTCCGGTGGTCGGCACCGTTTTCTTCGAACCCGGCATAGAGGGCACCGCCCTGGACATCGAACGAGCCATCTTCCTGATTGAAAACGCCCTGCAATCCCCGACCCAGCGAACGATCCAACTCCCCTTGCGGCGCACCACCCCGCCCCCGCCCGCTTTCCAAAACCTGGAAACCCTGCTCAAACACTCCATCACCACCAGCGGGTTTGACGGCTTGGTCAGTCTCTACATGCTTGACCTGGAGAACGGCCTGGAAATCCATTTCGCTTACCAGCGTGAAGAATTGCTGTCAACTCAACCGGATATCGCCTACACCGCCGCCAGCACCATCAAGATCCCCATCATGGTATCTGTTTTCAAGCGAATCGGGGAAAATCCAGACCCAGAAACCATTAACTTGCTAAGCAACATGATCGCCAAATCGGATAACGAATCGAGCGACGCGATCACCCAACGAGTATTGGATCAAAATCTCGGCCCTCTGGAAATCACCCAGGACATGCACGATCTAGGGCTAATGAATACCTTCTGGGCGGGATACTTCGACATTGGCGCGCCGCTGCTTTGGCGATACGAAACCCCCAGCAACCTGCGCACCGACGTAGACACCGAGCCAGATCCTTACAATCAGACCACGGTCTCAGATATGGGCATGCTGATGGAGGACATCTATCAATGCGCTGAAAACGGAGGCGGGGCTTTGATCGCCCTTTATCCCGAAGAGATCACCCAGTCCGAATGTCAGCAGATGATAGATTTCTTATTCCAAAATGAAGCCCCCTTTCTGATCGAAGGCGGCGTGCCTTCCGATAATGTTCGCGTTGCGCACAAGCACGGCTGGACGGCATTCAACGGCATTATCAACACCATTGGCGACGCCGGAATCGTCTACACTCCAAACCGAGATTACGTACTGGTGATCTTCCTTTACCATCCGGTACAACTAATTTGGGATCCGGCCTCTACGCTGGTCGCCGATCTCTCCAGCGCGGTATATAATTACTACAATATCCCCCAACCGTAGAACGCTCAATTAGAAGATGCCTTGCGTAACAGGAACGGATAATGCCCCCGATTAGTATAACCGTGGTCATCATTGCCTTGATCTTTGATTTCCTCAATGGTCTCCACGATTCCAGCAATATCGTTGCGACCATGATCTCCTCGCGGGCCTTCCGTCCCTCAGTAGCTTTGGGCGTCACTGCGGCAGCCGAATTTCTGGGACCCTTCATCTTTGGCGTAGCTGTTGCGGAAACAATCGGCCACGAAGTGGTTTTACCCGAAGCCATCACAGTTGAGGTCATCATTGCGGCATTAGTTGGCGCAATCCTGTGGAATCTCCTCACCTGGTTTCTGGGCATCCCCAGCAGTTCATCCCATGCTTTGGTGGGCGGCATGATCGGCGCAGTTGGAGTTGGGGCTGGCCTGGACGCCATTCAGCTCAACGGCATGGGAAAAATCCTTATCGCCTTGTTCGCCTCTCCCATCATCGGCTACATTCTTGGCTATTTGTTCACCAAACTCATTTTCTTCCTCTCCCGCAATGCAACTCCTCGCATTAACTGGTTTTTCAAAAGGTCGCAAATCATCACCGCCGTTGCCCTGGCCTTCAGTCACGGGGCCAATGACGCCCAAAAGACCATGGGAATCATCACCATGAGCCTGGTCACGACCGGCTACTTGGCGGAGTTCATCGTCCCCACCTGGGTAATCGCGGCCAGCGCAGCAGCAATCGCCCTTGGCACTGCGATGGGCGGCTGGCGATTGATCCGAACCATAGGAGGAAAATTTTTCAAGATTCGCCCGATCCATGGATTCAGCGCCCAGGTGACCTCGGCAGCCGTTATCTTAGGGGCATCCCTGGTTGGGGGTCCGGTCAGCACCACCCAAGTCGTCAGTTCAACCATTTTGGGAGTCGGCTCGGCGGAGCGGGTGAGCATGGTGCGCTGGGGAGTGGCTGGTGAGATCGCCCTGGCTTGGGTGTTCACCATCCCCGCTACAGCATTGGTCGCCGCCATCGTCTATTGGGTCATTTCACGGACCGACCTTTTCGGGGTTATGTTTTCTTTTCTAGCTAACTAACTCTTTATGTAAATAATCATCTTTGGGGGATGTTAAAGTTATTCCCAATTATCCTAATAGTATGTACTTAATCCAGCTTTTGGCATATAATGATATATGTCATCTTATTTATCGCATATAGAGTCTATTATTTTTCAAAATAGATCTCGACAATAACAATTTTTTTATCTAGAAGGAGTTAATTCATGAAAAAAGGTATGCACCAATCTAATGGTCAGACGCTCTACTACGAATCGCATGGAGAAGGCCCTCCACTGGTTTTGGTCATGGGCATCGGATATGACTCGACACTTTGGAGCCTCCATCAAGTGCCATTTTTCTCTGAGCGCTTCGAGACTATCGTTTTTGATAATCGCGACGTAGGCCAAAGCTCAAAGAGTACTGAAGCTTATACAATCGCTGATATGGCCGATGATTTGGCAGATTTACTAGATGGATTAAATATTAAACAAGCCAATCTGCTTGGGCTATCTATGGGGGGCATGATTTGCCAAGAGTTTGCTATCCGCTATCCCGACCGCGTAAACAAGATGATATTGACCGGAACCAGCGCCGCAACCGCGCGTTCAAAGTTTGACCCGATATCCATTTGGAGTTACGTTAAGAGCCAAGATTCAGAAGGTCTAACGTTCGCTGCCCAACAATTTCTTTGGCTTTTTTCCGAAAGCTTTCTCCGAAACCATGAAGCCGTGGATCAAACAATGCAGATGCTGGCGAGTAATCCAAATCCTGTCTCCGCCGAGTCATTTCAACGGCAGGCTGAAGCCTATGTAAAGCACGATGCGTTGGAGCGGCTGGGTCAAGTGACGGCGCCAACTTTAGTTATTTCGGGTGAACGGGACCGGCTCACGCCGCCGTGGATTTGCCGCGAAGTTGCCGATGCCATCCCAAATTCAAAATTCTTTCAAATTGAAGGTGAAGGTTCATCGCACG
>CBDUUP010000340.1:0-4773 GCA_965370435.1 uncultured Anaerolineales bacterium | reverse complement strand
CGCCTCGTTGTTGTCGATTTTAATCCCCCAGGAGACGTGGATTTAGCCGTACTATCTAATACTCCCGGATACTGCCTCGACTCCTTAGCATCGTCTGGGCTGGTATGGTTCGAGGTACAGGACGATGAAGGGCGGGTCGGATGGCTGCCGGAGGCTTGCACGCTGGTGATCACGTTGACGCCGACGATCACGCCGAGTTTGACGCCTACGGTGGTTGACGGGCCGTGACGTTGGCGACTGAAGTCGCGGCGACTAAAGCCGCACGAACTTTTACGAAGTCGGCCCTTCGCCGACTGAGTCCGCCGGAGGGCGGACTTCGCAGCCGTTTGGGCGATTAAAATCGCCAACCGGATTCATACGCATTTCTAACGTCTTATTTTCATTCCCTTAATCTTCTGGATGTTATAATCTACCTAACAGGTATCACCCTGTTGGAATTCCCATTGGTTCTTATGACGAAAGAAGGATTCTGATTATGATGCGATTCGACCGCTTCACCGAACGTGCCCAGGAGGCCGCCCAACGGGCCGCCGAGATCATTCAACGCTACGGGCACAACCAGATTGACACCGAACACATCCTGATGGCTCTGATTGAACAGCCCCAGGGTGTGATCTCCTCGCTATTAGAGGAACTCAAGATAGACACCGAGGCGCTGATGGAGCGCCTGGACTACATCTTGCGCACCAGCCCCAAGGCCAACATCTTCGGGGGCGGGGCGGGGCAAATCTTCATCACCCCGCGGGTCAAGCGCATAATTGACCTGGCCAACGAAGAGGCCAACAAAATAAAAGACGAGTTCATCTCCACCGAGCACATCTTCCTGGCGATCTTGAACGAGCGCAACACCTCTGCGGCTAAACTTCTGGAAGGGGCCGGGGTGACCCGCGAGCGGGTCCAAGACTCGATCCAGCAGGTGCGCGGGGGGCAGCGAGTGACCGACCGAAAAGCCGAGACCCGCTACCGAACCCTGGAGAAATATTCCCGCGACCTGACCACCATGGCCCGGGAGAGCAAACTCGACCCGGTCATCGGGCGGGACGGCGAGATCCTGCGAGTCATCCAGGTGCTCTCCCGCCGGACGAAGAACAACCCGGTGCTGATCGGCGAGGCGGGGGTGGGCAAGACCGCCATTGTGGAAGGGCTGGCCCAGAAGATCGCCACCAACGACGTGCCCGAAATTCTCTCCGGGAAGCGGGTCATCTCCCTGGACCTGGGGGCCATGATCGCCGGTTCGCGTTTCCGGGGGGAGTTCGAGGAGCGGCTCAAAGCCACCTTGGAAGAGGTGGAGCGCGCTCAGGGCGAGGTCATCCTTTTCATTGATGAGCTGCACACCGTGGTCGGGGCGGGAGCGGCCCAGGGAGCGATGGACGCCTCCAACATGCTCAAACCGGCCCTGTCGCGGGGGGATCTCCAGTGCGTGGGGGCCACCACTTTGGATGAATACCATAAACACATCCAGAAAGACGCGGCCCTGGAACGCCGCTTTGCGCCGATCTACGTAGATGAGCCTAACATAGAAGACACCATCAAAATGCTGGAAGGGCTGCGCGACCGCTACGAAGCCCATCACAAGGTGCGATTCTCCGACGAGGCCCTGGTGGCCGCGGCCCAGCTTTCGGACCGCTACGTGACCGACCGCCACCAACCGGACAAGGCCATTGACCTGATGGACGAAGCCGCCGCCAAACTGCGGGTCGCGCTGTACTCCTTGCCCCCCGATGTCAAAATCATGAAAAACGAGCTTGACCGCTTGCGGGCTGAAGAGGAGCATGCCGGATTGGAACGAGATTACGAGCGAGCGGCCGAGAAAAAGGCCGAACGCCTGCGTTTGGAAGAAGAATTCAGCCAGCGGCGCGACGCCTGGGAAGGGGAACATGAACTGGACGAGGTGGTGGACGAGAACGACATCGCCGAAGTGGTCGCCCAGTGGACGGGCATCCCGGTCACCCAGATGATGGAGACCGAAGCGGCCAAGCTGCTTCAAATGGAAGACCGCATCCACGAGCGCATCATCGGCCAGACCGAGGCCATCACCGCTATCTCCGACGCCATCCGCCGGGCCAGATCGGGCCTCAAGGACCCCAAGCGCCCTATTGGGTCGTTCATCTTGATCGGCCCTTCGGGGGTGGGCAAGACCTTGGTGGCCAAGGCCCTGGCAGAATTTATGTTTGACGACGAGGATGCCCTGGTGCGGATTGACATGAGCGAATACCGCGAGCAGCACGCAGTTTCCCGATTGTTCGGCGCGCCTCCCGGATACGTGGGCTACGAGGAAGGCGGCCAACTGACCGAAGCGGTCCGCCGACGGCCTTACCGGGTGATCCTCTTCGACGAGATCGAGAAGGCCCACCCCGAAGTGTGGAACTCCTTGCTCCAAATCCTGGACGATGGACGGCTGACGGACGGGCAGGGGCGGGTGGTCAACTTCCGCAATACGGTGCTGATCATGACCAGCAACCTGGGCACCGAATTCGTCCGCAACTCTGGCAGTCTGGGCTTCCTCAATCCGAACGCCGACGACGAAGACCGCGCAGCCCAGGAGAAGATCGAGAAGGCCCTCAAGGGCACGTTCCGCCCCGAGTTCCTCAACCGGATAGACGAGATCATCACTTTCTCGCACCTCTCCCTGGAGGACATGAAACTGATCGTGGACCTGGAGATCAAGCAAGTGCAGGACCGGCTGTTGGAACACGGCCTGAACTCCGAGCTGACCCCGGCGGCCCGCGACCGGCTGGCCGAGTTAGGCTACGACCCGGACTTCGGGGCGCGGCCTTTGATGCGGGCTTTGCAGAAGTTCATCGAAAGCCCTCTTTCGGTGAAGCTGCTGGCGGGGGAGTTCACTTCCGGCGACACGGTGATTGTGGACGTGGGGGAGGATGGGGAGGAGATCATTTTCCGGCAGGGGGAGAATGTGCCGGTGAAGAAGAAGGCCAAGAAGAAGAAAGAAGAGACTGTGGACGCGTAGCGTCTTATGAAGAAAACCTCCCGCAGTAAAAACAACCTGCGGGAGGTGATTAAGGAGAGCAGCCATGACCGACCATAACCACGAGATCGCCCCGGACGAGGTGCGGATGAAGGACCTCATCACTCGATTGAGCGCTTATATCGAGCAGTATCATGGGGGGTCGGTGGAGGTGGTGTCCTTTGACGGGAAGGCGCTCAAGGTGCGGATGGGCGGGGCCTGCGACGGCTGCCCGCTGACCGAGACCACTTTGCGGGGCTGGGTGGAGGGGACGGTGAGGCAGTTCTTCCCGGATATTGAGCAAATCGAGGCGGTGTAGGTCTTTCTCCCTGACTCTCAAAGAAAAACATTTCACCACAGAGACACAGAGAACGCCGCTTCGCTTAGAGAGAAAAACTTTTTCTTTGTGTTTTAATTTAACCTCGTCTCAACTTGCCCAGGAGTTACTTTCTACCTGATGGTTCCGCAGCCTGAAAAGCTATTCGTATCCTCCTCTGGAAAGGTTATGTCCCAATCGGCGAAGGGGGCTTGAGGGTCATTGAGGGCCGTCTCCCAGGGCTGGCTGTATAGGACTTCGGCGGTGTCCAAGTCCAGGACATAGAGCAGGTGGTCTTCGCTGCCCGGAACGGCTCCATAAAACAACATTTGGGTTCCATCCGGCTTCCAGTAGAGGGTGTGATACCCCATGAGGGCCTCGGTGACTTGCCGGGCCTGGCCGGAGTCGGTGTCCAGGATGTAAAGGCCGCAATCCTGGCCGGAGGCGCAGGCGAAAAAGGCGATGCGATAACCGGAGGGCGACCAGGCGATCAGGCTGCGGATATTCAAATCAGGCAGCGGGGCAATAACCTGGTCAACGCTGCGCAAGTCCAGCCATTGCAAGGCAGCGCGCTCAACTTCGTCCAATATCTCGATGAACTTGAAGGCTATGCGGGAGCCGTCGGCGGAACGGTCGCACCAGCCCCCCGGAACCAGGCCGAAATTCACCCGGCCCAACAAGTAGCCGTCCCCGTAGAGGTCGCCGTAGAAGAAACTGGGATTGTCTAGGTCGTCTCCCATAAATATCTCCATCTCCAGGGCGCTGGCGGAGGGGTCAAAGTCGTCTGGGGGGAGGGAACCCTGAACTGTCGGGGGGGCGTATTCGGTCAAGGCGGTGGGGATGGAGGTGGGCGTGCGCATTTCCTGGGCGATCTGTTCGGGCGGCAATGCGGTAATCTGGACATTGCGGGGTGCGTAGCCCGCGGGGCTGCTTTGCAAGGTGAAGGAGAGCGAGGCGCCATAGGCCATGCCGTCCGGTGGGCGCACCTGATACACAAACCGGAAAGAAGTTTCGTCTGTGGAGGAGAGGGAAACCTCATCAGGGAGGCGAATCCCGTTACTGAACTGAGAACCTGTGCCGGGACTCAAGTTGCCGCTGAATTCACTCATAGGGATCAACTCCGGCTCGAAGCCAATAAGTTCAACGGTCACGCCTTCGAGTTCAGCGCCGTTATAACTCCAGGCGGTGAAGATTCCCAGCCCGGTGATGGCGCTGTATAAAACAGAGTCATAGGCCTGGGGGCTAAAATCCGGGTCACAGTAGAGCCAAAGGTGGAAGGTGAACGGCCCACTTTTCACGATGTCCCCGGCCACAAGTTGGTCCGGCCAGATGATGGCCTCGTCATTGGGCGGGGTTGGACTGGCGGAGCTGGCACAGACCTCAGGAGCTACCGCCAAAGGCGGAGCGCCCGTGGGCTGGCTACCTATTTGGGATGGCCTTTCGCCTTGCAGCACGAGAACCAGCAGAATGACCAGGAGGATCAGCAGGCCCA
>CBDUUP010000339.1:0-4791 GCA_965370435.1 uncultured Anaerolineales bacterium | reverse complement strand
CTGGCCGGCCAGACGCATCAACAGTTCGTTGATTTCGCGCCGCCCGCCGGGATCGATGCCCCCCAAAGGCTCGTCGAGCAACAACAGCCACGGATCGTGCACCAGCATCTGGGCCAGCTTGATCCGCTGCCGCATGCCGTGACTGCATCCCGCCAGACGACGCCCGGCGCGGTCGGCCATGCCGACTTCATCCAGCACGTGTTGGGTTCGCTGGCGTGCCTCGGCGCGTGAAAAGCCGTGCAGCCGGGCCATGGCGTACACGAACTGGCGGCCGGTCATCTCCTCGTAAAAGCTGGTCAGGTCGGGGCTGTAACCCAGATGATGCTTGGCCGCGGTGCTCCAGGCGTCATGCCCTCCGATCCGCACCGTGCCCTGGTCAGGTTCTTCCTGTCCGGCGATCATCTTCAACAAGGTGGATTTCCCGGCCCCATTCGGCCCGATCACCCCCACAATGCTCCCCGGCGGCATGCTGGCAGTCAAGTTTTCTATCAACACGCGGTCATCATAGCCTTTCCGCAGGTCTTCAAATTCGATCACAATATCCCCCAACCGGGGGCCGGAGGGGATGAATATTTCCAGTTCTTCACGCCTCTGATCATATTCCTGGCTCAACAGGCGTTCGTAAGCCGCCACCCGGGCTTTGCCTTTGGCCTGGCGCGCTTTGGGCGTCATCCGCACCCACTCCAGCTCGCGCGCCAGCGTCCGCTGCCGTTTGGATTCGGATTTCTCTTCCTGCTGCAAGCGGGTTTGTTTCTGCTCCAACCAGGAGGAGTAATTGCCTTTCCAGGGAATCCCATAGCCTCGGTCCAGTTCTAGGATCCAACCGGCTACATTATCCAAGAAGTACCGGTCGTGGGTCACCGCGATCACGGTCCCTCTATAATCCCGCAGATGACGCTCCAGCCAGGCGGTGGACTCGGCATCCAGATGGTTGGTAGGCTCATCCAGGAGCAAGATGTCCGGCTCGGTCAGCAGCAGACGGGTCAGCGCCACCCTGCGCCGCTCCCCGCCGGACAGGATCCGCACCGGGGTATCCGGGGGCGGGCAGCCCAACGCCTCCATAGCGATCTCCAAATGGTTTTCCAGATTCCAGGCGTCCAGGCGGTCTATCTCCTCTTGCAGCTTGGCCTGTTCTTCCATGAGGGCGTCGAAATCCGCATCCGGTTCCGCGAACTTGGCGCTCACCTCGTCATAGCGGGTCAAGGAATCGATAATGGGCTGTACGGCCTCTTGCACCACCTCTTGCACCGTTTTCTCCTCATCCAGTTGGGGTTCCTGCTCCAGCAATCCCACCGAATACCCCTTGGACATGGTGATCTCGCCCACGTATTCCTGATCCACGCCCGCCATGATCCTCAACAGGGTGGATTTACCCGCCCCGTTCAGCCCCAGCACGCCGATCTTGGCCCCATAGAAAAATCCCAACGAAATATCGCGCAGCACTTGGTTATTGGGTGGATGGATTCGTCCCACCCTCATCATGGAATAGATTACTTTATCTGTGCTCATGCTTGCTTTTCCTCATTGGGATTATTGATTGGCGCACGCCAGGGGCAGTTATTCGGGCAGCAGGCCTGGCAGCAGCCGCACCACGATCTTCCGGCTTTCCAGGTCAATCTCCAGCACCACCTCTTCGATATCGGGGATCAAAATATCCTTGCCAGACTCAGGCCGCACCACGAAGATCTCGTTGGCGCTGGTTTCCATGATCTCGGCCAGGACGCCCAGGGCCTCCCCCTCCTCGGTGACCACTTGCAGGCCCAGGAGTTGGTGATGGTAATATTCTCCCTCCGGCAGCGGGGGGCGGTCATCGGCGCGGACGAATAAAATCTGGTTGCGCAGAACGCCGACCTCCTCCCGGTTCTGGTATCCATCCAAGCTGACCAGCAGGCCTTTGTTATGCTGGCGGATGGCGGCCAGTTGGATAGGCCGGTGTTCCTCGCCCAGGAAGAAGGTGACGCCGGGCTTTAAACGCTCGGGGAAATCGGTCATCACTTCCATCAAAATCTCCCCGCGCACCCCATGCGGGCGGCGAAAGCGCCCCACCGCCAAGAATACAGGCTCGCCGGGGGATGGCGAGCCTGCGTTTGGTTTTGTGCCCGGCGATAGACGGCGGGAGGTCATTGGGGGTCAACGATTTCCAGGTTGGCGCGGCTGCCTTCACGGGCCGCGGCCACTCGAAGCAAAAGCCGCATGGCGTTCGCCACCCGGCCGCTGCGGCCGATCACGCGCCCCATGTCTTCCTTCGCCACAGTTAATTCCAGGTCAACTTCTCCCCCGCCTTTCACTTCCAACACCTGAACCTGGGTGGGGTCATCCACCAGGGAACGAGCAATGTATTCAACGAGTTCCTTCATGATGTTACCTCCGCCAATGCCCGAGGAGAATTACTCCTCCGACTCGGCTTCTTCGTCCGCGGGTTCTTCCTCGGTCTTTTCTTCTTCGGATTCAGTCTCTGGCTCCGCATCCGCGGCCACATCCGCGTCAGCGCCCGCATCAGCGCCCGCATCAGCGGCAGCTTCTTCTTCGGCTTTGGGTTCTTCTTCCGCTTCGGCTTCCGGCTCCGCTTCGGCTTCCGGCTCTGCTTCGGCTTCCGGCTCAGCTTCGGCTTCAGGCTCAGCTTTGGCAGGTTCAGCTTCAGTTTCTTCTCCGGCTATCCTGGCATCTTCAGCTTCCTTGGCAGCTTTTTTGGCTTCTTCCGCCTCAGCGGCAGCCTCGACTTCAGCTTCAACAGCCGCTTTTTCAGCCAGGGCAACTTCCGCGGCGCCTTCAGCCTCTTCACGGGCGGCGGCTTCGGCGGCGGCTTCGGCGGCGGCGGCTTCTTCTTCTTCCTTGGCCTTGGCGGCTTCTTTAGCGTCCAGTTTTTCTTTGACGGCTGCTTTTTCTAGCTTGCGGGCTTCAAACAGGTCATCCCGGCGGGTCTTGGGGTTGACGTTGCGCTCGGCGTAAACCTTCTCGGCCTCTTCCAGCAGGGTCTCGACGGACTCGCCAGCTTTGAAACGCTCGTAGCGATCCATGAAACCGACCTGATTGAATAACTTCACCACCGAATCGGAGGGCTGAGCGCCCTTCATCAGCCAATCATAAACCCGGTCTTCCTTGAATTTTATGGTTGAGGGTTCGGTGCGAGGGTTGTAAAAACCCAGGTTTTCCAGAAAGCGGCCATCCCGGGGGGACTCTCGGTTGGCGGCCACCACTCGGTAGCTGGCTTGTTTCTTAGCGCCAACCCGGCGTAAACGTATTCGTACCATCGGATAAATCTCCTTACATTAGGTTAATTTTATAGTTTTATCTGGCTGGCGGCGGCGGGCGGAAGGGAGCGTGGGAAGGGGTCACGCGGAGTTGCCCGACGGGGACCAACCAGGCGGTCAGCCGAACATACGCGGCAGGCCGCGCATGCCCGATTTTTTTAATTTTTTGAACATCCGGCGCATTTCCCGGTATTGCTTCAATAAACGATTGACGTCTTGCACCGTAGTACCGGAGCCGCCTGCAATGCGGCGTCTGCGGCTGGCGTTGATGACCTTGGATTTGCGCCGTTCTTCAGGGGTCATCGAGTCGATAATTGCTTCGGTCTTTTTAAGCTGCTTCTCGGCATCCTGGGGCGAGACCTGCTTGGCGAGTCGGCCCATCCCGCCCGGCATCATGCCCATCAGTTGGCCGATGGAGCCCATCTTGCGCACCTGGCCTATTTGTTCCCGGAAATCTTCCAGGGTGAAGTCGCCGGAGAGCATCTTCTCGGCCTGTTCCATAGCGGTCTGCTCATCAAAGGCGGCTTCGGCCTTTTCGATCAAGCCGATCAAGTCGCCCATGCCCAGGATGCGGGAGGCCAGGCGCTCCGGGTCGTAGACTTCCAGCCCGTCCAGACTTTCGCCGGTGCCCAGGAACTTGATAGGCACGCCGGTGACCGAGCGGACCGATATGGCCGCGCCGCCGCGGGCGTCGCCGTCCATCTTGGCCAGGACCAGCCCGGTCAGCGAGACCGCATCCCGGAAGCCCTCGGCGATGTTGACCGCTTCCTGCCCGGTCATGGCGTCCACCACCAGCAGGGTCTCCACCGGGGAGACTTTCTCGCTGATGGCGGTGATCTCATCCATCATTTCGCCGTCCAACTGAGAGCGTCCGGCCGTATCCAGGATGAGGGCAGTGTAGCCGCCTTTCCTGGCTTTGTCCAGGGCCTGATGAGCGAGTTTGGGCGGAGCCACCTCGGCGTCGGCATATACCGGCACGTCCAGGCGTTGGCCCAGGATCTCCAACTGCTCGATGGCGGCCGGGCGGTAGGGGTCGGCGGCGACCAGCATGACCCGCTCGCCTTTGGCGCGCAGTTGGCGGGCCAGCTTGCCCGCCGTGGTGGTCTTGCCGGAGCCTTGCAGCCCCACCAACATGATGACCCTCGGCTTAGGGCCGGTCAGGTTGAGCCGTTCCGGCTCGCCCAGAGTGGCGATCAGCTCTTCGTTGACGATTTTAATGACCTGTTGGCCCGGATTGAGGGCCTTGGAGACTTCCTGGCCGACAGAGCGCTCACGCACCCGGGCCACGAAGTCCTTGACCACGCCGTAGTGAACGTCGGCCTCCAATAAGGCCAGGCGCACCTCTTTCATTGCCGCATCCACGTCTTTCTCGGAAAGCTTCCCCCGGCGGCGGAGCTGCTTGAATACGTCGGTAAGGCGGTCGGTCAGAGTCTCGAACATGGGATTATACCAGTAGATTGACGGTAATGGCGTTGACATCTTCTTAGGTGTGCACGCAAATGTTGTCAGGAAAACCAAAAAAGAGCCACCAGGTATGATT
>CBDUUP010000338.1:0-4802 GCA_965370435.1 uncultured Anaerolineales bacterium | reverse complement strand
TGAGATTTGCTTGCGGCATGAGGTGGTGATCTGTTCGGATGAGATCCAGAGCGAGTTGATTTTCTCGGACCACAAGCATATTCCTATCGCTTCTCGTGATCCTGAGATCGCCAAGAATACGATCACCCTCCTGGCTCCCAGCAAGACCTTCAACCTGGCCGGACTGAAAGCCTCCGTGGCCGTCATCCAGGACCCAGACTTGCAGGAGAAATTCAACCAGGCCAAGCAGGGGTTGGTAGGGTGGGTGAATATGTTCGGGATGTTGGCGATGGAGACGGCTTATGGAGAAGGGGAGGGGTGGCTGGACGCGTTGCTGGTGTATCTGGAGGCCAACCGGGATTTGGCAGTTGATTTCGTCCGGGAGGAGCTGCTGGGGATCAGCATGGTGAACCCGGAGGGGACGTATCTGGCCTGGCTGGATTGCCGGGAGGCCGGTATGGAGGGGAAGCCGGGCGAGTTCTTCGTGCAGAACACCGGGGTGGTGATGAACGAGGGATCCGCCTTCGGGAAGGGCGGAGAGGGTTTTGCGCGGTTGAATTTCGGCTGCCCGCGGAGTATGCTGGTGGAGGCGTTGGAAAGGATGAAAGATGGGGTGTTGTGACTTGGCGGTTAATGTTTTCTGAAATTGGAGTTTTTTTACTACTAAGACACAAGACACAAAGATTTTTGTTTTTCTTGGTGACTTTGTGACTTGGTGGTAAATATTATTAAGAATGGAAAGAGCCGCCCTTACGCAGGGCGGCTCTTTGAGCGGGTGACGGGAATCGAACCCGTGAATGGTAGCTTGGGAAGCTACTGCCTTACCACTTGGCTACACCCGCGTGTGAAGGGCATTATAGCCATCTCCTGGGCGTATTGTCAAGGTGGATTCATCGCCAATGGGAGAAAAATAAAAGGAGACGGCGTTTAGGATCAACGCCATCTCCAGATTCGTAGTTTTTGAAAGGCGATCTAGGGATCTATGTCAATCCAGTCTGGATTGTAAGCTATGCAATTCGCAGTCATGTCTATGAGGAAAGCGCCTTCAAGGGAGTCTAAGGAAACCGCGATATTGTGGGTTTCGAGTTCGCGGTCACCGTCATACTCTGATCCCGGTGGAGTGAATTGGGTGAAATATACCTCGGTCCCAAAGAAGAGGCTAAGGTAGGCCGAAAAACCTGCTTCGAAAAAGTCGAATAACGCGTAATCGTTCATGTACTGGTCGAAGGTCAATTCGCAGATGGTCGAAGCAACCGCATCAGCGAGGTCCTGTAAATCATCAACCAGGGCTTGAAGTTCAGAATTGAGGGTTTCAAGGTCGGCGACTTGGCTGTCGAGGTCTGCGACATTGGCATCAAGGTCTGCAATGTTGCTTTGCAGTCCAGAAATGGTTTCCAGATGGGTGGCGACTGACCCTTCCAGGTCTGCGACGGTGGTTTCCAGGTCGGACTTGTCAGATTCCAGTCCATCTACATCATCCTCGAGACCAGAGATGTCGTCCAGGGCTTCGTTGTATTGGACCTCAAGTTCGTCGTATTTGCTCTTGAGAACAATGCACCCCCCCGTAATGAAAGGGACAATTAACATAATAATGATAATCTTGGCGAGTTTTCGATTCTTCACTAGGTGTCTCCTTGTTTGGGTGTGGTTGATAGGGTTTGAATTGATTACATGAAAGTCAGTATACATTAATTATGAAAGAAACGCAATGTTATTTTTCGATCAGTTTTGAGCCAAAAAAGACCAAGAATATACACCACCTCCCGTAGGTTCAAAAAAACTTCTTTTTTGAAGAAACAACCTGCGGGAGGTTATCTACGATTCGCGGTGGGGAGATATAAAAAACGATAATGGATTTCGCTAAAGCCCCAACCAGCGCACGGCTGCCTCGGGTAGATCGCTCAGGGGGCCGGTCTGCACCGAGCAGGGAGGCAGGGAATCGACGAAGAAGCGCCCGTAGCTTTTGGAGAGCACCCGCCGGTCGAGGATGGCGACCACGCCGCGGTCGTAGGCGGTGCGGATCAGGCGGCCAAAGCCCTGGCGGAAGGTGAGGATGGCTTCGGGGACCTGATATTGGTAGAACGGGTCCTCAAAGGTTTCGGCGCGGGCCGCTACGATGGGGTCGGAGGGCACTGAGAAGGGCAGCTTGACGATGACCAGCACGGAGAGCGCTTCGCCGGGCACGTCCACGCCTTCCCAGAAGGCGCGGGTGCCTAGAAGAACCGCTCTTTCAGTGGTGCGGAAATTCTCCAGCAGGGCGTGGGGGGAAGCGCCTTCGCCCTGTTCGTATATCTGGATGTCGTCTTCTGCCAGGCTTCGGGCCAGGGCGCGGGAGGTCTGCTTGAGCTGGTGATAGGAGGTGAATAACACCAGGGCGCGCCCGCCGGTGGCCCGCAGCAGGTCGGTGAGGCTGCGCTCGATGGCTTTCTGGTGGCCTTTGCGGTCGGAGGGTTCGGGGATGTTATCGGGGATGTAGAGCAGGGCGGCGCTCTCGAAATCAAAGGGCGAACCCAGGGCCAGCTCGTCGGCGTCGTGGGCGTAGAGGCGGTCGCGGAGGTAGGTGAACTCCCCGGCGGTGGTCAGTGTGGCGGAGGTCAGGATGACGGAGGATTTCTGGTGCCAGAGGTGGGTTTCCATCAAGGGGCCGACGTGCAGGGGGGCGGCCTGGAGCACCAGGCGGTTGTTGTAGGCGGGATGGATCTCGGCCCAATAGATCTTGTCCTCCAGGGGGTTGAAAACCAGGGCGTTGAGGTTTTCGTTCAGTTCGTGGAGGCGGCGGTAGAGATTGAGCAGGCTGGTGAAGAGATCGTCGAAACCCTTAGCGCCCGACTCGGACAGATCGGACACGGCTGTGGAGGTTTTTTCCAGGGTTTCCAGCAGGGGCCGGAGAGCGCTTTCGGCTTCGTCCCAGGCCATCTCTACGTCCAGCCAGGCGGGGAGGGTGCGGGTGGAGGGGAGGATGCGCACCTGCTGGGCGTATTGGCCCAGGGGACGGCCCTCCCGCTGGTCTTCAAGGAAGCCGTCAATGGCTGTGAAGACCTGGCGGATGTGGTTCTGGAACTGGAAGGCTTTGCTGGTGGCATGTTCGATCAGTTTATTCAAGGCTCCGTATTGGCCGGGTTTGAGCAGGTTCTGCGCGCCGCTGAGGATACGCCCCAGCGCGCCGCTGCCGGAGCCGCCTAATTCGCGCAGGGTGCGTTCCACCTCGCCGCGGGTGATGGAGAAGTTCAAGGCGTTGGTGGTGGCTGCTTCCAGGTGGTGGGCCTCGTCTACAATGAGGTAGTCGTAGTCGGGCAGCACCCGGTTGCCGGTGGCGACGTCGGCCAGCAGCAGGGCGTGGTTGACGATGATGATGTGGGCGTTCTGGGCGGCTTGATGGGCGCGGTAGAAGGGGCAGGTCCCGCCCATGCGGCCGATGCAGGTGTCGGTGGAGCAGCCTTCGTCGTCGGCGGAGATGCTTCTCCAGACGGCCCTTTCCGCCGGGCCGGTGAGGTTGACCTCGGCCCGGTCGCCGGTCTCGGTCTCTTGCAGCCAGACCAGCATCTTGGCAATGACCCGGACTTCCTCAACGGTCTCCGGCCCGTGGCGGCGGAGGCTTTCCAGCCGCCGGGGGCAGAGATAATTGCGCCGCCCTTTGAGGACCGCGGCGTGAAGGTCCAGGTCCAGGGCGGCGATCATATCGGGGATGTCTTTCTTGATGAGCTGGTCTTGCAGGTTGATGGTGTTGGTGGAAATGACCACCCGGGTGTTGTTCTCAATGGCCCACAGGGCCGCGGGGATGAGGTAGGCGATGGATTTCCCCGTGCCGGTCCCGGCTTCGGCCATGAGGTGTTGGCTTTCGGAGAGGGCGTGGGTGACGATCTTGAGCATCTCTACTTGCTGGGGGCGGTATTCGAATTGAGGGAAGTGGCGGGAGAATTCCCCGCCGTGTTCTAGGATGGCGGCGACCTCTTCGGGGTCAAGGCGAACCGCGCTTTCGTATTCCACCATCGCCTGGCGAGGCTCCGGAGGGCGGGGTTGCATCCCCTCGAAGAGAGGGCCGCTGAAGCCTTGGTTGGCGCGGCGGTCTTTGACCGTTTCGTGGGCGCGGGAGCGCAGGGCCTGAGCGAAGGCCCACCCGGAACTCCAATCCAGCAGTTCGCCCAGGCGGACGATCTCGGAGAGGATGTCGAGGGGGAGTTGGGTGGCTTTTTCGTATAGCCGAATGTAGGCGTGGCCGGTGACGCGGGCGTCGTCCAGGGCGCGGTGGGTGGCGGGGAAGGGGATGCCCAGGGTTTGTCCCAGGGCGGCCAGGTTGTAGCGGCTGGCGGTGGGCAGCAGGATGGAGGCCAGGTCGTAGGTGTCCAGGGCGCGGTTGTGGGTCAGGGCGCCGCGCTCGTTGAGGAAGGAGAGGTCAAAGCTGACGTTGTGTCCCAGGACGGGTTTGTCGCCCACGAAGTCCACCAGCTCCTCCAGCACGTCATCCAGGCGGGGGGCGTTCTGCACCATGGCGTTGGTGATGCCGGTGAGGCGGGTGATGAAGGGAGAGATTTCCCGGCCGGGGTTGATGAGGGTTTGCCACTCTTCTTCCACCCGGCTGCCCTTGAAGTGTACGGCCCCGATTTCGATGATCTCATCGTTGTGGGGATTGAGGCCGGTGGTTTCTAGATCTAACGCGACTATGGAGGTCATGGGGAGATTATACCACTGGGGAGGGGATTGTGTACAGATGTTCTACGAGGAGAGATTCGAGAATGGAGAATGGTGAATAGTGAATGGGTGATGGGGCAACAAGGTGATTAGGAAGGATGAAGGCGGAAGGATGAATTTTTTGAGAGAATAGA
>CBDUUP010000337.1:0-4810 GCA_965370435.1 uncultured Anaerolineales bacterium | reverse complement strand
ATACCCTAATTAACTGGTTGCCTGATTACCTAATCACTCTAAAATCCCCCTCCATTCAACCCCCCAAACGCGCCATCCAACCCTCAGAGTCTCCGTTCAGCCAGTTTTTGTTGCAATCGCTTTTCTTTTAATATACACTGTGGGCAGAAAAACGACAAACGGAGAAGCGCAGCCGGAAATATTGGCAGCATTCCAAAGGAGAGTTTCAAGCATGGCGAATAACAACAACGATGAGAAACGGACCAAAGACCAATACATGGGCATCGGCATGGCTATCGGTATGCTGATGTTCACCCCCGTAGGCCTCGTTCTGGCGATTGTGACCGGCAGCTTCGGCTTGCTGGGGATCGGCCCAGGTTTGGGCGTTGGGGTCGGCATCGCCATCGGCGAAAAACTGCATCAGCGCAGCCTGGAAAAGAATCAGTAGAACAACCAATATCCTGGCGAAGCGGAACAGCGGCTTCGCTTCGAAAGAAAGTGAAACTATGAACTACGAATACCGCCAAATACAAGTTGATGTCAGGGGATGGTTTAAAGCCAGTCTTTCCGACCGCTACATCGCTGACTTGAACCGCCTGGCGAAGGACGGCTGGGAGGTGGATCACATTCTCGGCCTGCAAGTCAACATGGGAACCACCACCACCGTCGTCTTCATCCTGAAGCGAGAACTTGAACCCAACAAATAACCCTATCCACTAGAGTTGAAGGAGTAATACACAATGTCTCAGAATAAGAACCAACTGCAAGAGAAATCCTACAATCTGCTTTTCGGAATCGTCATCGGCGCGGCCCTCACCCTGTTCTTCGCAAAGACCAGCCCGGGGATGATGGGTGTCGGAGCCGTCCTCGGCATGGGCATAGGCGATGCTCTGGGCAAGTCCCTGAACCGCAGAAATAACGTAGAATAGAGAAGACAGTACAGGAGTACAATGATGAAAGCTATTGAAGTGAAAGAGTTGACCCGAGATTATGGCGACCTGCGCGCCGTGGACGGGATCAGCTTCGAGGTGGAACCCGGCGAGGTCTTCGGCTTCCTGGGTCCTAACGGGGCCGGAAAGTCCACCACCATTAAGATCCTCACCGGCCAACTGCGGCCCACCTCCGGGCAAGCCTGGGTGGTCGGCTGTGACGTGGTCGAGGAGCGGCAAGCGCTCAAGCCCAACATCGGCGTGGTGTTCGAAAGCCAAAACATCTATGAACGGCTGTCGGCCTGGGAGAACCTGATGTTCTCGGCTCGACTGTACGGCGTGAAGAAGTTCCGGGTGAAAGAAGTCCTGGAGGCGGTCGGCCTGATGGGCCGGGAACGGGATAAGACCAAGAAGTATTCCAACGGCATGAAACAGCGCTTGCTCATCGCCCGTGCCCTGCTCCACCAGCCCAAAGTCCTCTTTCTGGACGAACCCACTCGCGGCCTGGACCCCAACGTGGCCCGCGACATCCGCGCCATCGTCGCTGACTTGTCGGATCAAGGCGTGACCGTCTTCCTGACCACTCATTATATGGAAGACGCCGACCAACTCAGCGACCGGGTCGCCATCCTGGACCAGGGCCGCATCGTCGCTCTGGACACGCCCGAAAATTTGAAAGCCGAACACGGGCAAGGCGAGCGAACCACCCTAGAAGACGTTTTCGTCCAGCTTACCGGAAGGTATCTGGGACAACGGAGTTACAAAGCATGAAGTCATCCCCAAGTAAATTCGGCGAAGGCCTGCGAGTCATCCTCGCCATCGTCGCCAAGGACCTCCTGGAAGCGGTCAAGAACAAAACTATTCTGTCCATGTTCCTCACCGCCATGATCCTACTCCTGGTGAACAAGACCGCCCCCTCCTTATGGAACGCCGACCGCCCGCCAGTCCTGGCGGTCTACGACGCAGGGAGTTCGAGTCTGGTCGCCGATCTGGAAGAAAGCGACCAATTCAACACCCGCCGCATGGAGTCACAAGAGGAACTGGAATGGTATCTCGGCTACGAGAGCTTCCTGATCCTGGGCGTCACCCTCCCGGCTGAATTTGACCAACGCCTGGAGATCGGCGAGGAATTGACCCTCGATGGATATATCGTCCATTGGGCCAACGAAGACCAGGCCGATGAGATGCAAACCTTTTTCGAGACCCAGTTCACCGAATTGGCCGGGAAACCGGTACGCATCAACCTTGACGGCCACACCGTTTACACCACCCCAGACGGCGCAAAACCCTTCCTCACCGCCGCCATCCTGGTCGTCATCCTGACCCTCATCAGTATCTCTGTCATCCCTGGCTTGATGTTGGAAGAGAAGCAATCCAAGACCCTGGACGCCCTGCTGGTCTCTCCGGCCAGCGCCGGGCAGGTGGTGATCGCCAAGGCCATCGTCGGGCTGCTCTACAGCCTGGCAGGGGCGGCGGTGGTGATGGCCCTCAATGTCCCACTGCTGCTCCATCCGGGAGTCACTCTCCTGGCGGTGGTCGCTGGCTCGGCCTTCACCGTGGGCGTGGGCTTGTTGATGGGCAGCCTCCTCAAGGAGAAGCAGCAGTTGAGCGCCTGGACTTTGATAATGGTCCAGCCCCTCCTGCTCCCGGTGTTCTTGACCTCCATCTCGGTCCTGCCGGAAACGGTGAAGACCCTCTTCTCTTTCATCCCGACGGTGGCGTTATCCAGAATTTTACAATTGTCATTTTCAGGCCGCGCGCCCCTGAGCGAGTACGGCGCGGAATTGGCCCTGGTATTCATCAGCGCGGCGTTGGTCCTAGCCCTGGCGGCCTGGGTCGTGCGCCGCTCAGATAGATAATGGAATAATTGAAATGAAATCAAATCAAACAAAACTAAGCGCCAGCCTCCGCATCATCTGGGCCATCGCCTTCAAGGACATGGTGGACGCCATCAAGAACAAGACCATCCTCTCGGTGGTTCTGGGCGTCGGCCTCTTGATGCTGTCGGGGATGGCCTTGCCCTTGCTGATGGGGCTGGCCGACATCCACCGGATGGTCATTTACCCGGAGGCGGACTCCCAATCGCTGGCCCAGTTGGGCGGCGATATAGATTTTGACATCATTCCCGTGGAGTCTCCAGAACAGATGGAAGCATACATGACCCAAGTCGGCGGCAAGGTGATGGGCCTGGCAGTCCCGGCGGACTTTGACCAGCTCATAGCGTCAGATGGTGAAGTCATCCTGGAAGGTTATTTCGTGCATTGGGTGAATGAAACCGATGCCGCCGAAGAGCGGGAATACTTCGAGGCGCAGCTCAGTGATATTTTCGGAAAACCGGTGCGGATCAACGCCGAGGGCAACCAGGTATATCCGCCCCCCGATTCGGACGGCCAGCCCTTCATGACCGCCATCTCCATCACCATCGCCATCCTCACCATCTCCATCTTCATCGTCCCTTACCTGATGATCGAAGAGAAGGAGACCAAAACCATGGACGCCCTGCTGGTCTCTCCGGCCCGCATCAGCGAAGTAGTAGTCGGGAAAGCGTTGGCTGGATTGATCTATGGGCTGACCGCAGCCGCCATCGTGATGGCCTTCAACCAGGCTATGATCGTGCATTGGTGGTTGGCGATCCTGGCGGCCATTTGCGGGACTTTACTCACCGTCGCAGTCGGGCTGCTGTTGGGCAGCATCTTCGAGAATCCGGCCAGCATGAACCTCTGGCTGGGGATGGTTATGGCGGCGTTGATGCTGCCGGTGTTCTTGGTCAACAGCATGAAAGCCGAATGGCCCGAGATCGTGAAATTCATCCTGACCTGGATCCCCTCGGTCCCCCTGTCCAAGCTGTTCCGCATCTCGCTTTCGGGCAGCGTCCTCCCGGATCAGGTCTTATTGTATTTTGGCGTGGTGCTGGGGAGCGCTGCCCTCATCCTGGCTGTGGTGGCCGGGATCGTTCGCCGGATGGACCGGTAAAGGAATTTATCAATGAAGACAACCAAACGTGGATTGGGCGAGAGCCTGCGCATCATCTGGGCCATCGCCTTCAAGGACATCCTGGACGCGCTGAAAAACAAGACCACCTTGACCAGCTTCCTTCTGGTGTTCTTTCTCATGGCGTTTTATAAGTTCCTGCCTTCTTTATGGACCGGCAGCGACACCGATATCGTCGTGTACGATGCGGGGAATTCCACGCTGACCGCCGCGCTGGAGAGCAGCCCCGCCTATGACCTGCGCCGGGTGGACTCCTTCCAAGAATTTGAGGAGTTCTTCAACGATGGGGATGAAGGCCCATTGGGGTTGATCGTTCCCGTAGATTTCGACCAAACTTTGGAATCAGGCGGCCAACCTGAATTGAGCGGCTACATCCTCTGGGATCGCCGCTATGACCAGGACGACCTGCAAGCCGAATATGAAGAGAGGATGTCCGACCTGCTGGGGGTTCCGGTGAGCGTCCAGATTGAAGGGACCATATACCAGGCCCCCGAAGCGATGGGCGCCGTGCGGATCACGGCGCTGTCTTTCTTGCTGCTCATCGTCATGATGGGTACCCTCACTGTTCCCCATCTGATGTTCGAGGAAAAACGGACCCGGACCCTGGACGTGATGCTGGTCTCCCCGGCCAGTTATAACCAGGTTGTGATGGGGAAGGCCCTTGCGGGCATGTTTTACATCCTGGTAGTCGCTGCGGCGGTATTGGCTTTCAACTGGACTTACGTGGTCTCCTGGGGGTTGACCCTGCTGGCGATCTTGGGCGGATCGCTCTTGTCGGTGGGGATCGGCTTGAGCTTAGGCCTGCTCCTGGATAACAAGGCCCAACTCAATACCTGGTCTATGATCCTGTTTCAGCCGCTCCTCATCCCGGCCTTTTTGTCTATGATAGATCCGCTCTTTCCGGAGGCTGT
>CBDUUP010000336.1:0-4822 GCA_965370435.1 uncultured Anaerolineales bacterium | reverse complement strand
CGCCCCACCCCCGACCCGCCCGGCGCCGGGCGCGCGGCTTTGGTGGTCTTCACCCCGGAAGCGCCGGGGAAGGTGTTGGACGTGGAGCTGGCGGAGGGGGAGAGCTTGATCTGCCAGAAGGACGCCTTCATGTGCGCGGAGGATTCGGTCAAGCTGGAGATGCACTTCCGCAAACGGCTGGGGGCGGGGCTGTTCGGGGGGGAGGGGTTCATCTTGCAGAAGGTGACCGGGCCGGGGACGGTCTTCATGGAGATTCCGGGTGAAATAAAGGAATATGACCTGGCGGCGGGCCAAACCTTGCGGGTTGATCCCGGCCACATTGCAGTCTTCGAACCCACCGTGGATTATGATATTTCGGTGGTGAAGGGCGTGAAGAATATTCTCTTCTCGGGTGAAGGGCTGTTCCTGGCCTCGCTGACGGGGCCTGGAAAAGTTTGGCTGCAAAGCCTGCCGCTCTCCAACCTGGCGGGGAAGCTGGCCCGCTACATGCCCAGGAAAGGGTAAAAACTTCGCCTAGGTTGAACCTATTCATCATCCTGGATGGTATATCTATAGAGAGCGTTGGCCGCGCATGGAACCTATGAACCCTACCAAGACCCTGCCGGAAGGCTACCGGAAGATTTTCGAATTCGATCTTAAAAAGAATATCCTGGTCTCCATCGTCCTGAACGTGGGGGTTCTGTTCCTGTTCGTCTTCTTTGGCTGGATGTTCGTGCAGGCCAGTTTTGTGCTGCGCCCCGCCTTTTGGGAAGGGAATCAAGCTAACCTGCTGGGCAATACGGAACTTATCAGCTACGCGTTGGCGCTGATATTGATGATCGTCTTGCACGAGGGGGCGCATGGGTTCTTTTTCTGGAGGTTCACCGGGGACCGGCCTTTTTTTGGCTTGTCATGGTCTTACGCTTACGCTGCGGCCCCGGATTGGTACCTGCCGCGCAACCAGTATTTGGTGGTCGGCCTGGCGCCGTTAGCGCTGCTTTCACTGGGCGGATTGGTCTTGCTGCCCTTTGTGCCGCTCTCGTTGATGCCGGGATTGGTCTTTCTGATGGCATTCAACGCGGCCGGGTCGGTGGGCGACATGTTCGTGGTTGGCTATCTGCTCACCCGGCCGGCCTCCGTGTTGATCAACGACGTAGGCAACGCTTTTTCGGTTTATGGGATGGAATGAGGGGGTTGAAGGTTCCATCCTGGTAAGTGTTTTTATGTTATACTCTGGCACTGATAATAAAATCTAATCCGCTACCCAATATATTACGAGAGAGGCATCAATACTATGGAAATCACAACTACCAAACACAATCGCGTTGACGTGGTCAAGATGGTTGGCCGCGTGGATACTTACTCAGCGCCCAAGCTGCAAGAGGCTTTGGATACTCTCACCGAAGAGGAACGATACATGATCGTCTTCGATATGAGCGAAGTGGATTTTCTCTCCAGTAAAGGGCTGTGGGTGCTGACCGAGACCCAGAAGAAATGCAAACAACACAAGGGAGGAGAATTGGCGCTGTATAAAGTTGATGAAAAGATCGCCGCCTCTTTTGAGTTGGTGGGGATGAGCGATTACTTTAAAACCTTTGACGACATCACTGACGCGGTGGGCAATTTCTAGGCTGCACCTCGGAGTTCTATGCGGAAAGCAACTTTCCCCGGCCGGTACGAGAGTCTGGCGAAGATCGCCGAGTTTGTGATTCAGGCCGCTAAAGATGCGGGTATGGATGATAAGGCTATCTATGCGGTTCAGTTAGCGGTGGACGAGGCTTGCTCCAATATCATCGAACACGCTTATGGAGGGGAGGACAAGGGCGATATCGAGTGCATTTGTGAGGATTCGGATAACGTCTTGAAAGTCACCCTGCGGGATAAAGCGCCTTGCTTTGACCTGGACGGCGTTCCCGACCCCATCCTGGACGTGCCGCTGGAGAAGCGGAAGGTGGGCGGGCTGGGAATCTTCTTGATGCGCAAGATGATGGATGAGGTTCATTATAAGACTACGGCGGAGGGGAATGAGATGACGTTGGTGAAGGTTAAATAGGTTCATCTTGAGTTGATATTGAAAGAGAGACGAGAGTCTCTCTTTTTTTGTTTTTTAACCACGAAGGCTCGAAGACACTAAGGAAAGCCTAAAAACGTTTATCCGCTAATCACGCGAATAACGCGAATAAAAAGCAAAGTAATTGGGTGATTAGGTGAAGGTTATGTTTGGTGGCGCGCCTGGGCGAAGCAACGTTCGGCATAGCTCACGTCAAGCGCTTCGCCCCTACGGGAGAGATGGATGAGGTTCATAATAAGACTACGGCGGAGGGGAATGAGATGACGTTGGTGAAGGTTAAATAGGCTCATTTTGAGTTGATATTGAAAGAGAGACGAGAGTCTCTCTTTTTTTTGACCCCCCAAACCTGTTTATCCGGTGGAGTTATCCCGGGCGAGGACGATGAGGGTGATGTCGTCGAATTGGGGGGCCTGGCCGACGAAGTTTTGTACTTCGTTGATGATGGCGGTCTGGATCTCGTATGCTGACAGATCCGTGGCGGCGCGGGTGACTTCGATCAGTTTCTGGTCGGCGAAAAACTCGCCCTGCCCGTTGAGGGCGTCGGGGATGCCGTCGGTGTAGAGCACCAGGCGGTCTCCGGGGGCGATCTGGATGGTCTCTTTCTCCCAGACGGCGTCTTCGTCCACGCCAATGGGCATCCCGGTGCTGCCCAATTCTTTGAGGCCGCTCTCTTCATCGCAGCATAAGAGGTAAGGCGGGTTGTGCCCGGCGTTGCTGTAGGTCAGGAGGCCGGTGTCTTTGTCCAGGATGCCGAAGAAGGCGGTGACGAAGAGGTTGGAGCGGGTGTCTTTGAGGATGCGCTCGTTGGTGGCGAAGAAGACGACGTCGGGGTCGGCTTCGTACTCGATGGCGTAGGTGCGGATGAGGGTGCGGCTGAGGGCCATGAAGAGAGCCGGGCCAACGCCTTTATCGGTCACGTCGGCGATGAGGATGCCCAGGCGTCCATCCTCCAGAGGAATGAAGTCGAAGAAATCGCCGGAGGTCTCTCGGGCGGGGAGAAGGGTGACGGCGAACTCCCAGCCGGGGTGAACGGGGATCTCATCGGGGAAAAAGCCGGCCTGGATCTCTCCGGCGAGTTTCAATTCTTGTACGGCTTGTTCATGCTCCAGGGTTTCGGCGTAAATGTCGGCCTGATTGAGGGTGTTGGCGATCAAGACGGCCAGGGCGCTGGCGGCGGGGAAGAGGAGGCGGAGAGATTTTTCGTCCCAGGGCTGGGCGAGGGTTTGGAGTTGGAGGTAGACCCAGCCAATGCAATCGTTGTTCAGCACGCTGAGGATAGGGGCGATGATCAAGGGGTTGTGGGATTCGTTGACCTCCCGCCAGGGCAGGTCTTGGTCGGCCATAAAGGCCAGCACTTCGGTCTGAGGACGCACCCATTCCCAGAAGGGTTCTACGGTGGGGGTCCATTCGGGGGGATGGCGCAAGAGGAATTCGTCCGGTTCAGCCCAGACGATGACCCGGGCGGAGGGGAACATGGCGGGGACGTGGTCGGCCAGGGCCTCGTGGAGCAGGGATGCGTCGGGCGGGCCGCTGATGATGTCCAGGCTGAGTTGTTCCAGGGCTTCTAGTTGGCGGGAACGCTGGCGGCTGCGTTCGGTTTCCTGGCTCAAGCGGCGGGCCAGCCAGGCCACCATCAGCAGGCCGACGACAAAGATAATGAAAGCGGGGGGGCCGTTCTGGGAGTACAGGCCTGCGGCCATGATGCCAAAGGGGAAAGCGAGGTAGGGCAGCATCAAGGCGATGATGAAGAAGCGCAGCAAAGGCCGAGGGGTGAAACGGTCGGTGAGGGAGGCCTGGCTCAAGATGGTGTAGATGAGGTAGCCGCCGAACAGAATCATAGAAATCAGGAAGTGGACGGTGATAGCGCCCAGGGTGGGAATAATATCCACCAGCATCAATCCCTGGAGGGGCAGTTTGCCTCCCAAAGATTGGTATACGACCCAGGTCACTAAAAGGCCAAAGATGGTGACGGAGGTGTTGAGGCTGAAGACCCGGAGAATGTTCCAGCGTTGGTTGGGGTCGTGAGATCGGCGCAGGCTGTTCAGGTATTCATAGAGGCTGCCGAACAGGGTCAGCCACAGACTGGTGGGGCCGAACAGGAGGAGGGCGGCCCACATCATGGTGCCGTCCAGGGAACTGGCCGAACTGGCGAATTGGCCGGGGCGGACTTCAAAATTCATGAAGAAGCTGAGGTAGCTGAACACCTGCATCAGCGCGCCCAAAGCGAGCAGCATGAGCCATTCCCGGCGGATCAAGTCCAGGTCGGTGAGGCGAATGAGCCAGAAGAATCCTATAAGGGCCAGGGGGGCGGAGTAGAGAACGGCGATGACGTTGCCGGCTGCTACGATGCGTTCTTGCTCCCCCATGTATTCCAGGCTGGGGCGGATTCTTTTGGCAATGGCTAGTAGTGGATCGCGCATAGAGGTTTGAGTGATTATACCCGGAAAGTTGGGGAATAACTGAGGGGTGACTCAGCGACTAAAGTCGCTTGAACATTTACGAAGTCCGCCCTTCGGCGGACTGATAAGCTGGCTTTCGGATGACAAAGCTTATGGCTCATGTTCAGAACTAGTGCATTAAGGCGTTTTTCAAGACTGGAGTCGAGGCTTTAGCCGGGCCACTTGGGCTGGTATTTCCCGGCTGAAGCCTCGACTCCCAAAAGCGCTAGTTTCTGGTCTAAATGTAAAACAAATCGAACTCTTTGCACTTGTTCTAGACATGAGCCAAGCTTATTTAGGGTGGATTAGAAAGGTTGAAAACTAAGGGCACGAA